>NZ_JACIAP010000004.1:0-449023 GCF_014194875.1 Sphingomonas sp. BK481 | reverse complement strand
ACGTTGTCGTCCATGGCGGCGTGATCGACCCGGCTATGCCCGGAGATCAAGGCGGCTACGCCGCTGAAGCTACACCACGCGGTGGGACACGATCTGTCCCCGGCCACCCGCATTACGAGCATCATCTCAAGACCTACGGCCATCCGTCGGAGCACGGCTACAAGGACCTGCTGCCGTTATGGACCGCGGATCGGTTCGATCCGGACGCGCTGATGGACAAATATGCCGCCGCCGGTGCCAAATATTTCGTCTCGATGGCGGTGCACCACGACAATTTCGACCTCTGGCGTTCCAAGCATCAGCGCTGGAATGCGGTGGCGATGGGGCCGAAGCGCGACGTGGTGGGGGAATGGAAGGCCGCGGCCACGCGGCGCGGGCTGCGCTTCGGCGTGTCCGAACATCTCGCCGCGAGCTATACCTGGTGGTATCCGAACCAGATGTACGATCAGTTCTGGCCGAAGCTCGGGCTGGACTATGACGGTGCCGATCCCGCCAACGCCGATCTCTATCACGGCAATCGCGACGAGCCTTACCGCAACACGCCGGCCTCCTGGTACACCACGAACGCCACCTATCAGCGGCACTGGTTCGACCGGATCGTCGATCTGGTCGACAGCTATCAGCCCGACCTGCTCTATTCGGATGGCGGGCTGCCGTTCGGGGCCGTAGGCCGCGCCCTTGTCGCGCATCTCTACAATGGCAGCATCGCGCGGCGCGGCCGGCTCGAGGCGGTCTATACCTGCAAGAATTCGGGGTCTGGAGAATTCCACCGCGAGGCGTCGGTCGAGGATGTCGAGCGCGGGGTGCTCAAGGGCATCAATGCGCTGCCGTGGCAGACCGATACGTCGAATGGCGACTGGTTCTTCAACGACCGCCACCCCTACAAGACGACCAGCCAGATCGTCACGATGCTCGCCGATATCGTGAGCAAGAACGGCAACATGCTGCTCAACGTCGTGATTTATCCCGATGGCAGCCTGCCACCGGAGTCGGAGACGTTGCTCGCCGAACTGGCGCCGTGGATGGCGGTCAACGCGCCGGCGATCCATGGCACGCGGCCCTGGAAGATCTTCGGCGAGGGGCCGACCGAAACCGCCGCGGGCATGTTCTCGGAAAAAGCGGATTACACGCCGCGCGATATCCGGTTCACGACCAAGAAGGATCAGCTGTTCGCGATCACGCTCGGCGAGCCTGCCGGGACCGTGGCGATCGCCGCGCTGGCGCTTGGCAACCCGCACGAGCCGCGCGGGGTGCGGGCGGTCCGCCTGCTCGGCCATCGCGGGCCGATCCGCTTTCGTCAGACCGGGCAGGCGCTGGTGATCGACGTGCCCGCGGCACTCCCGACCCGCCACGCCAGCGCGTTCCGGATCGACTTTGCCTGAGCGTCAGGTCCCCGCGTCACCGATCCACGCATTCGCCAGCTTGGCGCAGTACCGGCGCCCCCCGACGGGGGCCACCGCTTCGATAAGGACGACCATCTCCATGCTACGCCGCCGCGCGCAATCCATTGCCCTGATGTTGACCCTTGCAACGGCGGCGCCGGCGCTGCTCGCAGCTCCTGCGGGCGCGCAGAGCGCCGCCGGCCATCCCGGCTGGCCCGGCAAGGGGCAGCTGTTCGTCGGCACCTGTTATCAGCCCGTCGACCGCAGCCCGGCGCAGATCACCAGCGATATCGCGGTGATGAAGGCGGCCGGGTTCAACATGGTCCGGATGGGCGATCTGTCCTGGGACTATTTCGAACCCGAAGAGGGGCGGTTCACCTTCGAGCGCTTCGACGACGTGCTGCGTCAGATGCAGGCGGCGGGCATCCGGGTCATCGTCGACATTCCGGGCCAGCCGGCACCAATCTGGCTGCACAAGCGCTATCCCGGCGTTGACATCGTCACGCAGGACGGAGTGCGGGTCAACGCCGCCTCGCGCTACTGGGACAATATCAGCGATCCCGATTATCGCCGCCTCGCCGGTCGGCTCGCCGAGCGGATGATGCAGCGTTATGCAAAGCATCCCGCGGTGATCGCGCTGGGCTATGACAATGAGATCGGCAATGGCCAGATGTCCTATTCGGCGGCGGACCGGGATCGGTTCGTCGTCTGGCTGAAGCAGAAATACGGAACGGTCGATGCGCTCAACACCGCATGGGCGACGCAGCGCTGGTCCCGCCGGATCGGCGACTGGGATCAGGTCGACCTGCCCTATGGCCGGGGTCCGGGACCCAATGAGCGCTATCTCGACCTGCGCCGCTTCTGGTCGGACGACACGATCGGCGCGTTGAAGGACCTCGAATCCATCCGCAAGCGCTTTGCCCCGAACCTGCCGGTCGCGTCGAACTTCTGGCCGACGGCAGGGACCAAGGGGTTCGATTATCTCCGGTCCTGGGAAGATGTCTCGACCTATGGCGCGCAGGGATTTTATCCCGGCGACCCGCTCGGTGCGGGGTTTGAGGTCATGATGAACCGGGCCGGGCACCAGACGCCGGTCTGGTTTAACGAGTTCACCGCGGGTGGCGGGGGCTATTACGGCACGCCTGGGCGGTCGCGGATGTGGGCGTATTTCGGGCTGCTGCATTATGCACAGACGGTCCTCGCCTGGACCTTCAATTCTCATCTCGGCGGAGAGGAGCAGGCCTTGTTCGGGCTGGTCGACCATGACGACCGGCCGTCGTGGAAGGTCGGCGAATTCGCGCAGATCGCGCGCGAGTTCCGCCAGCTCCAGACGATGGGTTTCCCCCGCTACGACCCGCCGCAGGTCGCGGTGCATTATTCGTTCGACACGATGTGGCTGACCAGCCCGCCGCCGGGGCCGAACACCACGCCCGAATATTTCAAGACCGACTACACCACCGCGGTAAAGGCCGCCTTTGCGCCGCTCTACCGAGACAATATCGATGCGGCGGTGATCGATATCGGCCACGACCCGATCGACAGTTACAAGCTCGTCATCGTGTCGAGCGCGTATCTGGTCGATACGAAGATCGCGGCGGCGCTTCGCGGTTACGTCGAGCGGGGCGGCACGGTCGTCATGACGGGCTATTCGGCGAAGGTGGACGCGACCGGGAAATGGTTCGGCACGCCGTTGCCGGGCGGCATGACCGACGTGTTCGGGCTGCGGACCAACGCCTTCTACCGATCCGAACAGCCGCTCCGCGTCCGCTTCGAGGGCCGCGAACTCAGCGGTACGGACCCCTATTACGAGGTGCTCGAGCCGAGCACGGCAAAGGTCCTCGCGCGGTTCGAAAACACGCCCGACAAGAGCCCGGCGATCACCGTCAACACATTCGGCAAGGGGCAGGCGATCTATCTCGCGACCGCGGCGCAACCGGGGTTGATCGATCCGCTGATTCGGTCGCTCTACGCCCAGCTGAAGATCCGGACGGGGCCGGCAACTCCCGACGGGGTGGTCGCACGGACGGTCGAAGGACGGACGCTCTACGTCAATACGACGCCCGGTGCGCTCAGCGTGGCGATGCCCGGCGCAAAGTCGGGTATGGCCCGCGACGTCCTGACGGGGCGGAAGCTGCCCGGCGCGCTCGACCTCGCGGGCTATGGCGTCGCCCTGGTCGAGTAAGGGTCGTGGGGGGGGGGGGGGGGGGGGGGGGGGGGGGGGCGGCCCCCCCCCCCCCCCCCCCCCACAACACTCGTCAGGCAGGCTGGCCGTTGCCGCCGGTCGACCCGAAGATCTGCCCGGTAGAATAGCTCAGCGACGGATCAGCCGCTGCGACATAGAGCGCGGCGATTTCGGCCGGCTGGCCCGCACGCGCCATAGGCGAATCGCCGCCGAAGCTGCGCAGCTTTTCAGGCGTCGCGCCGCCGCTGACCTGCAACGGGGTCCAGAACGGGCCCGGCGCGACCGCATTGACGCGGATACCGCGGCTGGCGACCTGCTTTGCCATGCTCTTGGTGAAGTTCAGCACCGCCGCGCGGGTGAGTGCATAATCGACGATGTCGGGCGACGGGTTGCCGGCCTGTTCCGACGAGGTGTTCACGATCACCGCGCCTGCACCCATTCGCTCGAGCGCGGCCTTGGTCAGCCAGAATGGCGCGTAAACATTGGTCTTCATCGTGTCGTCGAAATCCTGACTCGAAATATCGGCGATGCCCGGGCGGGTCTGCTGGCGCGCGGCATTGTTGACGAGGATGTCGAGCCCGCCAAGCTGTTCAGCGGCCTGCTGCACCAGCTTGCGGCAGAAGCGTTCGTCGCGCAGGTCGCCGGGAATCGCGACGGCCTTGCGTCCCTCCGCCCGGATCAGCGCGACGACTTCGCGCGCGTCGGGTTCTTCGGCCGGCAGGTAGTTGATCGCGACGTCCGCGCCCTCGCGCGCATAGGCGATCGCCGCAGCGCGCCCGATCCCGCTATCGCCGCCCGTGATCAGCGCCCGCTTGCCGGTCAGCTTGCCCGACCCCTTGTAGCTCGTCTCGCCATGATCGGGCCGCGGCGTCATCTTCGACGCGAGACCCGGCCAGGGCTGACGCTGGACGGGATAGGGCGGCTTGGGATAGGCGGCAGCGGCAGGCGTCGGCGCGGCGGGCTTGCCCCCACCCTGAGCCGCAGCGGCAACGGTGGTCGCGGCGAGCGCGCCCGCGGTGACGGCGGCGCCCGACACGAAGGTGCGGCGTGTTGGATCGGTCATGGTTCAGCTCCCGGGATGCGTGACATCCAAAGCGCCAACCGACTGTGTCTGTTCCGGATCCTATCGAGATTGTTTCAGGGCGCGCATCCGGCGCTTTGCGCAATTCCTAACTCGGTATCGCCGAGTGAAACACGCCGACGACCAGCAACACGAGCACCAGCGAGACGACGCTCGACAGTGCGACGAGGACGGCCGCGGCCTTGCGGTTCGTGTCGAGGAGGGTCGCGAACAGCGTGACGTTGCTCGCGATCGGGAACAGCGCGATCAGCCCGACGATGACGCGGTCGCGAGGCGCGAGGATGCCGATGAACGCGGCTTCGAGCGCAAGTGCGGTGGCGATCAGCACGAGTCCGCTGGCCTGCCTGACGCCGAGGATCCGCGTCATCATCCGGGGCCGCCAGTCGTCGCGACCGGTCTCGGCGAGATTGAGGCCGATGACCGCCATGCCGAGAACTGACACCAGCGTACCGGCGACCGACAGGATCGGCGACGCCGCCTCGGGCATCGTGACACCCGCCGCCTTCGCGATGATCGCGCCGACGATCACATAGACGACGGGTACGCGCAACGCCTTGGTCGCGGCCTTGCGCGTACCCTCCTTGGTCCGCGCGATCAGGAAATAGCCGATCGTGTCGCCGTACAGCGCGCTGCCGATATAGGCGCAGATCACCGTCGAGACGCCGACCTCGCCGAAGAGCGCCTGGCTGACGGGCACGCCGAAGAACGCGACGTTGAAGAACGAGAAGGAGGCCGACAGCAATTTGGGATCGAAATCGTCGCCGAGCCGCTTGGCCAACCGGTGGGCAGGAATGCTCATCAGCGCCGCGACCGCGAACATCAGCGGGGGGATCACCAGCAACTGCTGCGTTTCCGCGCCGAGCACCTTGTCGATGACCAGCAAAGGGATGAGGCCGAAGACGAGGATGGTCGAGAACAGCTTCGCCGCCCAGGGCACACGCGCCCCGACGCCCCAGGCGAGCAGGATCACGCCATAAAGCGGCAGCAGTGCCGCCGCGATGTTGCCGAGCGCGCTCATTGCTGGCGCAGGATATCGTCGATGGCGCGGCCTGCGCACTCGACGTTGAACCAGACTGCGTTGGTGTCGCGCAACTCGCCGTTGAGCAACTGGCCGAGCGCGTAGATGCGTGGTGCGTCACGGCTGGCCGATATGATCCGGCAGGTCGCGCGGTGTGCGATGGCACCACCGACCGGGTGTGGTTGCAGCCAGTCCTTGGCGAGCAGATCCTTGACGAGCGTTTCCTTCATCTCGGCGAGGGTGGTCGCCTGGCCGGTGGCGTTGACGACGACCGGCGTCTCCAGCGTGTCGCCCGTCGTGAACCGGACGACGAAGCCGGTGCCGGTCGGGCTGGCGACGGTTTCATCGACCCGCCCGCGGACGCTGAGCTGCCCGCGCGTCATCGCATCGGCGAGGCGCCGTGCGTTCACCATCGGCGTGACGAACCGCGCCGCGGCGAAATGCGGCGCCAGCCATTTCCCGAACCGTTTCTGGTCGGCGGGTCGCAACAGGTTCCAGATCGCAGTGGAATCATGGCGGGCGGCGGTCAATATGCGCTGGAACGGCTCGTCGCCGGAGTCAGCCGCGGCGATGTCGTGGAGCAGGGCGGCTTGGGCGTCACCGTCGGCGCGATCCTCGGCCTGCCAGTCGATCGTCCGTCCCGCGGCAGTCTCGGCCTCGATGCGGAAGAGGCGGAACAGGTCCACGACCGAGAAGGCGGCGCCGCGTTCGCGGATATGCCGGTGGACGTTTTCAAGCGTGAGATGCTGACGGTCATACCCCGTCTCGGGTGCGGGAATTTCGACCCGCGGCAGCAGGCCTTCCTTCGAAATCAGGTGGATATGTCCGCGGTGCCCTTCATCGAGCAGCGTCATCACCGCGTCGATCGCGCTGAGACCGCTGCCGAGGATGACGACGGACTGATCGCTGTCGATCCCCCTGGTCATGCGGTCGGAGGGGTAGGGCGAGTCGAAATAGCCGGGCTTGCCGTTCAGGGTGCCGAACCGGTCGGGATCGGGGGTGCCGATCGTCAGAAGAACGACGTCCGTCGCGATCGTCGATCCGTCCGAGAACGTGATGGTCGCCGCATCATGGTCGCCCTCGATGCTGACCGCCTCCTGATGGTGGATCCGGACATCGATCCCCGCGCGCCGCGCCTGGTCGAGCGCCTCGTCGAGGACCTCCTGCATGTAGAGGCGATATTCACGGCGCTCGGGATATTCGACGCCATCGGGATCGAGCGGCGTCCCGGCTGCCGCGCGCCGCGCCTCGAGCCAGGTCCGGAAATGACCCGGCTCGCGGTCATAGAGCCCCATGAGACGCGATTCGGTGTTCAGGCGATGCCCTGGTTGTTCCGTGCCGAAGGCCAGACCGCGCGCAAGCTCGTCGTCCCGCTCGACCAGATGGATGATCCATCCGTCGCCCGGATCATAGCATAGTCGCGTGACGGCTTCGGCGAAGGCGGCGACGCCACAGGCACCCATGCCGATAATAGTCAATGTTTTCGGCATGATATCCCATTCTCTGACGAACGGCGACAACGCTCGGGCGCTATATGGTGCCACGGCCGAGATGAAAATTTTGTCATGTCGGCGGCGCCTCGTTCCGGCGGTGGTTCGGTGGTTTTGTGGTGGTCACCAAGGCTGTTGCCGAGAGGATTGGTCGCGACATCGCCAAATTAATCCGCGGCGCTGGCAGCTTCATGGATATCGTTGATTGTGAGACGGTTACACTCTTGTCATGTTCCGGGAGACATTATGAGGACGATCCTTGCCGCCGTCAGCGCATTGGGTTTGGCAGCTGGCGCGATGGCCCAGACCCCACCGCCGGTGCTGGGTCTGAAGACGCAGGCCGAGCCCTATGCGACTGCGTCCGTGGTCAACCATCCCAAGACGATCGGCTGGCCCGACGGGCGCAAACCCGTGGCGCCGCGAGGGTATGAGGTCATCAAGTTTGCGGGCGGTCTGGACTATCCGCGTCAGGCGCTGCTGCTGCCCAACGGCGACATGCTGGTCGCGGAGGCGCGCACGAAGCCCAAACTGGATGCCGAACCCGACGTTCAACGCGGTCAGGCGCTGTCGAAGACGACGGGCTTCAGCGCCAACCGTATCACCCTGTTGCGCGATGTGGACCGCGACGGGGTCGCGGAACAGCGTTTCGTGCTGATCGAGGGGCTCAACCAGCCGTTTGGGATGCAATATGCGAACGGGCGGCTGTACGTCGCCAATACCGACGGCGTCGTCAGCGTTCCGTTCTCGCCCGGCCAGACGCGCGTGACCGCAACCCCGCAGCCGCTCGTGTCGCTGCCCGCGGGGGGCTACAACAATCACTGGACGCGCAACCTGTTGCTGAGCCCCGATGCGCGGACGCTGTACGTATCGGTCGGCTCCGCCTCGAATGTCGGCGAGCATGGCATGGACGAGGAGAAGCGACGAGCCGCCATCCTCGCGATCGATCTGCGTACAGGGCGCGAGCGTCTTTACGCGTCGGGGCTTCGCAACCCGGTCGGCATGGCCTGGGCACCCGGCACGAACACTTTATGGGCGGCGGTCAACGAACGCGACCAGCTCGGCGACGATATCGCGCCCGACTATCTCGTCGGCGTTCGCGACGGCGGGTTCTATGGATGGCCTTACAGCTATTACGGCAAGCAGGATCCGCGTCACGCCAATACCAAGCGCGAGTTGCTGGCGACGACGTTGCTTCCCGACGTTGCCGTGGGGCCCCATGCCGCAGCGCTGGGCGTGGCGTTCGCCAAGGGAACGTCCGCCGCGCAACAGGTCGCCTATGTTGCGCGGCACGGATCGTGGAACCGGTCCGCGTTCATCGGCTATGACGTCCTCGCGGTCCCCTTTGCCAATGGCAGGCCGACCGCCGCGCCGCAGCCATTCCTGACGGGGTTCGTCGCGAACGAGAAGACGGGCGAAGTCTATGGTCGACCGGTGAGCGTGCAGACGCGCGACGATGGCGCGATCTTCGTCATCGACGATGCCGGGGATACCGTCTGGCTGGTGCGACGCACCGCGTGACTGCAAAGGCGCTGATAGTTCTGGCGGCGATGTGCGCCTGTATCGATGCGTCCCGCGTTTCGGCGCAGACTGTGCCGTTCATCGATACCGAAGACGCGACGCTGTCCGAGGTCGATGTCGGCGATGGGACGGTCCATCCGATCGTCACGGTCGACGTCCGCAACGGCGATTATGCGCGCGGCGCCTATGACGACGATGATGTCGGCCTTGGCAGAGTCCCGGTCCATCTCTCGGTCGGCGGTGCCGCAGTGCTGACGCGCTGCGCGGACGGGCAGGGAGTCCTGTTCCTGGTCGGGCAAAGCTCGAACGGCTTTCACGCGCCGCGCGCCGACGAACGCTCGCGCCCGCGCAGTTGGTATGAAAGCAACACGATCGTCGGTCTTGCATGGCGACCTGTCGAGGGGCTGTCCGCTGCGGCCGCCTATGCCATCAAGGCCAGCCCCAACGGGGTGGCGAGCACGACCCACGAGGCCAGCCTGACGATCCTATACACCGGCGATAATGCGGTGGGATTTCTCGCGCCGCGTTTCGCCGCGACGAAGCGGACCAAAGGCGAGGGGGGTTTTTACACGATCGCCGGCATCGCCCCCGCGTTTGCGCTGACACGGGGAAAGGATGGCCCGACGCTCACGGTGCCGGTCTCGGCCGGTGTCGGCTGGCGCGGCTTCTATGCGGCGGACAGCGGCGACAGGGTATATGGCAGCGCCGGGGTGGCGGTCGCGCAGCCCGTCAAGATCGCCGGCGCCACGGCATCGTTGCAGGGCGAAATCCTCGCCGTGGTCCGTGACCATCAGCTGGCCCGGCTCGACGCTTCCGGTGGCACGACCGCCGATGTCGTGCCGTTGGCGACCCTGTCGATCACCATGGCCTGGTGACTTCCGCGCGCAAGCGGTTGCCGCCTCCCATTTTGGCGGCGAGGCTCGGGCGCCCTTTTCACGGGTGAAGGCTCCGAGAGCGTCAGTGCATCATCATGCGCGCAGCAAATTGAAATTCACAATTTGCGGTTAATGCACTTTAAACCGCTTGCAGTCGCAATTACGAAATGAATTTGCTGCATATGTCTCCTTGTCGAAAGACAGACACTTTTTCAATGAGGGGGATTCACATGCGCTACTGGCCAATCGGCAAGCCCATCAGGGGCTAAACAGTCAACAGCCTGTGCTCTTATATTCTTTAATTAACGCATCCTGCACGGCATAATGCAATGTGTTACTAGAGAAATAGTAAGGCGTACAGGAGTGATGACTGGCAAATATTGTCATGAATAAAATCATGAGCCAATTTGCGATATTGGAATACCGTGAAGCCCGATAACGGCTGAACTCGAAAATGCCCGGCTTACCAAGCCGGGCATTTTTTTTGCCATCAAGACCTGGCCATAGCCTTTACCGGCATTTCAAAGGTGAATGCCCGGGGAACAAGCCCAAGTACTTTTACAGCCTTTTGCATGGCTTCGTTATGAGTCGATATCGTGAAGTGGATTTCGGTGAACCAACCGTTCAGATGAGTTTTCCGAAATCGCGATAGCACGGCAGCAAAGGCTGCGGGAGCGGTAGGCGAACCCCACGCGAACGTAATTGTGAGCGTTCGATCATCATGGTCCTCGCCCCAATTGATACCGCCAACGCACGTTCCGCTTTCGTCAAAAGCCAGAATTGCGGGATGATCCCATTTGCATGGGGGATATCTCAGCCAGCCATTCTGCTGATGATCAACACCCGCGGCGTAGGCCGCTCTCAGGCCTTCTTTGCTGTGTGCAAGTTTGGTAACATGCTCCAACCGTAAACTCATGTTACAGCTCTCCGCCTGTACTTGAGGATCTAGAGATCGCAGAACTGCGCACACGGGTGCTCATTGCCACTCGCAGCCGCCTACCTGGCTGGGAGCGGTTGTCGACCGATGGGTGCCGATACCAGGCCTTGTGCTTAGTAACTGGCGGCATCCATTCAGGCGCGTTCGCGATCTCGGGGTTTGTGCCTTTGGGCGCAGCATGGACCATCCCGCCTGCCCAAGTATCGATCAACGGCGCTGGTCGCGCCGCATGGATCCTTTCGTCGACCCGTCCGCGCCGTAGACTAAACAAAAACAGCCGCCAACCTCGAAAGGTTGACGGCTGCCTTCACACAGATGGGCGCTGGGACCAGCTGTGAAATGCGCTTAGGCGAATGCGATCTTCGCCTGGCGACGACGAACGCGCATCGATGCGCCGATGCCGCCGATACCGAACAGCATGATTGCCCAGGTACCAGCCTCGGGAACTGCTGCCGTCGGCTCGAAGGTTGCGGTGCCGGCATAGGAGCCGTTGCCACGCGACATGCCGTTGACGACGATCTTGTTCGTCGCACCCGACGTGATCGCGACGTTGTTGATCTCGAAGAACTCGGCGTTGCCGACGATGGTCTTCGTGGCTGCGAAGCCATTGATGAACACCGACAGGATGTCGAGATCGGTCGAGCTCGTCAGGCGCGTGGTGTTCGTGCTCAGCGTGCCGCTGGCCAGACCAGTCTGATCGATGATGAAGTTGAAGGTATCCGTGAACATGCCCGACGCAATGCCCGAACGACCGAAGTCTGCCGAAACAGTACCGTCCGTGATGTCACCGCTTACGGTGAACTCGGGGTTGCCCGGAACGAAATCCGCTGCGTGAGCTGCAGGGGCCATCGCGAAAGCCGATGCGAATGCCATGGTCGAGAGTAGTAGACGCTTCATGATGGTTCCCTCTATTTGATACTTAACAAGCTGTTACCGGGGGGCATGGCGATTCGCAAACCGATATAACGCTGAGATTCCCCCATGATCTCAATAATGTCCAAGTTTGGGACAATCGGCCTTCCTTCGTCGCAGACGGGGCCGGAAGGCACGTTCCGCTTCGAGCACCGCTAGGCCTTATGCCCTTCTGGGGGCCGGCCCCCAGGCAGCCGGAAAGCGCGATTTCGGCGCATGGGCGCGCGCTGCGTGATAGGGGTGGTATGGCCTCGCCTTGTCCCGGGGCGGTACGGGTGGCCTATCAACGGTGCGGGCGATGGCATTCTCGGCGATCGTGGCGATGGCTTTGAATATTGGGTAAAAGACGCTAGCTTTACCGCTCATAAGTCGTCGGGAGAAATGCGTGATACGGGTAGAGGCGCGGCCGCAGCCAAGCGGGTCGTGGACTGACGTCGGTAGCGGCCTGGCGTGCTGGACAGCGCGGTGGTGGCCGCTTCTGATAGGATTGGCGTGCCTCATCCTGCCGACAGTGAGCCGGCTGGCGACCGTCAGCTGGTCCACCGAACAGGGCGCGCACGGGCCCATTATCTTCATTTCCGCGCTGTGGCTGATCTGGCGTGCGCGGCCGTGGGAGGTCAGCAAGCGCCAATCCTTCCTTCCTGTCGGCTTGCTGCTGGTCCCCGCGCTGCTGCTCTATTCCGTAGGGCGAATTACCAGCATCTTGGCGATCGAGGCTCTGTCCCTCTACACCGTGATCGTAGTATTATTATGGACTTATCTCGGTAAGGAGGCACTCAAGAGGCTGTGGTTCCCCCTGGTGTACCTGCTGTTCATCATCACGCCGCCGGAGAACTGGGTTTTCGTTGCTACGCGTCCCATCAAGGACTTGATCTCCGATGCTTCCGTAAACTTGCTGGCTGCATTCGGTCTCCCCATCGGGAGTACCGGAACGGTCATCCAGATTGGCGGATATCAGTTGCTGGTCGCGACGGCGTGCTCCGGGATAAACTCCCTGATCGGCATTTGTGCGTTGGGCGTTTTCTACGTTTATCTTCGGCATGGCAATGCACCCCGCTACGCGATATTGCTGATATCGCTGATGATACCACTTGCCATCGCGGCAAACTTTCTACGGATCATCATACTGGTTCTCATGACCTATTACATATCCGAGGAGGCCGCGCAGGGCCTGGCGCACGAGCTGGTCGGCATGGGCATGTTTATCCTGGCATTGCTTATGCTGCTGGGACTGGATGCGGTGCTGCATCCTATTGTTTCACGTTGGGCCCGAAAGTAACGACATGACAATCGCTCGATTTACTCGACGAGAAGCTGCCCTGGGTCTCGCCTTCGGCATAACCGCAGGCGTCACCTATGCTCGACGCCCTACCGAGCTCGTCGTTGCCATTCCTTCCGGAAACCTGAACGACGCCATTCCAAAGCAAGCAGCACCTTGGGCGATGGTGCCGGATGTCAGCTTTGTTCTACCCCCCGAGGATGAAGCAAAAGCGGCAGCCGTCTATGAGAAGCAGCTGATGCGCAGTTACGGTGCCGATGGCGCTCCGCCCATCATGCTTCTGATCGCCTATGCGTATCGGCAGAGCGGCATGTTGATGGTGCATCGTCCTGAGTCCTGCTACCCCGGATCCGGTTTTACGATCACCGATATACGAGACGTGGATATTCCTCTGGGCAAAGGCATCAGTGCACCAGGGCGCTTCCTAACGACCGTGCGCGATACCCGTACAGAGCAGGTTCTTTATTGGACTCGACTGGGGAATCGTTTCCCGGTGTCGTGGGACGATCAGCGACGGTCCATCGCAATGCAGAACCTGGCCGGCCTTGTCCCAGACGGGGCGTTGATACGATTTTCGATCATCGATCCGGATGCCAAGGCTGCAGAGGCAACCATGATGGGCTTCGCGAAAACATTGTTCGAGTCCTGCGGCGCCTCTGGCCGCGCACTTCTCGCTGGCCCGATCAACGCATAGGCGATGAGGGTCGCAAGCCACTGAATATATCGTCAAGTCTCGCCGCGACCATGAATATGGTGGGAGCGGCGGCGCCCTCATTGCCACGTCACTTGCTCAGCGCGCACAGCAAATAGCACCACACCGTATCAACCGGCTTTTCATCCATCGATCGCCGCAGGTATAAAACGCGCAAGCCCTGCAAAAACCACGACGCTTAACCAGTTCTATACGGTTCCCATCTCGTTTCCTTCTGTATTATGTCTAAGGTAATTGCTTATGTCAGCATCCTCCAGGTTCCTCATCACCAAGTGGCAAACCCTGTCTGCCGCAGCACTCGCACTCACGCTGGCGGCAGCGGCCTGCAATAAGGCCGGACCGAGCGGTCAGACGGTTGCTACGGTCAATGGCGAAGCTATCACGCAAAGCGAACTCAATTTCGAGCTGGGGTTGAGCGGGGCCAACGCGCAAAACTCGAAAGACCTTCAGCCAAAGGCCCTGCAGGCCCTTATCGATCGAAAGCTGGTTATCCAGGCCGGCGAGCGTGATGGTCTTTACAAGAAGCCGAACGCCGTTCTTGCCGTGGAGCGTGCCAAAAATATCGTGATGGCGAACCTTGCGCTGCAATCGGTCGCAGCAGGTGTACCTCAACCGGTCACGACGCGCGACGTCGAGACGTATCTAGCGAAGCATCCCGAACTGAGTAGGGAGCGCCGGACATTGTCGGTGGAACAGATTCGTTTTCCAGCACCAAATAATCCGAGCCTGATCGCGGCTATGAAGCCGGCAAAGACACTGGCGGAATTGACAGCAGTTCTGGATAGCCGGGGCGTGAGCTATCAGCGGGCAACGGTGGAACTCGACAGCGCAAGTCTGGATCGTAACGCACTCGGTCGATTGATGACGACGGTGAACGGTGAGCCTCTGGTTATTCTCGAAGGTGCAACGGCGATCGCCAATCATGTCATAAGCGTCCGTCCAGCCGAAGCGAGCTCTGCTGCTATCAATGAACTCGCCAAGCAGGGGATCGCACGTGACCGCATCCAGGCAGGCATCGTTCAGCATCAGGCGGCGCTGCGGAACGCGGCGAAGATCGAGTATGCCAAACCCCTCGATCCCAAGGCGAAGGCTTCTCAGTAATTCCTATTGAAGGCTCTTTCGATCGGCGCCCGTTGGCGCGGAGTGCGTCAGCCTCCGCTACAACGGGCAAGGACGTGCCGCTGACGTCCGCGACAGAAGGGACTCTGCGGATCTGACATGCCGCTGGGTGAAGTTTCGTCTGAGGGCAGTAGCGTCGCGGACGTATGCGGGCGCGGCCGCGATGCCGTGTCGACTCTATGTCAGGCAAGTGTCGCCGGCTTGGATAGGACCGGCCGACGTATCGCGGATTGCACCGTTTGCCGGTGGACGTCCCGGTGCGATCAGGCCGTCGTTCACGCCGCCGCACCGACCCGCGGCGCGATCGTAATACGTAAAATGATGAACTTGTATCGCCCGAAGTCTGGTGAACTGACCGCTTTGCGGTTCGGTAAGGTCGCGCCGATGCGGACCAAGAGTGCCTCGCCGCCTTTGCGTGCGATCCTGCCTACGCGCTGGAAAGCAGCGAGTACTTATTCTCGGTGTGTATCAAGCCGAGTTCAAGTACGGCGTTCACTCTGTCGAGCAGCGTCAGCCACCTGATAAGATCCGCGAATTAGCGCTGGGTGAAAGGGCCCTGAAGAGCCATCGGCGCCGTCATTCGGCGCTAAATTACCGGTTACCGCGCAATGTGGGCAGCAGGAGGTAAAGATGATTTAGATTATGGTCGGCAGAGCATGTCTCATGCCTGGCGCCAACATCTTCGGTATCATCACAGCAACCCTAAGGCGGCTGAAAACCGTCAGACAGGCTATTCCGATCCAGAAGTTATCCGGGATAAGAACTCAGAAGCCGTAGCCTGTCGCAAGAATGAATCTTTTCCAGTCGATTCATCATAACGTAAAAAAACTGTAACAATTTTATCAATGCCATAGCATGCAAAAACAAAGGACGACCCACTATCAGATAGCGAGTCGTCCTTTATGTTCGACTTAACCCTTGAAAGGCTTGCCGTTCTGCCAATAACGCATAAAATTTCCTTTGAGTTAAATGGATTATGCTGCCGCCCCGCGGCAAGACCGTCCTGCCCGGTCGTGGTTAATATGGCAATCTACTAAAACCGAGTCGGGATCCAATATTCGTTGAACAGAGCGTTTTGGCCGACGAATCGGTGGAACTCCCGTTACTAGGGTGACGACTCGTTAATCAGTGTTACACCAGGCCCGTGGTGGCGAGGTCGATTGCAGAGAGGAAGGCCTTCGGGCATCGATCGTCGCGACCGACGACGCCGCGCCCGTCTCTAAAACGACCGAACATGGCCTCGATACGGCTCCGGCTTCGGCAGCGGCGCCGGTGATATCTCGGCCTGAAGGTCATAGGGCTTGGTCCAAGGCAAGGCCGCTCTTAGGCATCAGCAATGCGGCTAGCTACATTTCCGATCCGTGCCCTCACAGGCGTATTGATGCTCGTAACCGGGCTCAGCATCATCGAGTCCAATGAATGGTGGATCAGGATCTGGGACTTTCCCCGGGTCCAGATACTCGGCCTCCTGCTCTTGGGCGGAGGCTTGGCGCTGTGGCTGGATCGGCAGGCAGGACGATGGATCGCGTTGGGGTGCGCCGTCGCAGCGGGGTGGCAACTGTATCGCATCTATCCGTATACACCGCTTGCGAAGACGGAGCTGGCCTTTGCGGATGATGCCTCAACCGCGCAGAGCCGGTGTTTCGGCGTCCTTTCGCTGAACGTGTTGGAGTCCAATCGAGCCTATGGGCGAACGGCGCGGCTGATCGACCGGGTTCGCCCCGATATCCTGCTATTGATGGAAACCGACCAGCGTTGGGCCGATGCATTGGCCAAGCAGCTTGCGCGCTATCCACACTGGCTCGAACAACCGATCGGCAATACCTACGGCATGATCTTCGCCACGCGGCTGCCGATGCGCGATGGGCGGATCGAAACGATCGCCCAAAAGGATACGCCGTCGGTCCATGCCGAGCTGACGGCCGGTGATCGATTTCGCGTGATAGCGCTTCACCCGCGTCCGCCCGTTCCCGGGCAGGATACCGAGACACGCGACGCCGAGATCGCGATCGCGGCGAGTCGTGCCGCCCGTACGAAGTTGCCGGTATTGGCGATCGGCGACTTCAACGATGTCGCATGGTCGCACACCTCGCAGCTGTTCAAACGCGTCGGAGGCTATCTCGACGCTCGGATCGGCCGTGGCACGTTCGCGACCTTCCCCGCGCGCACGCCGCTGCTCGGTTGGCCGCTCGACCACATGTTCGTCACACCCGAGTTCAAGGTGCATAGCCTGGAGGTGCTGGAAGATGTGGGTTCAGACCATCTTCCGATACATTTGCGTCTTTGCCTGACCGGCCGGTCAGGCGCCAACAAGGCTCCTGAAGCAGTGTCGAATGAAGACCGCAAGGACGTTAAGGAGGTCCTGGAGGAGTATCACGAGGAGCAGCGCGAGCGGTAAGCCAAGCTCACCAATTTGACGTACATGATTGGGGCAGAGCCGTTGCACGACGACCACCTCAAGACATTGGTATCTGACGAACGGCTTTGGCATCGCATGACAGGGCAGGGGGCACAGAGATGGTGCCGAGCAACTCGCCCGTCCTTCGCGCTGCTTCACCAGCGATCCCTTGCCCGGAATGGCGCAAACGGCACGGCGGTAACGCGCATGACGTACAAGGGCTGACCGGGGTGCCAAGTCCGTTTAACAGGGATCCGGCGACCAGATGGGAATGACGCTGTGATTGTCGGGTGACCGACGCCGACGAGATGGCATTGGAGAACCGGTTGGAACATGATGCCTGGTGGCAGACCTATCTGGATCAATGGACGGCGCTGCCGTTTCATGACCTGATCGCGGCTGTCGCGATCCTGAGCACGGCCCTTCTGCTGGGTATCGTTGCAGCGCGTCTTGCTTGTAGATACCTCCTGCCGGCCCTGGCGCCGCGCCACGCGGACGTGGTCGCGCCGCGCCTGATGGCGATTACCCGCGCCGGCGTGACGGCGCTGGTCCTGACGGCATTCCTTGGCGTTCGGGGGCTCAACCCCGGCGCCGATCTCCTTCTTGCGGCGGGTCTCGGCATCGCGGTCGCGGCGCTGGCCTATCAGTTCGGCCGTGCGCTCGGTCTTCGGAGCCGACCGGCGTCGCTGATTGCCGCCACCCTGTTTCTCATCGTGCTGGCAAGTCGACTGGGGGGCCTGACCCCGTTGATCGCGGGGCTGGACCGCGCGAGCATGGGGGTCGGCAGCCGCCGTATTTCGCTGCTCGACATCGTCAACGCGGTCGGCTTGTCGCTCCTGCTGTTCCTCGCCGCTCGCGCGCTGCTCGGGCTGATCCTGCGCTGGATCGGGCAGGCGCGGCTGCTCGACGCGGCGCAACGCGTGCTGTTCCAGAAACTCGCTCAGATTGCGGTCGTCACCGTCGCGATCTTCGTCGGTATCGATCTTCTCGGCATCGATCTTACGGCGCTGGCCGTGTTCTCCGGCGCGTTCGGGCTCGCGATCGGTTTCGGCCTGCAGAAAACGCTCGGCAATCTGATCGCCGGCCTCATCCTGCTGCTCGACCGATCGATCAAGCCCGGCGACGTCATCGCGGTCGGCGATACCTTCGGCTGGGTCAACAAGATCGGCGTTCGCGCAGTCTCGGTGCTGACCCGTGACGGCAAGGAGCATCTGATCCCGAACGAACGGCTGATGACCGACGAAGTCGAAAACTGGTCTTTCTCAAGCCGGGACGTCAGGGTTCATGTCGGGTTTCGGGTGTCGTTCGATTGCGATCTGCGACTGGCGCAGAGGCTTGCCGTCGAGGCCGCGTCCGTCTCGCCACGTGTGCTGACCGAACCCGCCCCTGTCTGCTGGATCAAGGAATTCGGCGACAATGGGGTGGAATTCGACCTGCGGATCTGGATCGACAGCCCCGAGGCGGGGGTTGGGAACGTCACAAGCGACGTGTTCTTTCGCATCTGGGACCTGTTCAAGGAACACGGCGTCACCATCCCGGTGCCTCAGCGCGATCTCCGTTTTCACTCTACATCAGGCGAGCAAACGCCCCCGACCTAGGCCACTGCCGCAGTGATCAGGGCGCCCGTTCGATAAAGCGGGGCACTGCTCCGCGGCGTACGGCGCTGATTCTGTTCGGGATCCTTATGTCGATCCACCGTAGGCGATTGCAGACAGGCGCTGTCGAGAGTCTGTAACCTCCCCAAATGCCAACCAATCGAGCGGATCACCGAAAGACTTCACAGCGGCACAGCGGAGAGGCAAGAGACGGCATGCACACTGACGATGCAGACACGGTGCACTATCGCCTGCGCCGCCAGAGTCGAACCCCGGCGTGGCTGGCCCTGTCGTGGCGGGCGCTGGTCGCGTTGGCGCTGATCGGCATCGCGCTCGCGGTGCACTGGTTCGATCGCGACGGTCTGCGGCAGAACTCGGGCGAGCCCGTGACGTTCGCCGACATCCTGTATTTCACGATGATTACCGTGACGACGGTCGGCTACGGCGACATCGTGCCTGTGACCCAGCAGGCGCGGATGTTCGATACCTTCGTCGTGACGCCGATCCGGCTCTTCGTATGGCTCATCTTTTTAGGTACCGCATATGATTTTCTGCTCAAGGGCGTCTGGGAGAAATGGCGTATGTCGGTGATCCAGCGACGCCTCGAAGACCATGTCGTGGTCGCCGGGTTCGGTACGAGCGGATCTGAGGCCGTCAGCGAACTCATCCGTCGCGGCGCCGATCCGGGCATGATCGTCGTCGTCGACGAGCGCGCCGCGGCGTTACGCACGGCGGAGAGTTGCGGCACGACGGTGATGGAGGGAAACGCCACGCGCAACGCCGCGCTCGAGGCAGCCCGTCTCTCCAAGGCCCGCGCGCTCATCGTTTCCGCCGGCCGTGACGATACCTCGATCCTTATCGTGCTGACGGCGCGGCGGATCGCGCCCGATCTACCGATCAGCGTGGTGATCCGGTCGGAGGACAATGAAGCGATTGCGCATCAGGCCGGCGCAAACGTCGTCATCAATCCGGCCAGCTTCGCCGGCCTTCTGCTCGCCGGGTCCACGCACGGCGCTCACACCGCCGAATACATGGCCGATCTTGCCGCGTCGGGCGGGCGTGTAGTCCTGCGGGAACGCGAGGTCGCTGCCGACGAGGTCGGCAAACCGCTTGCCGCCATCGCCACCGGGCTCGGCCACCGCATCTATCGTGGGCATCAGGACTTTTGCTTCTGGGAACCCGAGGCCGCCCGTCTGGAAGCGGGCGATATTATCGTTGAGGTTGTCCCCCGGCGCTAAATTACCGCCACGTGTCCGGCCAGCGCCGTTTTTGGCGGAGGCACCTCATCTACCGGATCCATGGCGTTCTTCATCAAGATAGGGCGAGGCCTCGTTTCGATCGCCTGACGGCCGAACCGAAATCGTCGCCGGTCGGCTGAAAAATGGCGGATTGGCCGTTCGGATCCGGCATGATGATCGAGATGTCGTTGCCCCCTCGGACGTCGGCTTGCGGCCAGAGGGCGGTGCGTACGGCCCCATGATCATCGAAGGCTCAGAGGCTGTTGTGTCGTCCAGCAACGGTAACGCGCGACACGGGGAATTGCTGGTCAGGGCGCGCGAACTCAATGGCGGTAAACGGGCACTTCTGCTGCGCCTGCGGGCTATGATCAGGGCGCAGCGTTCAGGCTGGAGATTCCTGCCGAGCCAAGACAGAGAGAAATACGGCTTTCGTCCGAGACGACCGCGCTTCGCTTCCCGCGCGATTACGCATGCCGAGGGCGAGACGTATCGATAACAAGTTTCAGACACCGTCCATCGCTTGTCGAGCTCGATCGACGCGCCGGCATAGAGGTCGGTTTCGTACCAGCCCGGCAGGGCGCCATCGTTCGGCTGGCCGAGCCCGGGCTTCGACCCCTGGATACTGTTCCATGTTCCGGCAAGCACACTGGCCTTCTTCTCAGCCGGCAGCATCGTCTCGGTCGGACGCTCATCGCTTTGTTTAGCCAGGCGTCCTGCGCTGCCGCCGACGACAGCACCACCGACAGGGCGAGGCCGCAAGCGAGAGGCCGGGCCAATCGTTTCCCCATCGTAACACTCGTTCGCAACTGACAAGGCTCAGCGTCGTTCCTTTCACTGGACACGACATTAACCATGAATAGGAGGTACATTGACCGAGCCGGTACCGAATGATGCGGGACAGCCAGCAGCGGGACGCAAGGCGGAGATCAATCCACCTGTATTCTTCGTTTCGGCAGGCCTGATCCTGGCCTTCGCCCTCTTCGGCGCACTCGCCCCGGAGACCGCGAACCGGGTGTTCACGACCGTGCAGGCGCTGATCGTCGCGGATTTCGGCTGGTTCTACATCGCCGCGGTCGCGGGGTTCCTGATCTTCGCCATCTTCCTGATGTTCAGTCGTTATGGCGATGTGAAGCTCGGGCCCGACGACAGCGAACCGGATTACAGCTACCTGTCCTGGTTCGCGATGCTGTTCAGTGCGGGGATGGGCATCGGCCTGATCTTCTTCGGCGTGGCCGAGCCGATCCAGCATTATGCATCGCCACCCGTGGGCGAAGGGAAGACGATCGCGGCTGCACGCGAAGCGATGGTCCTCACCTTCTTCCACTGGGGCCTGCACGCCTGGGCGATCTACATCGTGGTCGGACTGGCGCTTGCCTATTTCGCGTTTCGCCGCGGACTACCGCTCACCATCCGCTCGGCACTCTACCCGCTGATCGGTAAGCGAATCTACGGCCCCATCGGCCACGCCGTCGACATCTTCGCGGTGCTGGGCACGATGTTCGGTGTTGCGACGTCGCTTGGTCTCGGCGTGCTGCAGGTGAATGCCGGGTTCAATTACCTGTTCGGCCTGCCGACGAGCATCCCCGTTCAGCTCGTCCTGATTGCCGCCATCACGGGCATGGCCACGCTGTCGGTCGTCGCCGGACTGGACAAAGGCGTGAAGCGCCTGTCCGAACTCAACATCATCCTGGCCGGACTGCTGCTCGCCTTCGTCCTCGTCACCGGGTCGACGGTGTTTCTGCTCCAGGCCTTTGTGCAGAACATCGGCACCTATCTCGGCGAAGTCGTGCCGCGCACCTTCCGCCTCTACGCCTATGAACCCAACCCGTGGCTGGGCAATTGGACCTTGTTCTACTGGGGTTGGTGGATCGCCTGGTCGCCTTTCGTCGGCATGTTCATCGCCCGCATCTCGCGTGGGCGAACGATCCGTGAATTCATCGGCGGCGTGCTGCTGGTGCCGACCCTTTTCACCTTCCTCTGGATGACGGTGTTCGGCAACACCGCGATCGCGCTGGACATGGCGGGTACGGCCGCCATCGCCGACACCGTCGCCAACAATCTGCCGGTGGCGTTGTTCGAGACACTGGAGCAGCTGCCCTTCGCAACGATTGTCTCAGGTATTGCGACACTCTTGATCATCACCTTCTTCGTCACGTCCGCGGATTCCGGGGCATTGGTCATCGACATGATCACGTCGGGCGCGGCGGAGAACCCGCCAGTGTGGCAGCGTGTGTTCTGGGCGGTATCCGCGGGCGGCGTCGGTGCGGTGCTGCTGGTCGCCGGTGGGCTCCAGGCCCTTCAGACCGCCGCGATCGCCAGTGCATTGCCATTCGCGGTGGTGATGGTGTTCATCTGCTATGGGCTGCTGCGCGCCCTGCAGACCGAGGGTCAGGAAGCGATGGACCTGTCCTCCGCGGGTTCCGATCCGATCGCCCAAACGCCGTTGAGCTGGCAGCAGCGCCTCGCGACCATCACGCGCTTCCACGACAAGCGTGAGGTTGCGGCGTTCCTCACCGATACGGCAAGCCCGGCGCTCGACGCGGTAGCGGCACAGATGCGCGACAGCGGCCTCTCGCCAACCCTCGTTCAGGACGAAAACCAGGTCGAACTTCGCATCCCGCACGGCGAGCGTGGCGAGTTCCGCTACGGGGTTCGGGCACGCGGCTTCCGCCAGGCAAGCTTCGCCTGGGCGGCATCGCGCAAGGCGAACGAACAGGAGCGTCTCCACTACCGGGCGGTGGCGCATTCCTCGGAGGGAGAGCCCGCGCATGATGTGACCGGCCTGAGCGACGAACAGCTGATCAACGATCTCCTCAACCGGTATGCGCGCTTCCGCCACGCCCGGCGGATGACCTGAGCGAGGGCTGTTCGCCGACCAGGAGCCGCCGCCGCCGAGAATGACATGCCGAACAGAGAGAAGATCACGGACAGTTCCAACGAGCGCGCCATCGACGAGCCGATTACCGGCATCCCGCAAGACCTCCCCGATGGCGTGCTCTCGCCTGGCGAGGACCCGCCGAAGGAGCCAAGCGACGAGGACGTTGCGTGGGTCGCGGCCAAACTCGGTGCGCCTGACCAAACCAATAACTTCCTAGATCTGCGATAGGCCTGGTTTTTCCGGGTCAATCGGCGTGACGTCGTCGGCAGGTTCGAAGCGCAGGGTCCACCGGGGGTAGCCTTCCGGTGAAATCTCGATGTCGGGCAGGCCGACCGGGTCCGAGCCGGTTTCTACCCATCCAGCGCCATGGCACCGATCGCAGGCGGTACGCTTGCAGCGGAAGCTTACGAGATCGATCTCGGTATTCCATTGGCCCCGGCCTTTGCAGAATGGGCACATGGCATCCAAGCTCCCCTTACGGGGCTGGATCGGAACGATGTCGAAGGCGTGGGGGCTGTCTGGACCGTCGCAATAGACGATGTTGCTGGCGTGAGGCATGCGCCGCAGTCGCGGAACAGCCGTCTCAATGCAATACGGCCTTGGTGCGCTCAGCGACCATTTATCAGGTGGTGATCCCGTCTCGCGCTGCCTGATCTCGGCAGGCATCCGATAACCAGCACGGCGCGCTTCCTACGCGCCAGGAACGGGTTGGTTCTTTCAAACACCCTGTCCACGCCGTATTGCCGATGACCCCTCGGACACCCTCCGCAACGATCATTCGAAACTGCGAGAAACGCGATCTGCCGCGCTCAACGGAATGCGGTATGCGACGCCATCTGTAGCACTGGGCGCCTCGCGAGGCGTTGATTCTATCGCTATTTCGCCAATCTCTGCCGCTTGGCGATGAGATGGTGACCCCTACGGGAATCGAACCCGTGCTTCAGCCGTGAAAGGGCCGCGTCCTAACCGCTAGACGAAGGGGCCTGCGTGGTTGGAGGCGCCTAAGGCCAAGTGGCTGGCCCGTCAACCCTTCAATCGGCCCAAGCAGCATCTTCGACGTGCAATTCTGCTGCGGGGCGCGATGCCCAGTCGTCGATCTTGGCGCGACCCGCGAGCCAGAGCTTGCGGTGCGGGGCCGCGCCGAGCAGCGCCTGGCCGAGCGGCGTCTCGGCGGCGCGGAACGCCATCGCCTTGACGCTACGGCCATCGTCGCCCGCGACGATCGTGCGGACATGGCCATTGCCTACCACATCCGCCTTGATCACGCGGACCGGCCCCATCGCAACGCGCGGTGCGGGCCAGCCCATCCCATAGGGGCCGCCTGCGTCCATCGATTCGACCAGCGCAGGATTGACCCCGCCCGCGGCAAGAACAGCATCGAGCAGCAGTGCGCGGCCGTCATTCGACTGCGCCACCGCCGCGGCGAGCCGCTCCTCGAGGAAATCGGCAAAGGCCGGGATCGCCGCTTCTGCGATCGTCAGTCCGGCCGCCATCGCGTGGCCGCCCCCCGACACGAGCAGGCCCTGCTCGCGCGCCGCCATGACCGCCGCGCCGAGATCGACGCCCGGGATCGACCGGCCCGATCCCTTGCCGATGCCGTGTTCGTCGATCGCGATGACGATCGCGGGCCGACCGAGCTTTTCCTTCAGGCGACCCGCGACGATGCCGATGACGCCGGGATGCCAGCCCTGTCCGGCGACGACCGAGACGCTGCGGTCGCGACTGGCGAGCAGGTCGGCGGCCTCCTGCACCGCGGTCTCGATCGCGCGGCGTTCCTCGTTGAGACGGTCGAGCTCCTCGGCGATCCCGCGCGCCTCGTCGGGGTCCTGCGTGGTCAGCAGGCGGACGCCGAGATCGGCGCGGCCGACGCGCCCGCCGGCGTTGATCCGCGGCCCGAGTGCGAAGCCGAGGTCGGTGCAGGTCGGGTTGCGCGTCAGCCGCGACGCCGCGATCAGCGCCGCGACGCCGATGTTGCGGCGCGCGCCCATGACCTTCAGCCCTTGCGCGACGAACGCACGGTTGAGCCCGCGCAACTGCGCGACGTCGGCGACGGTGCCGAGCGCGACGATGTCGAGCCGGTCGATGAGCTTGGGCTCGGCGCGGTTCTCAAAGAAGCCGCGCGTGCGCAGCGTGCGGACGAGCGCGGCAGCAGCGAGGAAGCACATGCCGACCGCAGCGAGATGGCCGTGTGCGGCGCCCTCGTCCTCGTCGAGCCGGTTGGGATTGATGAGCGCCAATGCGTGCGGGAGCGCAGTCGAGCATTTGTGGTGATCGATCACGATCACGTCGACCTTTGCATCGCGCGCGGCATCGAGCGCGTCGAACGCCTGCGCGCCGCAGTCGACGGTGACGATCAGCGAGGCGCCTTCGCCTGCGAGCCGGACCATGGCCTCGCCCGACGGGCCATAGCCCTCGAGCAGGCGGTCGGGGATATAGGCGCGCGCCTCGATCCCCAGATCGCGGAGCACGAGGATCATCAGCGCGGCGGAGGTCGCGCCGTCGACGTCGTAATCGCCGAAGATCGCGACCTGTTCGCCCGCCTGCACCGCATCGGCGAGCCGGTCGGCGGCGCGGTCCATGTCGCGGAAGATCGACGGGTCGGGCATGAACGCGCGGATCGACGGCGTGCGGTGCGCGTCGAGCGCCTCGCGCGGGCAGCCGCGTGCGAGAAGGAGCTGGGTCACCAGATCGTCGCCGCCAAACCCGTCGCGCGCGTCTGCGGCGAGCGAGCGCCAGCGCCAGGGCTGGCCGAGGATCGAGGAGGTTACGCCGAGAACTGTCATGCGCCGGAGGTAGTGGCTGCGGGGGGATTGTCGAGCGGGTTCACCGAAGCGGGCAGGCGATCCTCCGCCGACGGGGGAGGGGCGTCACTTGATCCAGGGGCGTTCGCGAAACCATTTCGTGACGATGTATTTGACGCCCTCGACCACCGGCATGCCTTCGTGGAGCGTCAGGCCGTTGGGGCTGCCGTCCGGGCTCATGTTGTTCCACGCGAGCAGAAGCCCGCGCTTGGGCGCGACCTTGACGCCTGCCTGCGGGAACCACGTGGCGCCGCCCTCGGGCACGTCGTTCAGATAGACCATCGCGGTCCAAGTGCGCTGGCCGCCCTGTTCCTGCATCTTGTCCCAATAGCTTTCGCTGGCGTGGAAATAATCGTGATGCGCGCGGAATTGCTGGCCGGGGGCGTAACGCTGCCCCTGCATCGTTTCGCCATGCGGCAGGTCGATGCCGAGCAGCGCGGCGATCGCCTCGTCGGTGGGTTGCACATCGGGGGACCAGCGATCCATGTCGCAGCTCTCCGACGTGCGGAAACTGCTGTTCGGGCGGTCGGACAGCAGCGTCGACGGTCGCCGCTTCGAATCAATCAGCGCGATGAGCGCGCGACAGGTCGCGGCGTCGAGGAAGTTGGCGTGGTGATAGAATTGCACCCCGTCGATCGCGACCCGCTGGACCTTCGGATTGGCGTCGAGCCGCGCGGCGACGCTGGCGCCAGCCGCCTGCCGTGTCGGCGCCATCGGATCCTGCGGCTTGGCTTTGGTGAATAAACCCATGGATCCGAATTTGCGCAGCCGTCCGCGAAACGCAAGGGGGGCGCAACGGGTACGGCACGACGCGCGCGGTCGCCCGTCGTGCCGCGATGCGCCTACCAGAAGATGTCGTAGACCGTGTCGACCACCCGTCCGCTGTCGAGATCGACGAGCAGCGCGTCGTTGTAATAGCGGACCCAGCGATACGGGCCGTAAGCCTCGGGCAGGCGATAGGTGTAGGGATCCTGGATCCAGTAATTCTGGTTGTACAGGACGCTGTTCAGCGAAAAGCCGATGCCGAAGCGGCGATAGCCCGAGCCCCACCCGTTCGGCGCATAATAGCGCGGCAGGCGGTAGGCGCCGCGGTTGCTCGCGCGATAGTCGCTCCAGCCATAGCGATTGTCACTGCGCCAGCCGCGGTTCCACGCCCCGCGCTGGCCATATCCGCCGCGGCCATAGCCCTGGACGGTGCCGTAGCCGCCGAAATGCTGGCCGTTGCGAAAGCCGCCCCGATCCCGATCGCCGTCGCGGCCACGCCAGTCGTCGCGCCCACGCCCATCCGGGCGGCCGCGAAGGTCGTCGCGCCCGCGTGGATCGTCACGATAGCCGCGGTCTTCGCCGGGGCGCCCATTGAACCGCCCGTCAAAGCGCGCGCGATCGGGCTGACCGCGGCGGTCGTTTCGGACGTCCTGGCGGGCGGCATCACGCTGCGCGTTACCGCGAACCCAGTTCTCGCGAACCTGGTCGGCCTGCCGGTCCGACCCCATACGTGCATTCCAGTCCTGGCGGGGGCCGTCCGGTCGGCCGTTGCGCGCATCGGGCGTATCGCCGCGTGCCGTGCCCTGCACGATCGCCCCCCGGTCGGGACGTTGCGGACGATCGCCGCGATCGCCGCGATCGCCCCAATCACCGCGCATCTCGCCATTCCCCGGCGCCTCGGCACCGAACCGCTGCGCCTGTGCGGCAACCGGCACCAGTGCGGATGCCACGAGCAAGATCTTCAGGAAACTCCGCGTCATTGCCGTCGTCCTCGACTGCCGGCGCACGAGCCGGCTCCTATGGTGCACCCCGTCTAGCCTTACGGGCGTGAGGCGACGCTGAATGGCTTGGTCAGCGATCCGACAGGATTCGTGCGCGGGCGACCTAGCGCGCGGGCGGCGGGACGAACGCGGGAACGAGCCGTGCGGAATCCGCCGGGTCGATTCCGGGGCGGGGGCCGGCGGGCAGGACTTCCTCGCCGCGGGTCGCGCGGCCCGCGCGCTGGATCGCCTCGACAACGCGCGGATAGACGCCGCAGCGGCACAGATTGGTGATCTGTTCGCGGATCACCGCCTCGCTCGGGTTTGCATCGCGTTTCAGCAGTGCGGCGGCGGCCATGATCATGCCGGGGATGCAGAAGCCGCATTGCGGCACCGCTTCGGCGATGAAGGCGAGCTGCAGCGGGTGGTTGCGTTCGTGCGACAGCCCCTCGATCGTGGTGACGTAGCGCCCCTCGATCGACCCGATCGGCACACGGCAGCTGCGCACCGCACGACCGTCAATATCGACCGTGCAGGCGCCGCAATGGCCGGTGCCGCAGCCATATTTGGTCCCCGTCAGGTTCGACGCGTCGCGCAGCGCCCAGAGCAGCGGCGTCGCGGGATCGAGCCGATATTCGATCGCCTGGTTGTTGACGGTGAAGCGGGTCATCCCCGCGCGCTAGCCGATCCCCCGGGCGGAGGGGAGGGGGCTATTGCCGCCAGCTCGTGTCGCGCTTGTCGACCAGCCGGACCATCGCCTCGAAATCCGCCTTGCCCGCACCACCGGGCAGCGAGACCTTGCCGAGATCGCGCTGGTGCACCTTGACCACATCGTCGGGGATCAGGATCGGCGTGCCCATCGACGCCGTTGCGACCTGGATCTCGCAGGCGCGCTGCAGCGACCAGTGCTTGATGAACGCCTCGGGCAGCGTCCGGCCCATGACCAGGATGCCGTGATTGCGCAGCAGCATCACGCGATTGTCGCCGAGATGCTCGATCAGCCGTTCGCCCTCTTCGGATCGGACGGTGACGCCTTCGAAATCATGATAGGCGATCTGGCCGATGAAGTTGCACGCATAGAAATTGGTCGGCTGAAGCCCGCCCTCGACCGCGCTGACCGCCATCCCCGCGGTGGTGTGCGTGTGCATGATGCAATGCGCGTCGGGCAGGTGCTTGTGGAACAGCGCGTGCTGCGTGAAGCCCGCGAGATTGACCGGATAGGGGTTCTGGTCGAGCTTGTTGCCGTCGATGTCGATCTTGACGAGGCTCGACGCGGTCACCTCGCTGAAATGCAGCCCGAACGGGTTGATCAGGAACGCGCCGTCCTCGCCGGGGATCTTCAACGTGATGTGGTTGTAGATCATCTCGGACCAGCCGAGCATGTCGAAGACCCGGTAGCAGGCGGCAAGCTGCTGGCGGGCTTCCCATTCCGCGGGTGAAACCGTCGAATTGCGCAGCGCTGCGGTCGCCATCTCATGCTCTCCCTTGTCGCGTTTGCAAACGGCATACCCGAAGCCCGAAAGCGCGGCAATCGACGGGTGGCACGCCGCAACCGGGCGCGCGAACGCGCCTCTGCCATTGCCACGCGCGGTCGCCCCGGCTTATGCCGCCGCCCAACAAGACCGCGAGAGGGCGCAATCTATCATGCATGTCGACACCCATCACACCGCCGCCGCGGGAGGCGCCGCCGCAGAGGGCGATGCCAATCACGGTTACGACGCCCCCGACCTGCGCGTCTTCGTCTTCGCCCTCTTCTTCATCTTCGGCGGCATCACCTCGCTGAACGACATCATCATTCCCAAGATGAAGGAGCTGTTCACGCTCGACCATGCGACCGCGATGCTGGTCCAGTCGGCGTTCTTCCTCGCCTATGCGCTGTTCTCGATTCCTGCCGCGGCGATCGTGCGCAAGGCCGGTTATATGCGCACCGCCTCGATCGGGCTGGTGACGATGACCGTCGGGTGCCTGTTGTTCATCCCGGCGGCGGGCAAGGCCAGCTTCGAGATGTTCCTGTTCGCGCTTTTCGTGCTGGGCGCGGGCATCACGGTCGTTCAGGTCGTCGCCAACCCGCTGATCTCGGCGCTCGGCGCGCCGAAATCGGCATCGAGCCGGCTGACCTTCGCGCAGGCGTTCAACTCGCTCGGCACGACGATCTTCCCTTATGTCGGTTCCGCGGTCATCCTCGGTGGTCTCGCGACGGTGGATTCCTCGACGCTGACCGGCGCCGCGCTTGACGCCTACCGGACCGAATCGTCGCGGACCGTCGTGCACACCTATATCGGCCTCGCGATCGCGCTGCTGATCGTCGCCGCCGTCGTCTGGACGCGGCGGAACCGGCTGAACGAGGAGCAGGAGCAGACGGGCAGCATCCTCCACGCCTTCACGCTGCTCAAGCGCCCGCGCTTTGCGATGGGGACGGCGTGCATCTTCCTCTATGTCGGCGCCGAGGTCGCGGTCGGCTCGCTGATCGTCAATTACCTGATGCAGCCGAGCGTGATGGGCCTGAGCGATGTCGCTGCCGGTCAGCACGTGCCCTTCTACTGGGGCGGCGCGCTGATCGGGCGGTTCATCGGGGCCTATGTCCTCAACAAGGTGTCGCCGGGCAAGGTTCTGGCCGGTGTCGCGACGGGAACGCTGGCGCTGATCCTGATCTCGGCGAATACCGAGGGTGCCGTGTCGGGTTGGGCCTTGCTGTCGATCGGGCTGATGAATTCGGTGATGTTCCCGACGATCTTCGCGCTCGCATCCGAAGGCCTTGGCAAGCGCGCAGCCGAGGGGTCGGGCGTGATCGCCACGGCGATCGTCGGCGGCGCGATCATTCCCTATTTCACGGGCGTGCTCGCGGACTCGTCGGGCAGCCTGCACTTCGCGTTGCTGCTCCCGGCGATCTGCTACGCGCTGATCCTTGCGTACGGGGTGTATGCGCGCAAGCCGGTGACGGCCGCCGCCTAATCCCGGTCGTCATCCTGGGCTAGACCCAGGATCCAGAGCCACGACCGCTACCGTCCGTGGCTCTGGATCCTGACTTTCGTTAGGATGACGGGTGTCTTGGCAGCATCGGTGCCGCATGACCGGTCGCGAGATCGGCATCCGAGAAGCGGATCGGCGTGCGGAGACCCGGCACGCTCGATCCATCCGGACGCACGACGTCGATCGCCATGCCGCGCGCGATCACCTGTGGATCGTCGAACGCCTGCGCGACGGTGTTGATCGGTCCGGCGGGGACGCCGACCGCCTCCAGCCGCGCGAGCAGCTCGAGTTTAGGCACCAGTGACGTCGCCGCCTCGATCCTCTCGAACAAGATGTCCTTGAAGGCGAGCCGCCCGGCATTGGTCGCGAACCGCGGATCGTCGCGCATTTCGGGCAGGCCCATGGCATCGCAGAACCGCCGGAACTGGCCGTCATTGCCGACCGCGAGGATGAACCACCCGTCGCTGGTCGGGAAGACGGCATAGGGGCACACGTTCATGTGCGCGTTGCCGACCCGCGTCGGCGAGACGCCGCTCGCAAACCAGTTCATCGCCTGATTGGCGAGGACGCCGGTCATCGTGTCGAGCAGCGCCATGTCGATCTGCTGCCCCCGACCGGTCCGCTCACGCATCGCCAGCGCCGCCTGGATCGCGATCACCGAATAGAGCCCGGTCATGATGTCGGCAAAGGCCACGCCGATCTTTTGCGGCGCCCCATCGGGCTCGCCGGTGAGATCCATGATCCCGCTCATGCCCTGGACGATGAAGTCATAGCCCGCGCGCGGTGCGTAGGGTCCGTCCTGTCCGAAACCGGTGATCGAGCAATAGACGAGCCGTGGATTGATCGCGGCGAGCGTCGGATAGTCGAGGCCGTATCTGGCAAGCCCGCCGACCTTGAAATTCTCGATCACGACATCGGCGTCGGCGATCAGCGCACGAACCGCAGCCCGTCCCTCGGGCGTCGTGAAGTCCGCGACGACCGAGCGCTTGCCGCGGTTGGCGGCGTGGAAATAGGCTGCATCGCTGGTGCCGTCGGGGTTGTCGATGAACGGCGGGCCCCATGTCCGGGTGTCGTCGCCGGCGGGGCTCTCGACCTTGGTTACGTCGGCGCCGAGATCGGCGAGCACCTGGCCGGCCCAGGGGCCGGCGAGGATGCGGGCGAGTTCGACGACCTTGAGGCCGGCGAGGGGAGAGGGTTTGCCTTCCATGTTAGAGCACCACCCCGGCGGAGGCCGGGGCCCAGTTGGGAAGGCTGCAGTAGCGACACGCAGCGTCAGCCAATGTCCGTCCCCCAACTGGGCCCCGGCCTTCGCCGGGGTGGTAGGACCGTCCGCGCGTCAACCCTAAAACGCCGCAATACCCGTGATCGCGCGGCCGAGGATCAGCGCGTGGACGTCGTGTGCGCCCTCATAGGTGTTGACCGTCTCGAGGTTCATCATGTGACGCATCACCTGATATTCCCCCGAAATGCCGTTGCCGCCGTGCATGTCCCGGCTCATCCGTGCGATGTCGAGCGCCTTGCCGACATTGTTGCGCTTGACGATCGAGACCATCTCGGGCGCGAACCGTCCCTCGTCCATCAGCCGCCCGACGCGTAGTGACGCCTGAAGCCCGAGCGCGATCTCGGTCTCCATGTCGGCCAGCTTCTTCTGGTAGAGCTGCCGCCCGGCGAGCGGGGTGCCGAACTGGTTGCGATCGAGGCCATATTGCCGCGCGGCGTGGAAGCAGAACTCCGCCGCACCGAGTGCTCCCCACGAAATCCCGTAGCGCGCGCGGTTGAGGCAGCCGAACGGCCCCTTCAGCCCCTGGACGTCGGGGAGCAACGCGTCCTCGCCGACCTCGACCTCGTCCATCAGGATCATGCCGGTGATCGACGCCCGCAGCGACAGCTTGCCCTCGATCTTGGGCGTCTCGAGCCCCTTCATCCCGCGTTCCAGGATGAAGCCGCGGATGCCGCCGCCATGCTCGTCGGACTTCGCCCAGACGACGAATACGTCGGCGATCGGCGAGTTGGAGATCCAGGTCTTGGCGCCCGAAATGACATAGCCGTTCGCGGTCTTCTTCGCGCGCGTCGTCATGCCGCCGGGGTCCGAACCCGCATCGGGCTCGGTCAGCCCGAAGCAGCCGATGAACTCGCCGGTCGCGAGCTTCGGCAGATATTTGCGCTTCTGTGCTTCGGAACCGAACGCATTGATCGGGTACATCACCAGGCTCGACTGGACCGACATCATCGAGCGATAGCCCGAGTCGATCCGCTCGACCTCGCGCGCGACCAGGCCGTACGCGACATAGGAGGCGCCGACGCCGCCATATTCCTCTGGGATAGTCGGCCCAAGCAGGCCGAGATCACCCATTTCGCGGAAAATCGCGGGATCGGTATGTTCGTGCTGAAACGCGTCGATGATCCGCGGCGCGAGCTTGTCCTCGGCATAGGCGCGCGCGGTATCGCGGATCATGCGTTCGTCTTCGCTCAGCTGGTCGTCGAGCAGGAACGGATCCTCCCATTCGAACTTGCCCATTCCGGCGCCGGTGCCTGCCATCGTCATCTCCTTCATTGGCCGCCGACTTCGTGTTTCCAGGGCCGAAAGTCCAGCCCCAAGGCCCGGCTATGCGTCGATCAGCGTCAACGCCGCGATGGTGACACGCAGCCGCAACCCGACCTGCTCCACCATGTCGATCGCGAGATCGGCGAGGATGTGTCCCCGCAGCGGCAGCTCGGCATCGGGCAGGGCGGCAAGCCACGATCGAAAACCGGGTATGGGATCCGCCAGGATGACCAGATGATGTTGCTCGCCCGAGAAGGTCGCGCTCGCCCATGGGCGTGAAACCGTCTCGATCACCTCGATTGACGCGCCCGATACTGCGGCACTGGCGTGAAGTGCGCGGATCAACCGCGTCGCGACATCGGGGCCGCGCAGGGGGTCCATCCTCACGACCGGCCGCGCCCGGACGTGTTCGCGATGAACGCCTCGATCCGCGCGACCAGTCCCGCGCGTGGCTGGCGACCGCGTCTGAGATCCGCGACGAGCCGGGAATCATTCACCGCACGCCGTCCGAAGGTAGCCGCCCCCATGTCGGTCTGCCGCAGATATCGGTTGATCTTGACCAGTACGGACATCGTTTGCTCCTCGTGATTCCCTTTACCCGTTCACGATCTGTTCCTTGAAATCCAACTTGTCTAGGATTTTTCCTGCGCTATGGTCTCAGCATGTCCGATCCCGATCCCCGAGCAGCGCTGGCACGGCTTGCGGCTGCGCGCGGGGACAGTCTGGCGGCCCTGTCGGCAATGCTGGGACGCAACGCGGCCTATCTGCAGCAGTATGTGAAGCGCGGGTCGCCACGACGACTGGCGGAGGACGATCGCCGGCTGCTCGCACAGTATCTCGGCGTCGAGGACCATGTGCTGGGCGGGAGCGGGGGAAAGACGGGGGCGAGCCGAACCGGGTTTCGGATCGCCCGCCTGGCGGTGCAGGCGTCGGCCGGGCCGGGCGCGCTGGTCGATGACGAGGTGCTGCTGGGCACCGATGTGATCGACCCCGCGCTGGCGCGGCGGCTCGGGCTGCGCGACGGGCAGGCGGCGATCATCCGGGTCCGGGGAACATCGATGGAGCCCGGCCTGCAGGACGGCGATCACATCATCGTCGATATGGCGACCACGGTGCCGGGCGCGCGCGGACGCCTTCACGTCATCCGGGTCGATGGCCTGACGATGGTCAAGCGGGTCGCGTTGCGGGATGGGACGCTCAGCGTGTCAAGCGACAATCCTGCCGCGCCGCCGGTGCCCGACGGCTCGGTCGACATTGTCGGCCGCGTCGTCTGGCAGATGCGCGATCCCGCCTAGCGGCGGTCGCGGATCCAGACGAGCAGCGCGGCCGTGACGCCGATCGCGGTGCCGATCAGGAGGCCGGGCGTGGCCTGGCCGATGGCAAATCCGACCCCCGCGCCGCCAAGAATGCCCATCGCGATCAGGAAGCCGCCGGCGGCGGTCGGACGTTTGTCAGCCATGTCCCGCACCTGCCACGTCGCGCGCGCGGACGCCAGTGCCGGCTGCCGACGCGGACAATGCACCGCGCAACGCGCTGATTGTCCGGCAGAGTATTTCGATGACATGACGAAACGTGGCGAAAATGCGTCACGAACGACTGTCGCGGGGGGCCAAGCCCGGCTAGGAGGCGAGCATGGTGTACCGCTTCGGGTGGGTCGGGATCGGTACGGCCACCGCCGTCCTTGTCGTGCCGATGCTGACGGCGCCCCCGCGCGCCGCCGCCCAGACACGCGTGTCCACGCCGCAGGAAGGCACTGCGGCCGCGGACGCGCCGGTGTCGCTCGATCCCATGTCGCCGCTCGCGCCGCTGCCCGATATCGGCGTCGCCTGGCCCGATCTTGCCGCCGCTACGGATGACCCGGTCACCGTCGCGACGAACACCGATGCGACGACCGAGACGCGCTATTCCTGGCGGCTGGACGGGATCGACTCGGTTGGAAACGCGCTGCTGAAACAGCGGTTTGACCAGCTCTCGACGCTCAACGCGAACGACGGCGAGGTCGCCAACGCAGCGCAGCTCGATCGCCGCGCGCGCGAGGACGGCGACCTGCTCAACAGCCTTTTGCGCGCCGAGGGCTATTATGACGCGCGCGTCACCACCCGGGTCGAGCCCGGGCAGAAGCCGCTGGTGATCGTCTCGGCCGAGCCCGGCACGCGCTACACCTTCACGGGCGTGACGATCGATGGTCTGGCGGCGGCGGGGGAGAAGGCGCCCGCGCTGGCCCAGGCCTTCGGCATCAAGCCTGCCGACCCGGTCAATTCGGACGCGATCGTCGCGGGCGAGGCGAAGCTGACGACGCAGATCGGGCGCGAGGGCTTTCCCTTCGCCAAGGTCGGCGATCCGGCGATCGTCGTCGACCATGCGACACGCACCGCCACGCTCGACCTGTCGATCGTCCCCGGCGGCCAGAAGCGCTTTGGCCGGATCGTCGCGCTGCCCGGCAACCGCGTGTTCGATGCGGAGCATGTGCAGGAAATCGCGCGGTTCACGCCCGGCCAACCCTATGACGCGGGCGAGCTGGACGATCTCCGCCGGGCGCTCGTCCAGACCAGTCTGGTGTCGTCGGTCGAGGTCAGGCCGATCCCCGGCAGCACCGCCGACAGCGTCGATATCGGCGTAAAGCTCGACCGCGCGCCGCCGCGCACGGTCGCGGGCGAGCTTGGGTATGGCACGGGCGAGGGCGCACGCGCCGAGGTCAGCTGGACGCATCGCAACCTGTTCCCGCCCGAAGGCGCGCTCACGCTGCGCAGCGTCATCGGGACGCAGGAGCAGCTTGGCGCGATCGTCTATCGGCGGAACAACTTCCATGCGCGGGATCGCGTGCTGACCGCGCAGGTCTCCGCGGTGCATATCAACCGCGATGCCTATGAGGCCAAGACCTTCACGCTGGCCGGCAGCATCGAACGCCAGACGAATATCTTCTTCCAGAAGACCTGGACCTGGTCGCTCGGCGCGGAACTGATCGCATCGGACGAACGCGACGTGATCGTGTCGACCGGCGACCCGCGGCGCCGGACCTTCTTCATCGGCGCGCTGCCGACCACGCTGAATTATGACGGATCGGACGACCTGCTCAACCCGACGCGCGGGTTCCGGCTTGGCGGGCGGCTGAGCCCGGAGGCGTCGTTCCAGGGATCGGCGTTCGGCTATGCGCGGACGCAGATCGACGCGAGCGTGTACAGGACGGTCAGCGACGGGATCGTGCTGGCGGGGCGGACCCGGCTCGGCACGATCGTCGGCGCGCCACGCGATCAGGTGGCACCGTCGCGGCGTTTCTATGCCGGCGGCGGCGCGTCGATACGCGGCTATGGCTATCAGTCGATCGGTCCGCGCGATCCGAACAACGATCCGATCGGCGGCCGCAGCCTGACCGAATTCTCGATCGAGGCGCGGATCAAGGCGTTCGGCAATTTCGGGGTCGTGCCGTTCCTTGATGCGGGCAACATCTACACGTCGCCGCTGCCCAAATTCACCGGCCTGCAATATGGCACGGGGATCGGGGTGCGCTATTATTCGAACTTCGGCCCGATCCGCTTCGATGTCGGGACGCCGATCAACCCGCAACCGGGCGACAGCCGGATCGCGGTCTATGTATCGCTGGGACAGGCGTTTTGACCGACGCCGTGACCGAGGCGACAGAGCCGGGCCGGCCTGTGCCACGGCGCCGCTGGTGGCGCTGGCTTGCGGCGGCATTCCTGGCCCTGGTGGCGATCCTGGGTGCTGCACTGCTCATCGTCGATACCGATATCGGCCACCGCTATGTCGCCAACCGGGTCGGCGCGATCCGTGCGGCCAACGGGCTACGTTTCACGATCGGGCGGATCGACGGGTCGCTCTATGGCGATACGCGGCTGACCGATCTGCGCGTCTATGATCTCGACGGGCTCGTGTTCCAGGCGCCGCGTGTCGCGCTCGACTGGTCGCCCATCCGCTGGTTTTCGAACCGGCTCGAAATCCGCCGGCTCGCGATCGATCGCGCGACGCTGTTCCACGTCCCGCGCACGCGACCGTCGAAGAGGCGCACGCCGATCCTGCCGGATTTCGACATCCGGATCGGGCGGCTCATGGTCGGACGTCTGCTGCTCGACACGCGCGTGCTCGGCACCGCCCGCGTCGCGCGGCTCGACGGCCGAGCCGACATCCGCTCGGGACGCGCGCTCGTCGATGTGAACGCGCTGGTCGCGGGCAGCGACCGGCTCAAGCTGCGGATCGATGCGGAGCCCGCGCGCGACCGGTTCGATCTGGACGTCGCGGCGCGCGGTGCGGCGAACGGGGTGCTCGCGCGGATGGTCGGTGCCCGGAGCAACGTCGCGCTCGTCGTCACCGGTGACGGCCGCTGGGCGCGCTGGACGGGCCGCGCACAGGGTAATGTCGGCGCGTCGCGCGCGGTCGATCTCGCGCTTTCACAGGCAAGCGGACGCTACACGCTGTCGGGAACGCTCGCCCCCTCGGGGCTGCTCAGCGGACGGCTCGCAGCGCTCACGACGCCGCGGGTTCTGGTCAATGGCGCCGCGACGTTCGTCGAACGCCGGCTCGACGGGCGGCTGTCGCTGCGGTCGCCGGCGCTCTCGCTCGACACGACGGGTATCGTCGATCTCGGCGCGAACGCGTTTCGCGATTTCCGCGTGAAGGCGCGGCTGCTGCGGCCGACGGCGCTGATCGGGACGATGGGGGGCAGCGGCATCGAACTGCGGGCCTTTCTTGACGGTGACTTCGCGACCGCCAGCTTCGACTACCGCCTCGATGCGGCCCGACTGACCTTCGACAAGACCGGATTCGATCGCGTGCGGATCGCCGGCAAGGGGCGTCTGTCGTCGACGCCGATGACCGTCCCGATCCGCGTCACCGCCGCCCGCGTGACCGGGGTCGGCGATGTCGCGGGGGGGATCCTGCGCAACCTGTCGGTCGATGGGCGGCTGCGGATTACGCCTGCGCTGTTGACCGGTGACGACCTCGTGCTGCGCTCCGACAAGCTCAACGGACGGCTCGGCATCCGGGTCGATCTGCGCACCGGGCGGTTCGACGTCGGGGTGAATGGCCGGCTCGGTCGCTATCTGATCCCGGGGCTGGGGATCGTCGACGTCACGTCGACGCTGCGCGTCGTTCCGGGGCCGAACGGCAAGGGGACGCGGGTGATCGGGCAGGGCGCGGCACAGGTGCTGCGGCTCGACAACGCCTTCTTCCGCAGTCTCGCAGGCGGTTTGCCGCGGCTCACCGCCAATCTCGAACGGACGACGGACGGCGTCCTGCATTTCAACAATCTCGTCCTCGTCGCGCCGCAGATCCGGTTGAGCGGCAACGGCTACAGACGGCGCGACGGCAGTTTCCGGTTCGAGGGTGGTGGCCGTCAGCAAAACTACGGGCCGGTCACGCTGACGCTGGACGGCAGGATCGAGCGGCCGACGCTCGACCTCGTCCTCGCCAGCCCCAGTCCGGCTCTGGGGCTGACCAACGTGCGGGCGCATCTCGATCCGACCGCGCAGGGCTATGCTTTTGCCGCTGCGGGTGGCTCGCGGCTTGGCCCCTTTACCGCGGGCGGGACGCTTCTCCTGCCGCGCGGCGCGGGTGCCACGATCGCGATCGCCGCGCTGGATGTCAGCGGGACCCGCGCGACGGGGACGCTCGCGATCGTCGATGGCGGCTTCAACGGGCGGCTCGCGGTGGCGGGCGGCGGTCTGGCGGGTGAACTGCTTTTCCGGCCGGTCGGCGAGAATCAGCGCGTCGAGGCGCACCTCGATGCGCGCGCGGGGACGCTCGCCGGCTGGACTTTGCGGCGTGGTCATATGGACCTCGTCACGATCCTCGACCCTGCGGGCACCTCGATCGAGGCGACCGCGACCGGCGCAGGCTTGCAACGCGGCGCGCTCAGCATCGGGCGGCTGGTGGGCAGCGCGTCGCTGCGCGGCGGGGTGGGGCAGATCAAGGCGTCGATTGCCGGGTCGCGCGGACGCGCATTTGATATCGAGAGCGTGACCGACGTGACCGCCGACAGTTATCGCATCGCCGCGCAAGGGACGCTCGACCGGCGGCCGCTGCGCCTGCTGAGCCCCGCGATCGTGACCCGCGACGGCGATGGCTGGCGCCTCGCACCGACGCGGCTGAGCTTCTCGGGGGGCGAGGCGCAGATCGGCGGACGCTTCACCGGATCGACAAGCGCGATCGACGCGAGCATGACGCGGATGCCGCTGGCCATCCTCGATATCGGCTATCCCGGACTCGGGCTTGGCGGTCTGGCATCGGGGACGTTCAGCGTCGCGACGAGCGGCGGCAACCCGCCGACGGGCAAGGCGGACGTGACGATCCGTGGCCTCAGCCGTGCGGGGCTCGTGCTGTCGTCGCGGCCGATCGATGTCGGGGTCGCGGCGCTTCTGTCGGCCGACAAGCTCGGCCTGCGTGCGGTGATCGCCTCGGGTGGCAAGACGATCGGGCGCGCACAGGCGCAGCTTGCGCCGCTTGGTGAGGGCGACCTTGCCACGCGGATCGCGCGCGCGCGGCTGTTCGGACAGCTGCGCTACAGCGGGCCCGCGGACACGCTGTGGCGGCTGACGGGGGTCGAGCTGTTCGACCTGTCGGGGCCGGTCGCGATCGGCGCGGACGTCGCCGGTACGCTCGAAGCGCCGGTGATCCGCGGCGTCGTCCGTGCGACCAACGCCCGCATCGAAAGCGGCACGACGGGGACGATCCTGTCGAACGTCCAGGCCAGCGGCCGGTTCGGCGGCTCGCGTCTGGTGATCGACCGTTTCGCCGCGGACGCGGGCAAGGGTGGCCGGGTGACGGGGGTTGGCCAGTTTGATTTCGCGGCTAGGAACGGGCTCGGCATCGACCTGCGGCTTCAGGCCGCGAACGCTGTGATGATCAATCGCGATGATATCGGCGCGACCGTGACGGGGCCGCTGACGTTCACGTCGGACGGGATAGGCGGCGTGATCGCAGGCGACGTGGTGATGAACAAGAGTCGCTACCGGCTAGGTCAGGCGACCGCGGCGAGCGCGGTGCCGCAGCTCAACATCCGGGAAATCAACCTGCCCGAGGGCGGGGAGGAAAAGGCGGTGCCGACGCGCCCCTGGACGCTGGCGATCAAGGCCCGCGCGCCGAACCAGGTCATGGTCAGCGGACTGGGGCTGACGAGCGAATGGTCCGCCAATCTCCAGATCGCCGGCGAACCGCAGAACCCCGCGATCACGGGACGTGCGACGCTGATCCGTGGCGATTACGAATTTGCCGGGCGCGAATTCGAACTGGCGCGCGGCGTCATTCGGTTCGATGGCGGCGTCCCCGCCAATCCCGCGCTCGACATCGAGGCGAATGCGGACTCGACCGGGCTCAACGCCTCGATCCGCGTCACGGGCTATGCGCTCAAGCCGGAGATCGGGTTCACGAGCACGCCCGCGCTGCCGCAGGACGAGCTGCTCTCGCGGCTGCTGTTCGGGACGTCGATCACCAACCTGTCCGCGCCCGAAGCCCTGCAGCTCGCGGCGGCGGTGGCGGCGTTGCAGGACGGCGGCAACGGGATCAACCCAATCAACGCAGTGCGGCGTGCAGCGGGTCTCGACCGGTTGCGCATCCTGCCTGCCGATCCGCAGACGGGGCAGGGCACGTCGATCGCCGCGGGCAAATATGTGACGCGGCGGCTCTATGCGGAGATCGTCACCGACGGCCAGGGCTATAGCGCTACGCAGGTCGAGTTCCAGGTCACTCGCTGGCTGTCGCTGCTGTCGAGCATCTCCACGCTTGGCAGGCAGAGTGCGAACGTCCGCATTTCCAAAGACTATTGAACCCGCCGGCCATTGCCCGGCGATTCCCTGCTCCGTTGGAACCAGCCTCCTCGGGTTTGGTTGATCGGCAGTCACATATCGAGGCCAGATGACCCTTCCCCAATCCCTTTCGATCGCCACGCTCATCGGCATGATGATGCTCTTCATCTGGGGACGGTTTCGCTATGACGTCACCGCGATCCTGGCGTTGCTCGCGAGTATCGCGCTCGGGATCGTCAGTCCGAAGGACGCCTTCAAGGGCTTTTCCGACGACATCGTGATCATCGTCGGTTCGGCGCTCGTCATCTCCGCGGCGGTTCAGCGCTCGGGGGTGATCGAACTGGCGCTGGCGAAGCTTGCAAAGCGGGTCACGCGGGTGCGGTCGCAGCTTGTCGTGCTGACGGCGTCGGTGGGGTTCTCGTCCGCGCTGGTCAAGAATATCGGCGCGCTGGCGATGCTGATGCCTGCGGCGTTCCAGATGGCGAAGAAGAACAACACCTCGCCATCGGTGTTCCTGATGCCGATGGCGACCGCGTCGCTGCTAGGCGGTCTCATCACCCTCGTTGGTACCTCGCCCAACATCATCGTCAGCCGCGTCCGCGAGCAGATGACCGGGCAGCCGTTCGGGATGTTCGATTATACCCCGGTCGGGCTCGGGCTGACGGTGATGGGGCTGATCTATCTGCGCTTCGCCTATCGCCTCCTGCCGCGCGACCGGCGGGCTGCGCCAACGATGGGCGAGGCGCTCGATATCAAGGGGTATATCACCGAAGCCGCGATCCCCGAGACGTCCCCCGCGGTCGACGAGTCGGTCGAGGATTTTCTCGCACGGCACGACGGCGAGGTGTCGATCACGCGGATCCTGCGTGCGGGCATGCGCAGCGCGCCGAACGAGCATACGCACCTGAGGGCTGGCGACGTACTCATCCTCGGCGGCGAACCCGATGCGCTCGAACGCGTGATCGCGCGCGACCGGCTGAAGCTCGAAGGCGAGGACCGCGAAAAGGCGGATCAGGCGGACGACGATGAGGTCGGTGTGATCGAGGCGGTCGTCAATGTCGGTTCGCCGCTGGCGGGCCGGACCGCGGCGCGGCTTGCGCTGCAGGCGCGGTTCGGGGTCAATCTGATCGCGATCTCGCGACAGGGCGAGCATTTGTCGCGCAGACTGGCGAATATCGAGCTGCGCGCGGGTGACGTGCTGGTCCTGCAGGGGCCGCTCGAGCAGCTACCCGGCAAGCTGCGCGACCTGGGCTGCCTGCCGCTGGCACAGCGCGAAATGCGGCTTGGCGTGTCGAAGCGCAGCTGGCTGCCGATCGGTATCCTCGGCGTCGCGATGGGGGCAACGGCGATGGGGTTCGTGCCCGTGGCGGTGGCGTTCTTCGCGGCGGCGGGGCTGATCATGGCGACCGGCGTGCTGCCGGTGCGCGAGGCCTATGACCATGTCGAATGGCCAATCCTGATCATGCTTGGAGCGTTGATCCCGGTCAGCGACTCGCTTCGCACCACCGGCGCGTCGGATGTCATCGCGACCTGGCTGTCCGCGACCGCATCGACGCTGCCGCCCTGGGGCGCGGTCGCGCTGATCCTGGCGGCAGCGATGGCGGTGACGCCGTTCCTGAACAATGCCGCGACCGTGCTGGTGATGGCGCCGATCGCAGCGACGTTTGCGGGAGATCTCGGCTATCGGCCGGAGGCGTTTCTGATGGCGACCGCGGTCGGCGCGGGGTGCGACTTCCTCACGCCGATCGGTCATCAGTGCAACACGCTGGTCATGGGGCCGGGCGGCTACAAGTTCAGCGATTACGCCCGGCTCGGCGCGCCACTGTCGCTGCTGGTGCTGCTGGTCGGCACGCCGCTGATCGTCGCGGTATGGCCGATGCACTGAGCCCCCTCCCGCGGGGGAGGGGGCGTCGGCGGCATCAGCCGGGCAGGCCCACCACAGTCTTCACTTCCATGAAGTCGGTCAGCCCGTAGCGGCCATTCTCGCGGCCATTGCCCGATTGCTTGTATCCGCCGAACGGCGCGCCGATGTCGGGGCTCCACGAATTGATCGTGACCAGCCCAGCGCGCAGCTTAGATGCGACCTTCGCGGCGGCGGCGGGGTCGCCCGAGATCGTTGCGGACAGGCCATATTCGGTCGCGTTGGCGATGCGGATGCCCTCCTCCTGGTCGGCATAGGCGGTGATCGTCGCGACCGGGCCGAACGTTTCCTCCTGCGCGATCCGCATGTCGGGGCGGACATCGGTGAACAAGGTCGGCTGGATGTAATAGCCTGCGTTGCGCCCGTCGGGACGCCCCACGCCGCCGGTCACCAGCGTCGCACCCTCGTCGATCGCCGACTGGATCAGCCCCTGGATCTTGTCGAACTGCGCCTTGTTGACGACGGGGCCGATATGCTGGCCCATTTCGGCAGGGTCGCCCACTTTGGTCTGCTCCATCATCGTCTTAACGATCGCGGTGGCCTCGGCAACCTGGCTGGCATGAACCAGCAGCCGGGTCGGCGCGATGCAGCTCTGCCCCGAATTGGCGAGCACGCCCGCCACCGTCGGCGGCAGGACTTTGGCAAGGTCCGCCCCCTCGAGCACGAGGTTGGCCGCCTTGCCGCCCAACTCCTGATGAACGCGCTTGACCGTCGGAGCGGCGGCCTGCGCGACTGCGATGCCCGCGCGGGTCGACCCGGTGAAGCTGACCATGTCGACGTCGCGGTGGCTCGACAGCGCCGCGCCGACGCCGGGGCCGTCGCCGTTGACGAGGTTGAACACTCCCGCCGGGACGCCCGCGGCATCCATGATCTCGGCGAGGATGATTGCGCAGGAGGGCGCCTCCTCGGACGGCTTCAGGATCATCGTGTCGCCCGCCGCCAGCGCTGGCGCGACCTTGGCGCAGATCTGGTTGAGCGGCCAGTTCCACGGCGTGATCATCGCGACGACGCCGAGCGGTTCGTGCACGACGGTCGCCTTGCCGATGACTTCGGAGAATTCGAACGCCGCCAGCGCCTTGGCGGTCGCGGAGAAATGCGCGAGGCCGGTCGGCGCCTGTGCCACCGATGCGAGCGCCATCGGCGCGCCCATTTCCTGCGACATCGCCTTGGCCAGATCGGGCATGCGCGCCTTGTACTCGGTCATGATTCGGCCGAGCACGTCGAGCCGCTCCTGAACGCTCGTCTGGCTCCAGCTTTCGAACGCGGCGCGGCCGGCGGCGACCGCCTTGTCGACATCGGCCGCGGTGCCGAGCGTGATCTCGGTACAGGGCTGTTCGGTCGAGGGGTCGATGACCTGGTGGATTCGGCCGCCGTCGCTGTCGACCCAGGCGCCGTCGATATACTGCTTCAGATAGCTCTTCATCATGCCTCTCCGCATCGTGTTTTGCAGAGGAATGGGCGTCGGGCGGATCGGTTGCAACCCGAAACGCGGAGCCTAGTTAGGGTCATGACCAACAGGAGACGGGCATGGCACGCGTAGCGACAATCAGGACGACCGGTGGCCCCGAGGTGATCCAGTGGGACGACGTCGACCTGCCCGCGCCGGGCAAGGGCGAGGTGTGGATGCGCAACACCGCGGTCGGGCTGAACTATATCGACACCTATCACCGCAGCGGCGTCTATCCGGTAGCATTGCCCTCCGGGCTCGGCAGCGAGGCGGTCGGCGTGGTGATGGCGGTGGGCGAGGGGGTCACGGGCTTTGCCTCGGGCGACCGCGTCGGCACCTTCGGCCCGACCCGCGGGGCCTACGCCACCGAGCGCAACGTGCCCGCGGGTGAGCTCTTCCATTTGCCTGACATGCTCGACGACCGCACCGCCGCGGCGATCCTGCTTAAGGGCTGCACCGCGGAGTTCCTCATCGAACGCTGCGCGCGCGTCGAGGCGGGGCAGACGGTCCTCGTTCATGCCGCCGCTGGCGGGGTCGGGCATATCCTGGTCGGCTGGCTGAAGGCGATCGGCGCGACCGTGATCGCCAGCGTCGGCAGCGAGGCAAAGGCCGAGCGGACGCGCAAGGCGGGGGCCGATCACGTCATCCTCCACCGGTCCGAGGACATCGCCGCACGCGTGCGCGAGATCACCGGCGGGAAGGGCGTGCCCGTGGTGCTCGACGGCGTCGGCGGCGCAACGTGGCAGGCGTCACTCGACAGTGCGGCCAAGCGGGGTCTTATCGTCAGCTTCGGCAATGCAGGCGGCGTGGTCGATGGCGTCAATCTTGGCGTGCTTGCGGCCAAGGGATCGCTGTTCGTGACGCGCCCGACGCTGTTCGATTATGCCGAGCACCGGCAGGCGATGGTCGATCGGGTGTTCGCGATGCTCAAGCAGGGCGCGTTCAAGCCGGAGATCGGCCAGACCTTCGCGCTGGAGGATGCGGCAGATGCGCACCGGGCGCTCGAGGCAGGGGAGACGTTCGGGAGCAGCGTGCTGCTGGCCTGAGCGCGCCGCAGCCATGTTCTCCCGCGAAGGCGGGAGGCCAGACTGGGTCCCCGCCTTCGCGGGGACACATGGGCATAGAGCAGAACCTAATTTGATCTTCCCGTGCAGGGCAAAAATCGCGGGATGCTCGAACGAAGAAAGGGCGCCCGGATTGCTCCGGACGCCCTTTTTCTGTCAGCGCCGTGGCGAAGCCACGTCGTCGGTCGTCGTCATAGGCGACGCCGGCCGACAGCGGCTGTGCGCTTTCGCGCACCGCCGTGCGGCCCGCACGGCTCAGCCGCTGTAGTACATGTCATACTCGACCGGGCTCGGCGTCATTTCCCAACGCGCAACTTCGGCACGCTTGATCTCGACATAGCTCTCGATCTGGTCCTTCGAGAACACGTCGCCCTTGAGCAGGAAGTCGTGATCCGCGAGCAGGCAGTCGAGCGCCTCGCGGAGCGAACCCGCGACGGTTGGGACCTGGGCGAGTTCTGCGGGCGGCAGGTCGTACAGGTTCTTGTCCATCGCTTCGCCCGGATGGATCTTGTTCAGGATGCCGTCCATGCCCGCCATCATCAGCGCCGCATAAGCGAGATACGGGTTGGCGAGCGCATCGGGGAAGCGCACTTCGACGCGCTTAGCCTTGGGGCCGGTGCCGTACGGAATGCGGCACGATGCCGAGCGGTTGCGCGCCGAATAGGCGAGCAGCACGGGCGCTTCGTAGCCGGGGACGAGGCGCTTGTAGCTGTTGGTCGTCGGGTTGGTGAACGCGTTGACCGCCTTGGCATGCTTGATGATGCCGCCGATGAAATACAGGCACATGTCAGACAGGCCCGCATAGCCGTTACCGGCGAACAGCGGGGTCTTGCCATCCCAGATCGAGAAGTGCGTGTGCATCCCCGAGCCGTTGTCCTCCTTGATCGGCTTGGGCATGAACGTCGCCGTCTTGCCGTATGCGTGCGCGACCTGGTGGACGACGTACTTGTAGATCTGCATGCGATCCGCGGTCTGCGTCAGCGTGCCGAAGGTCAGGCCCAGCTCATGCTGTGCGGCCGCGACTTCGTGGTGATGCTTGTCGCAAGGAAGGCCCATCTCGATCATCGTCGAGACCATCTCGCCGCGGATGTCGACGGCGCTGTCGACCGGCGCGACCGGGAAATAGCCACCCTTGGCGCGCGGACGGTGGCCGAGATTGCCGCCCTCATATTCGCGGCCCGAATTGCCCGGCAGCTCGATGTCGTCGATCTTGTAATAGCTGGTCGAATAGCTGTTCTCGAACCGGACGTCGTCGAACATGAAGAATTCGGCCTCGGGGCCGACATAGACGGTGTCGCCGACGCCGGTCGTCAGCAGATACGCCTCGGCGCGCTTGGCGGTCGAGCGCGGATCGCGGGCGTAGAGCTCGCCGGTCGACGGATCGGCGATGTCGCAGATCAGGATCATCATCGGCGTCGCCGAGAACGGATCGACATAGACCGCGTCGAGATCGGGCTTGAGCGTCATGTCGCTCTCGTTGATCGCCTTCCAGCCCTCGATCGACGAGCCGTCGAACATCAGGCCGTCGGTCAGCTCGTCTTCGCCGATCAGGCTGGCGACCATCGTGAGATGCTGCCACTTTCCCTTGGGATCGGTAAAGCGCAGATCGACCCACTCGATCTCCTGGTCCTTGATCATCTTCAGGACGTCGTTGGCCGAATTTGCCATGATGCTAAGCCCTCTTTGCTCGATAGGTCGGCAGATATGCCGGAAATGATAGTGCGGCGCAGCGCGCTAATTCCACAGATTGTTGCGCCGCGTCAAATGAAGTCGGTGTCAGTAAAGCCGTTAAATCGCGTCGTCGTCGCGCTCGCCGGTACGGATACGCAGCGCGCTTTCAACGGGAATGACGAAGATCTTGCCGTCGCCAATCCGGCCGGTCTGCGCGGCTGCGGCGATCGCTTCGACGACGCGTTGTGCCAGACCATCCGCGACGACGACCTCGAGTTTCACCTTGGGCAGGAAGTCGACGACATATTCGGCGCCACGATACAGCTCGGTATGGCCCTTCTGCCGGCCAAAGCCCTTGGCCTCGGTCACGGTGATGCCGCTTACGCCGATCTCGTGCAGCGCTTCCTTCACCTCATCAAGCTTGAACGGCTTGATGATGGCTTCGATCTTTTTCACAGGTACGCCCCCGATTGTCGTTGAAACCAACGCCCTACAGGGCGCCTTGCACCAAACGTGCCAGTTGTCGCCACTTCGGGCAACGGCCGATTCACCCGTAAACCCTGCCCGAAAATACAGCATCCGGAAGGGATGTGCACGATGCGGGGGCAGCGATCACAGAATTTCGCGCAGCCGCGCGATGGGCCGTCCGAGGCGGACGCCCTTGTCGGTCTCGACCAGCGGACGCTCGATCAGCAGCGGATCGATCATCATCGCGTCGAGGATCGCTTCGGCGTCGCCATGCTTGACCGCCTTTGCGCCGTCCTCCGCCATGCGCAGGCCCTGCCGTGGCGTCATGCCTGCGCGGTCATAGAGACGGACGAGTTCGGCGCGCGACGGGGGAGTCTTCAGATATTCGACGATCGTGACATCCGCGCCGGCCTCTTGCAACAGCGCGAGCGCCTCGCGCGACTTGGAGCATTTCGGGTTGTGGTAGATCGTCGCCTTCACGAATACTCCGTCGTCATTGGACTGGCCTCGGCCAGACCATGTGTCCCGCCCAGTTCTTGTTCTCCCGCCTTCGCGGGGAAACATTCTAAGTGGCAGGACCGCTTACGCCCCCTGCTTGGCGAGCCACTCTTCCAGCCACTTGATCGTGTACGCGCCTTCCTGGAATTCAGGATCGTCGAGCAGTGCACGGTGCAAGGGAATCGTCGTCGTGACGCCCTCGATCACCATCTCCTCGAGCGCACGCCGCAACCGTCGCAGCGCGCCCTGACGCGTGGCGCCGTAGACGATCAGCTTGGCGACCATCGAGTCGTAATAAGGCGGCACGCGGTAGCCGGCATAGAGCCCGCTATCGACGCGGACATGCATCCCGCCGGGCGCATGATAGAGCTTCACCAGCCCCGGCGACGGCGCGAAGGTGCGCGGATCCTCGGCGTTGATGCGGCATTCAATCGCATGGCCGCGGAACTGCACATCTTCCTGGCGCAGCGTCAGCGGATGCCCCTCGGCGATACGGATCTGTTCGCGGACGAGATCGAGGCCGGTGATCATCTCGGTCACCGGATGCTCGACTTGGAGCCGGGTGTTCATCTCGATGAAGTAGAACTCACCTGCTTCCCAGAGGAACTCGATCGTCCCCGCGCCGCGATAGCCCATGTCGGCCATCGCCTTGGCGACGATCCCGCCCATTCGCTCGCGCTCTTCGGCGGTGATGATCGGCGAGGGGGCTTCCTCGAGCACCTTCTGGTGGCGGCGCTGGAGCGAGCAGTCGCGCTCGCCGAGATGGATCGCGTTGCCCTCGCCGTCACCGAAGATCTGGAATTCGATATGTCGCGGATTGCCGAGGTATTTTTCCATGTAGACGGTGGCGTCGCCGAACGCGGCCTTCGCCTCGCTGCCGGCTTGCTGCATCTGCGTTTCGAGGTCTTCGGCGTCGGTGACGACCTTCATGCCGCGACCGCCGCCGCCAGAGGCCGCCTTGATGATCACCGGATAGCCGATCTCGTCGGCGATCCGCTTGGCCTCGGCAATGTCGCTGATCGCGCCGTCCGAGCCGGGGACGAGCGGCAGCCCGAGCGCGCCTGCGGTGCGCTTGGCCTGGACCTTGTCGCCCATCGTGCGAATGTGCTCGGGCTTGGGCCCGACGAACAGGATGTTGTGCAGCTCGACGATCTCGGCGAACTGCGCGTTCTCGCTGAGAAAGCCGTAGCCCGGATGGATCGCATCCGCGCCGCTGATCTCGGCGGCGGAGATGATGTTGGGGATGTTCAAATAGCTGTCGGTCGCCGACGGCGGTCCGATGCAGATTGCCTCGTCCGCGAGCCGCACGTGCATCGCGTCGGCGTCGGCGGTCGAATGGACCGCCACCGTCTTGATGCCCATCTCATGGCAGGCACGGTGGATCCGCAGCGCGATCTCGCCGCGGTTCGCAATGAGCAGCTTCTTGATTTGCTTCATTATTCCACCACGACCAGCGGCTGGTCGAATTCGACCGGCTGGCCGTTCTCGACGAGGATCGCGGTGACGGTGCCGGCCGAGGGCGCGACGATCGTGTTCATCACCTTCATCGCCTCGATGATCAGCAGCGTGTCGCCCGCATTGACCTTCTGGCCGACGGTCGAGAACGGCTTCGCCTCGGGATTGGCGGCCAGATAGACCGTGCCGACCATCGGCGACTTGACCGCGCTCGCGCTGATCGCCGGGGCGGACGCGCCGACCTCGGCCTGCGGGATCGCCAGCGGTGCGGAGACGGCGGGCGCCGCAGGGGCGGGGGCATAGTGCGCGACGGGTGCGGCCTGCGCTGCCTTGCGTGCGACGCGGATCCGGCGCGAGCCGTCCTCGACTTCGATCTCGGTCAGCTGCGTGGTGTCGAGCAGTTCGGCGAGCTGGCGCACCAGGGTCACATCGACCTGCATTGCGCCTGTTGTTTCTGGTGTATCGGTCATGGCGGGGCCTCCTGTCAGAACCGTGCGACGGCTTCAAGCGCGAGCAGATACGAAAGCGCGCCGAAACCCGCGATCGTTCCCTTCGCCGCCTGTCCGACCAGGCTGACGTGCCTGAACGATTCGCGGGCGTGGGGATTGGAAAGATGGACTTCGATCACCGGCGTCTTCACGCCCTTGATCGCGTCATGGACCGCGACCGAGGTATGCGTGAACGCGCCGGCATTGAGGATGACGGCCTTCGCGCCGCGCGCCTGCGCCTCCTGGATCCAGTCGACGAGGTGCCCTTCGTGATTCGACTGGCGCATGTCGATCGTCAGGTCGAGTTCTCGCGCGCGGTCCTCGAGCTGGCCGGCGATGTCGTCGAGCGTCTCGTCGCCGTAAATCTCCGGCTCGCGCGTCCCCAGCAAGTTGAGGTTGGGGCCGTTCAGGACGAAGATTGTCGCAGGGACGGTGGCAGGGACTGTCGCGGGCAAAGGCTGCTCCTGGTTGCAGGGGCGGCAAACCACCCTCTATATGCACCCCCCTTACCCGTTCGTGTCGAGCGAAGTCGAGACATGAGACCGGCAGCGGACGGGTGGTTTCCCGACTTCGGTCGAAACGAACGGAAAACTCTGCATGCCCCACTCCGACGGCACCGTCTCGATCACCGTGAACGGCGAGCACAAGCGTGTCTCCACCGGCCTCAGCCTTGCAGGGCTCGCGACCGAGCTGGGCCTCATCCCCGAAAAGATCGCGGTCGAACGCAATATGGAGGTGGTGCCGCGTTCGACGCTGGCGGACGTGATGGTCGAGGATGGCGACGACCTCGAGATCGTGCACTTCGTCGGCGGCGGTGATCATGCCGCGGCGATCGACACCGACAGCTGGACGGTCGCCGGCCGCACCTTCCGCTCGCGACTGATCGTCGGCACCGGCAAGTACAAGGATTTCGCGCAGAACGCCGCCGCGGTCGAGGCCTCGGGGGCAGAGATCGTCACCGTCGCGGTGCGCCGCGTCAACGTGTCGGATCGCAATGCGCCGATGCTGACCGACTTCATCGACCCGAAAAAGATCACCTACCTCCCCAACACTGCGGGCTGTTTCGACGCCGAATCGGCGATCCGCACGCTGCGGCTGGCGCGCGAGGCGGGCGGCTGGGAGCTGGTGAAGCTCGAGGTGCTGGGGGAGGCGAAGACGCTTTATCCCGACATGGTCGAGACGCTGCGCGCAACCGAGATCCTGGCGAACGAGGGCTTCAAGCCGATGGTCTATTGCGTCGACGATCCGATCGCAACCAAGCGGCTGGAGAATGCGGGCGCGGTTGCGATCATGCCGCTGGGTGCGCCGATCGGCTCGGGTCTGGGTATCCAGAACCGCGTGACGATCAGGCTGATCGTCGAGGGGGCAGGGGTGCCCGTGCTCGTCGATGCGGGCGTCGGCACGGCATCGGATGCGGCGGTGGCGATGGAGCTTGGCTGCGACGGCGTGCTGATGAACACCGCGATCGCGGAGGCGAAGGATCCGCTGATGATGGCCGCGGCGATGAAGGCCGCGGTCGAATCGGGGCGTCTCGCCTATCGCGCAGGGCGGATGGGGCAGCGGCGTTATGCCGATCCCTCGAGCCCGCTTGCCGGCCTGATCTGACACCATGACGCAAACGTCACGGAACCCTCGATAAAGACGGCCGTTATAGTCCCACAAGTTCAGAGCGGTACGATTGGCGTATCGCACAACATAGTGGAGGCTCTCATGGGCGAATTCACCGATAAGGTCGCAGCCGCAGGCAACAAGGTTGCAGGCAACGTCAAGGAAGCCGTAGGCAAGGCAACCGATAACGACCGTATGGTCGCAGAAGGCGAAGCACAGCAGGCCAAGGGTACTGCGCAGAACGTCAAGGGCAGCGTCAAGGGCGCGCTCGGCGACGACATCTAAGCTTAGGCTTGATGACAGAAATATGGCCGCTTCGGGAAACCGGAGCGGCTTTTTCTTTGACGTCGCCATCGCGCGCTGCGCGGGACCTGATAATGGCGTCGCTGCCGATCAGGACATCCAAATGACCAAGCGAGATACTCCATGACCCTGCCGACCCGCAGCTACGCCGCTTTCCTGTTCGACATGGACGGGACGATCCTGACGTCGATCGCGTCGGCCGAGCGCACCTGGACCGCATGGGCGATCGCGCATGGCCTGGACGTCGCGACGTTTCTGCCAACGATCCACGGCGTTCAGTCGGTCGAGACGGTTCGGCGGCTGGGTCTGCCCGGCGTCGACCCGGTCGTCGAAGCGGCTGCGATCACCGCCGCCGAGATGGAGGATGTCGGGGACATTACCCCGATCCGTGGTGCGGCTGATTTCCTCGCGACACTGCCGGCCGGGCGCTGGACGATCGTGACCTCGGCACCGCGCGCGCTGGCCGAGCGGCGTCTTGCCGCCGCGGGTCTGGCGATCCCCGCGCAGTTCATCGCGGCCGAGGACGTCGCAAACGGCAAGCCCGCGCCCGACTGTTTCCTGCTGGCCGCCGAGCGTCTGGGTGTACCGGCATCCGACTGTCTTGTCTTCGAGGATGCACCGGCAGGTATTGCGGCAGCCGATGCCGCGGGATCCGATGTCGTCGTCATCACGGCAACGCATGGCCGCGACCACCGCGTGGACGCAGCGCGGCATGCGATTGTGGATTATGACGGTGTTGAGCTTACGGCCGACGGTCCTGGTCGCTGGCGGCTTGGCCGCGAATAAGGGCTGGATCATGACATCGTAGATTCGGCCGCATGACGGGTAACTATCCGAGATTGATCTGTTTTCGACGCATTATGGATATACACTGGTAATGAGTTGAGCGCAGGATCGGCGGATGGAATTTCCGGTGCGACCAGCCAAGCTCGAACGCTTCATGGACGACCAGGCCGTACTCGCGCGCATCGCACCGAACCCCGCGGTCGCGCAGATGCACCGCGACCTCGAACGATATTATCGCGAGCAGCTGGATCAGGCGCTGCGCCTGATCTGATCACGGGGGCCGTAACCGGCCCGGGCCTGGATCAGAATAACTCCCCCTGCGGGCCCTGTGGTGCGCGGAACAGGTCGCAGCGTAATCCGACCCGTTCCGCGTTAAGCCCGTGCTTGCGCACGGCAATATCGAACCTCGTCTTCAGCAGGTCCGCCCAGGGCCCTTGCCCCTTCATCCGGCTGCCGAACCCCGGATCATTGTCGCGTCCGCCGCGGATCGACTGGATCGTCGCCATGACCTTGCCGGCGCGATCGGGAAAATGCGCGTCCAGCCACGCACGGAACAGCGGCGCGACTTCCCAGGGCAGGCGGACCGGGATGAAGAACGCAAAGCGCGCACCGGCTTGTGCGGCGCGCGCGATCAGATGTTCGATCTCGTGATCCGTGATCGCGGGGATCACCGGCGCGATCGAGACATAGACCGGCACGCCCGCCGCCGCGAGCGCGCTGACCGCCGCGAGCCGTCGCTCTGGATGCGGCGCGCGGGGTTCGAGCGTTGCCGCGATCTTAGGATCGAGCGAGGTGATCGACATCGCGACCGCGGCCAGACCCTTTGCCGCCATCGGGGCGAGCAGATCGAGATCGCGGATGACGCGATCCGACTTGGTCGTGATCGTCAGCGGGTGGTTGGTCTCGGCCAGCACCTCGATGATGCCGCGAGTGATCCGCCAGTCGGCTTCGATCGGCTGATAGGGATCGGTGTTGGTCCCCAGCGCCATCGGCCGCGCGCTGTACCCCGGTTTCGCCAGCTCTGCCCGGAGCAGCGCGGCGGCGTCGGGCTTGGCGAAGAGCCGGCTTTCGAAATCGAGCCCGGGCGACAGATCGTGAAACGCGTGGCTCGGTCGGGCAAAGCAGTAGATGCAGCCATGCTCGCAGCCGCGATAGGGATTGATCGAGCGGTCGAAGGGGATGTCGGGCGACGCATTGCGACTGATAATCGTCCTGGCCCGCTCGACCGTGACGGTCGTCCGTAGCCGGGGTGCGGCACCGTCAATCGCATCGCGCGCATCAAGCCAGTCGCCGTCCGCTTCGGTCTGCGGCAGGTTGAAGCGCGTGCTTTCGCCGTTCAGCGTCGCACCGCGTACCGGGCGGGGTCTGATCATCCCCGATCCTAGCATCGGGCGAGGAACGAATAAAGAACAAAGGGGCAGCGTCCCCGACGCCGCCCGGTGTCGTCATGCGCGTTCAGAACCTGACGCCGAACCCCGCGATCGCCTGGTGGCGGCTGAAATCGAGGCTGGTCTTGGTCGTGCCGTCGACGACCTCGTAGCCGTTATAATCGGTGTAGACGTACTCGAGCTTGCCGTAAAAGCGCGACGAAAACGCGGTCTGGATACCGGCCCCCGCGTGGAAGCCGCTGAGCGAGTCGGACCCCGCGACGTTGTTTTCGTCAATCGTCGCGTTGCGGTTGCTCAGGCGCAACCGGCCACTCGAAAAGCCGCCCTTCACATAGAGAAGCGTCGTCGGGGACAGGAGATAGCCGCCGCGGGCGCCGACGGTGATGTTACGGTTCGCGGCGATGCAGGTGCGATCGCCCACGCTCACGGTGTCGTACGCGCACTGCTTCGCGCTCGACCCTTCGAGACCGGCATAGACGCCGAGCACCGCGCTGACATTGACCTGCGCGTCATAGCCGACCTCGCCGCCATAGGTGACGCCGCTCTTGCCGACGCGGACGCTCGCCGAATCGCTCCCCGCGTCGATGTTCAGTTCGGAAATGACGCGTTCATAGCCGATCCGCGGTTCGACCCGCAGGCCCGACACCTGGCTCGCCGGATTGCCGCGCGAATCGCGATCGAATCGATCATAGGCGCGACCGTCATAGGTCCGGCCGTCGGACGACTGCGCCACGACAGGCGTGGCGGCGGTCCCGGCTGCGACGAGCGCGAGCAGGTAGATTTTACGCATACTGATACTTCCCCCTTGCCGCCCGTCGTCGTCGACGGGCCGGTACCTGCCTGGTATCGCGCGAGAATGCTGACAGGACGTTAACCGGAAGCGCGGCAGGCCGGGTAAGGTGCCGCGGATGGTCGCGCGGCGGTTTTGCGCGTAGAACGGGGCATGGCAGAGAATCTGACGACGGTGGAGCGGGCCTTCGAACTTGCGCGCTCCGGCGAGTGCGATTCGGTCAACGGCCTGCGCCAGCGATTGCGCCGCTAGGGGTATGACGCGGTGCATCTCCACCTCCACGGCGCGGCGATCAACAAGCAGCTCGTCGATCTGATCCACGCCGCGAGAGGCTGAACGCCACGATCATTTCTGGGCGAGGATCAACTCCTTCGGCATGTCGAGGCCCGACGCGGCCCAGGCGGATGCCGTGCGGCAGGTGATCCGGTCGATGCGGGTGCCGGTGACTGCGGGTTCGGTCAGGCAATATTTGCGCGACTTCGCATCATATTTCAGCGTCGTCATCTGGGCGTGTGTCGCGCTTCCCCGCGGTGCGGCGTTCACGATCGTCGGGCTGGCGGCCGTGGCGATGGCGATCGTGATGAGGGTGACGGTGCGGCCGAGCGTGCGCGTGGTTGGCAAAGCGGGCATGACGGTGTGTCCTTCCAGAAGATGAGGTCGAGCCGCCCGGGGGCGGCATGAAGACCAATGCATCTGGCGTGCCAGTTGACTACTACACTAAGACACTTCGCTTCTGCGCTCTAAAACCTCGTCTTTTTCGCCCGCAGCGGCGATCAGCGCGATCCACGCCCAGCGGAAATCGCGCCATCAGTTGGGAATCGATGCCGAAACATGGCCCGTCGACGTGCGCGGTCAGCGCTCGAGCAGGCGCGGCATCAGTTCGACGAAGTTGCAGGGCCGATGCCGACTGTCGAGCTGGTCGCGCAGGATCCCGTCCCACCCGTCCTTCACAGCGCCGGTCGAACCCGGCAGCGCGAAGATATAGGTGCCGTGCGCGACACAGGCGCAGGCCCGCGACTGCACCGTCGACGTGCCGATCGTCTTGTAGCTGAGCATCCGGAATAGCTCGCCGAACCCGGGGATCATCTTTTCGGCAACGCGCTCGACCGCCTCGGGCGTCACGTCGCGGCCGGTGACGCCGGTGCCGCCCGTGGTGATGACGCAGTCGACCGCCGGATCATCGATCCAGGCGTGGAGGCGGGCGACGATCGTCTCGACGTCATCCTTCTCGATCCGGCGGTCGGCGAGCACATGCCCTGCCTCTGCCAGCCGCGCGATGAGCGTATCGCCCGAGCGATCCTCGGCCAGCCCGCGCGTATCGGACACCGTCAGCACGGCGATCCGGACCGGCAGGAAGGTCCGGCTTTCGTCGATTGGCATAAACGATCAGTCCGCGCGTGTGACGGTGGAAGATTGTGCGCCGACGCTGGCGTTGACCGCGATCATCGGCTGATGCGCGGTGAGGCTCGCGCTCGCGCGTGCATTGGGCCGGGCGTTCATGCGGATCGCGGTCGCGCCGGGCAGGCCGGGGAAACGCGGCCACATGCCCTGTGCCAGTGCGTTGCGGCTGGTCGAGGCCTTCCGTCCACCCTGCGCCTCGTACATCCAGTAGTTGCGCAGCACGGTGGTGACGTAGCCGCGCGTCTCCCAATAAGGGATGCTTTCGATATACAGCAGCGGATCGCCATTATCGTGGACGATCGCGTTCCAGTCGCCGACCGGACGCGGGCCCGCATTATAGGCTGCGATCACCTTGGGTAGCAGCCCGCCGGTAACGCCGGCCATGTCGCGCAGCCGTTCGAGATGCCGCTGGCCGATGTCCATGTTGGTCGACGGCTTGGTCAGCGCCTTGAGGTCGATCGACGTGCCACGTTCACGCGCGAAATCGGTCGCCGCGGCGGGCATGATCTGCATCAGGCCGTACGCGCCTGCGGGGCTGCGCACCGTGTTGCGGAAGCGCGATTCCTCGAGCGTGTGCGCGTAGACCAGCGCCTTGTCGATGTGCCAGCCGCTGTCGGGCGTCCAGTTCGGCGTCGGATAGCGCGCCTCGGCCGCGGTGGTGATCCCTTGCGGACAGTTGTGCGCGAGCCAGACGGTCGTCGCGGGCAGGCTGAGTGCCTCTGCGACTCGGACGAGATTGCGGAATTCGCGGGGATCGCCGATCTTCGCCTGCTGGCGGATGACAGTATCGGCCAGTTCGGTCTCGCCGACCTCGACGAGCGCGGCTGCGACGCGGACATTGGGGCGCTTCTCGACGACCTTCCAGTCGCGCGCGACGACGCCGCCAGGACCGCTGCCGCCGACCCGCGCGGGATCGGCCATCGCCAGCTGCTGGCGTGCGAGCTGGCCGTAGAAGCTTTCGCCGAACTGCGCCGCGGCCTTCAGCCGACCCTGGATCTTGTCGGGACGGGCACACACCATGTCGGCGCGCGACGCCCAGTAGAGAGCTGCGGCGCGCAGATCGACATCGCCCGCGCGCGCCGCGACGCCTTCGAACCCCGTGCCAGCGTTGGCACAGTCATTCTGTCGCCACGCAGCCAGCGCGCCGACCCAGCGGGCCTGGACCGCCCATTCGCCGACACCGTCCTGGCCCTTGGCGGCCATCACGCGCGCATTGGCGTCGTCACCCTGGAGGAAATAGATCCAAGCGATCTTCTGCTGCCATTCGGTCAGCGTCTCGGGCGTGAGACCGGGCGTGCTGTCGAGCAGCGACTGTGCCTCGCGGCCCATGTCCGCCTTGACGTAAGGCTGCATCTTCAGCGCGAGGTCGGCGGCGATCATATCGCCTTTGAGGCTCTTCGCGCGCACCCGACGTGGCGCGCCGTCCTGCCAGATCAAACGCTGCGCGACGGGCAGGGGAGGCAGATCGACCGCGCCGCGGACCGTGGCGAGGCGTGCAATCTGTTCCGCCTCGGGCAGCTCGGGGGCCTCGTTCAGCAAAGCGACGAGCGGTGCCATCTCGATCCTTGGCGATCCCTTGGCGATGTACATCTCGGCGCGCGCGATCGCATGGAGCGGGCCGGGCTTCATGGTATCGAGCTGGATCTGCGCATCGGTCCATTTGCCGTCGCGGATCGCGCCGAACACCGCGCGATAGGCGTCACGCTGCGCCGGATCGAGCTGATCGGGAATCTGCTCGGCGGTCGGTGCACCGGCGACGAGTCGGGCATCGCCCGTGCCGCTGTCAGCGATCGGCGCCGCCAGAGCGGGCAGCGGCAATGCCGCACAACCGAGCAGGATTGCGAGCGTGCGGGTCATGCCCGCGTCTCCTGAGACATCTGGCCCCCCATCAACATCTGCAAATCCTTCCAGGCTTCTGCCTTGGCCGCCGGCTTCTCGATCAGAAAGCGCGGGTGAAAGCTGGCGACCACGCCTGCTTCTCCGACCTTATGGCTAATTCCATGTAAACGTCCCCGCGCCGCCTGCAATTCCATCCCGAGGATGGCACGGCTCGCCGCATTGCCGAGCAGAAGCAACCGCTTGGGCGCAACAAGTTCGATGTGATGCTTGGCGATCTCCGCCAGCCGGTCCTCGACCTCGCGCTGGATGCGACCCGCGGTCGGGCGCTTGGCGCAGACCGCCGCGACATGGACCTCCGACCGGGTCAACCCGATCGCGGCGAGCATGCGGTCGAGCAGGCGACCCGACGCGCCGCTCAGCAATTGTCCGGCGCCGCCATTGTCCGTGCCGTCGTCGCGATCGGGGCAGTCGGCAAGCACCATGACCGTAGCGTCAGCGGGCCCCTCGGCCGCCAGCGAAATGCCGTTCCATCCCGCCTCGGGCACATCCGCGCCGGTGCGCCAGGCCAGGAATTCGGTCAGCGACAGCGGCATCGTGGCGACCGCCACCGGCGGTGCGACGGACACGCCAGCGGGCGCCGGCGGCGCGATAACCAGCGGTTCGGGTGCCGCGAACCAGTCGCGCGGGGCGTCGTCGACGAGCATGTCGACACCCGCATCGTGCCACCAGTCGAGCACGCTGACCGCGGCGTTGCGCCAGTCGATGGTCTGATCCGCCCCCATATGTCTCCTATGCTGCGTGGTTGACGTGGCGGTCAACTCGCGCAATCGCCTAAATAGACGCGACACGGACAAGACGGTGCCGGCCCGAGCCCGAACGAACGGGAGGGGCGGGAAGCCGGGCAGACAGGGACCATCCCCCGGGAGACGATGATGACGACACGTGAATCGATGCCCTACGACGTAGTGATCGTCGGCGCAGGTCCGGCGGGGCTTTCGGCAGCGATCCGGCTGAAACAGCTGGCGGCCGAGAAGGACGCGGACATCTCGGTCTGCGTGCTCGAAAAGGGATCCGAGGTCGGCGCGCACATCCTGTCGGGCGCGGTCATCGATCCCAAGAGCCTCGACGAGCTGCTGCCCGATTGGCGCGAGGATGGCTGTCCGCTGGCCGAGGTGCCGGTGACGGAGAATCACCACTGGATCCTCAGCAAGACGAAGAAGAGCGAGATGCCGCACTTCGTCACGCCGTCGTTCATGCACAACAAGGGCACCTATACCGGCAGCCTCGGCAATCTGTGCCGCTGGATGGCGGGCAAGGCGGAGGAGCTCGGCGTCGAGATCTTCCCCGGCTTCGCGGCCGCCGAGATCCTGTTCAACGACGACGGGTCGGTGAAGGGCGTCGCGACCGGCGACATGGGCGTCGCGCGCGACGGCACGCACAAGGGCGACTATACCCCGGGGCTCGAGCTCCACGCCAAATACACCTTCTTTTCCGAAGGCTGCCGCGGTCACCTGACCAAGCAGCTGATCGCCAAGTTCGATCTCGCCAAGGACAGCGACCCGCAGGTCTATGGTCTCGGTATCAAGGAATTGTGGGACATCGATCCCGCGCTCCATTCGCCCGGCCGCGTCATCCATACGCAGGGCTGGCCGCTCAGCGAAACCGACGGGTCGAACGGCGGCGGCTGGATCTATCACCAGGCCAATGGCCAGGTCTCGATCGGGTTCGTCACCTGGCTGAACTACACCAATCCGCATCTTTCGCCGTTCCACGAGATGCAGCGCTGGAAGACGCATCCCGAGATCGCGGCGCTGCTGAAGGGCGCCAAGCGTGTCAGCTATGGCGCGCGCGCGATCAGCGACGGCGGGCTCCAGTCGATTCCGAAGCTGGTGATGCCGGGTGCCGCACTGATCGGCGACAGCGCCGGCTTCCTCAACGTGCCGCGGATCAAGGGCACGCACACCGCGATGAAGTCGGGCATGATGGCGGCCGAGGCCGCGGTCGAGGCGATCGTGTCACAGCGCGGGCATGACGAACTCGCCGCCTATCCGGAGGCGTTCGAGCGCAGCTGGGTGAAGAAGGAGCTGTCGGTCGTCCGAAACGTCGTGCCGCTGGTCAAGAAGTTCGGCGACATGCTCGGGTCCGGGCTTGCCGGCATCACGATGTGGCTGGAACATTGGGGTCTGAAGGTGCCGTTCACGATGCACCATCATCCCGATCACGAAAGCCTGTGGCGCAAGGATCTGGTCAAGCCGATCGTCTATCCCAAGGCGGACGGCGTGCTGACGTTCGACCGGCTGTCGTCGGTGTTCATCTCGAACACCAATCACGAGGAGGACCAGCCGGTCCACCTGACGCTGAAGGACCCGGCGGTGCCGATCGCCTACAACCTGCCGATGTACGACGAGCCCGCGCAACGCTATTGCCCGGCCGGCGTTTACGAGGTGGTGGGCGAAGAGACGGGCGATCCGAAGTTCGTGATCAACGCGCAGAACTGCGTCCACTGCAAGACCTGCGACATCAAGGACCCGACACAGAACATCAACTGGGTCGTGCCCGAGGGCGGTGGAGGCCCCAACTATCCCAACATGTAAGTCTGTGCTGCTGGCGATCGGCCTGCTGACCGCCCCGACGGCGGCGCTGGCCGACACCGGTGGTCTCTCTGCCTATCTCAAGGCGCGCGCCGCGGATGCGGACGGGAGGGTGATGATTGCCGCGGACCAGTATGCTCGGGCACTGGCGGCGGCACCCGACGATCCGGTCGTTGCGATCCGCGCCTACCGGGAGGGAATCGAGGCGGGCGACATGCCGCTCGTCGCGCGCGCGGCGGGGGTGCTGGCGAAAGCCGGGGTCGCGCCCGCGGACGCTGCACTGTTCCCGCTCGCCGCCGCCGCGCGCAAGGGCGACACCAGGGCGACCCGGACGGCGATCGCCACGCTCGGCAAGGGCCCGCTGGTGGTGCTCGCACCATCGCTGAACGCGTGGGTGGCGCGTGCCGAGCATCGTGACCCGGGCGCGGCGCTGGCAACCGCGGGCGAGGATCCGGTCGCGCGCCGCTTCGCTGCCGAGACGCGTAAGCGCATCGCTGCCGCCCCCGCGCGCCAGCCACTCGGCCTTGCCGTTGCACAGACACTCGCGGGTTTGGCGGGGGACCTTGTCGCAGGGGCGCCGTCGCCGCTGGCAATCGCGCTCGCTCAGGCGGCGGTGGAGGCCGATCCCGATTATGCCCCCGCGCGAATCGTCCTTGCCGACGCGCTTGCGCATAGCGACCGGGTCGACCGCGCAATGGCGGTGCTCGACAGGGTCGATGGCACGTCGCCGTCCGCAGAGGCGGCGATCGCCAAGCGTCTCGAAATCCTGTCGGTTGCCGGCCGTGACCAGGCGGCGCTGGCCATCGCGAGGACACGCGCCGAGCGGCAGGAGGCGGTCGCCGGTGACTGGCAGCGTTACGCTGACCTGTTGCTGACGACCGGCGATGCGGCGGCGGCGGCGCAGTGGTATGGCCGGGTTCTGGCGGCGGACCGCAGCGCGCCGGCGGCCGCGCGCGGAAGCTGGGGGGCGTGGCTGCAATATGGCGGGGCGCTCGATCAGGCGGGCCGCTGGCCCGAGGCCCGCGTCGCGCTCCGCAAGGCGGTTGCCCTCGCCCCGACGCAACCGCTCGCGCTCAATTATCTGGGATTCGCACAGGTCGAGCATGGCGACGACATCGCGGGCTCGATTCGCCTGCTCGAACGGGCGAGCCGGCTCGATCCCGCCAACCCGTCCGTCACCGACTCGCTCGGCTGGGCCTATCACCGCGCCGGCGATACGCGACGCGCGCTGCCGTTGCTCGAGCGTGCCGCGCAGGCGGAGCCGACCAATGCCGAAATCGGCGATCATCTGGGTGATGCCTATTGGAGCATGGGCCGACGCTACGAGGCGCGCTATGCGTGGCAGGCCGCGATCGTCACCGGCGATGCCGAGGAGCGCGCGCGCATCGCCGCGAAGATCGACACCGGCCTGCCGATCGCTGCGCGCCGCTGACCCCTGATCCCGAGACCCCGATGCCGACGACGACCGAAACCGCACCTGCCAAGATCAATCTCGCGCTGCATGTGCGTCACCGTCGCGCGGATGGCTATCATGAACTCGAGACGCTGTTTGCCTTTGCCGAGCATGGCGACGTCGTCACGGTGCGCACGGCGGACGCTGACAGCTTTGCCATCATCGGGCCGTTCGCCGCGGCATTGCGTCCGGCGGCGGGGGGCACCGACGCCGCGCCATGGGACGGCAACCTCGTGACGGCCGCGGCGGACGCGTTCGTCGCGACGTTCGGGATCGCCGCGCATCACGCGATCACGCTCGACAAGTGGCTGCCGATCGCATCGGGGATCGGCGGCGGATCCGCCGATGCCGCGGCGACGCTGCGCGCGCTGGCGCAGTTGCACGGCGTCGCGGTGCAGGATCCGGCTCTCCACGACATTGCCGCCCGACTGGGTGCGGACGTGCCTGCGTGCCTCGTCAACCGGACGACGTTCGGAACCGGGCGCGGCGACACGCTCGTCGCGGTCGACGGGCTGGCGGGAACGCCGTTGCTGTGCGTCAATCCGGGCGTGGCGGTGTCGACCGCGGCGGTATTTGGCGCGTGGGACGGGATCGACCGCGGGCCGCTCGGCGAGGGGCCGCTGCTCGAACGCGCGATCGCCGGGCGGAACGACCTCGAGGCGCCGGCCTGCGCGATCGCGCCGGAGATTGCCCGAGTCCGCGCGTTGCTGGATGCGGCGCCGGGCGTGCTGCTCGCGCGCATGTCGGGGTCGGGGGCGACCTGCTTTGCGCTGTTCGACAGCATCGCGGCCCGTGATTCCGCGGCGGCGGATGCCGCTGCGCAAGGCTGGTGGACGCTGGCGTGCACGCTGCGCTGAACGCGGGGTAAATGCCGCGTTGAAACTGTTCGGCTTTGGGACTCCAGACGCTATAAAATCGATTGCATCGCACCACCCGGAAGCGTCAAATCGGGATGTCCACTACCGGATCGGCGCCACGGTTTGCCGACCGGCCCAAGGTTTCTCCCAAGACGCCGAAGCGGACCCATGATGGGAGGGCGGTCACCGAAAGGCGGCCGCCCTTTTTCACATTCCCCGATGTTCCGCACTTGTTCCGTGAGAACAAAAGCAATACATGGCGTTTGACGCGTTGAATGGCACGCGCGCTTGCTTTAGCGATGGGAGCTTATCGATGGCCGCTAATCTGAAAGTGATCGACACCGGCATGGCAACAGCAACCAACGACCGGCAGAAGGCGCTCGATGCCGCACTCGCGCAGATCGACCGCGCGTTCGGCAAGGGCTCGGCGATGCGTCTGGGCTCGAAGGAGACGATGCAGGTCGAGGTGATCTCGACCGGCTCGCTCGGGCTCGACATCGCGCTCGGCGTCGGCGGCCTGCCGCGCGGCCGCGTGATCGAGATCTACGGTCCGGAAAGCTCGGGCAAGACCACGCTCGCACTCCACGTCATTGCCGAAGCGCAGAAGAATGGCGGCACCGCCGCGTTCGTCGACGCCGAGCATGCGCTCGACCCGGTCTATGCCAAGAAGCTTGGCGTCAACATCGACGAGCTGATCGTGTCGCAGCCGGACACCGGTGAGCAGGCGCTCGAGATCGTCGATACGCTGGTCCGTTCGAACGCGATCGACGTACTCGTTGTCGATTCGGTCGCAGCGCTCGTGCCGCGCGCCGAAATCGAGGGCGAGATGGGCGACAGCCATGTCGGGCTTCAGGCGCGCCTGATGTCGCAGAGCCTCCGCAAGCTGACCGGTTCGATCAGCCGGTCGCGCTGCATGGTGATCTTCATCAACCAGCTGCGCATGAAGATCGGCGTCATGTACGGCAACCCGGAGACGACGACGGGCGGCAACGCGCTGAAGTTCTACGCCTCGGTCCGTCTCGACATTCGCCGCATCGGTGCGGTCAAGGCGGGGGACGAGGTTACCGGCAACCAGACGCGCGTGAAGGTCGTCAAGAACAAGGTTGCGCCGCCGTTCAAGCAGGTCGAATTCGACATCATGTACGGGCAGGGCGTCTCGAAGCTCGGCGAGATCCTCGATCTCGGCGTGAAGGCCGGGCTGGTCGAGAAATCGGGTGCGTGGTTCAGCTATGACAGCGTCCGCCTCGGCCAGGGACGCGAGAATTCGAAGACCTTTCTGAAGGACAATCCCGAGACGGCCGATCGTCTCGAAAAGCAGATCCGCGCGCGCACCGACAAGGTCGCCGAGGAAATGATGGTCGGTCCCGACGCCGAAGACGACGCCTGAGTGAGAGTCGGAGCCCTTTTCCTCGGGGGGAAGGGCTCCGCGTCCTGTGACAGGGCGAGGCAGCGTCCAGGGCTGATGGTTCGGGCGGGTCTCGTCTCGCCTGGTTGAGCTGATGGGCCGCAGCGGGACGCGTGTTGGGCGATCGTCCGGAAATCCAGTGAGCCCTAGCGGGCATATGCTTCACGACTTGCGTCAAACGCGCCACAAGAGCTGATCTTGTGCGCACAGACGGGAGTTCGACCATGCGATATGGCCAATCATGACCAGTGATCGAGACTGGACCGGACGCGTCGGCGACACCTGGGCCACGGAATGGCGCCGTACCGACCGCAGCTTCGAGGGGCTTGCGCCCGTACTAAACGCCGCGATCCTTGCGGCGGCAGGCCCGCAGACTCGTACTGTTGTCGATATCGGTTGCGGCGCCGGCGCCACGTCGCTGGCCAGCGCGCAGGCGCTGCCGGACGGGCAAGTGATCGGCATCGATCTTTCGCCGACGCTGATCGCAGTGGCGAACCACCGCGCGGGGCACCTGACCAATGTCGTGTTCCGCTGCGCCGACGTCGCGGCGAGCGTCGAGACGCATGCGCCGATCGACCTCTATGTCTCGCGGCATGGGGTCATGTTTTTCGCCGATCCGGTGGCCGCCTTTGCCCTGCTCGCTAAGGCCGCCGCCCCCGGCGCCGCGCTCGTCTTCTCGTGCTTTGCCGAGCGTGCCGCCAATTGCTGGGCGGTGGAAACCGTTGCGGGTGCGGATGACGCATCCGGACCGACGGGGGCCATGACCGCGCCGGGGCCCTTTGCCTTTGCCGATCCCGCCTATGTCGCGGAGCTGCTGAAGCAGGCCGGGTGGCGCGCGACGACACCACAGCGTGTCGACTTCGGCTATCGCGCGGGAGGCGGCGCGGATCCGGTGGCGGACGCGGTCGACTATCTCCGCCGGATCGGCCCCGCGGCGTCGCGGATCCGCGACACGCACGGCGCGGAACGCGAACGGGCGCTGGCGCGTCTGACCAGCGCGTGCGTCGATCGTCTGACCGGGGATGCGGTCGAATTTCCGGCCGCCGCCTGGATATGGACGGCGCACCCGGCGCGCGACAGCCAAGGGAGCCTGCCATGATCACCGTCCACCATCTCGAAAACTCGCGATCGCAGCGGATCCTGTGGATGCTCGAGGAACTTGGGCTGCCCTATGAGATCAAGCGCTATGCGCGCGATCCGAAGACGATGCTCGCACCCCCGGAACTGAAGGCGGTCCATCCGCTCGGCAAGTCGCCGGTGATCGAGGATCGCGACGTCGAAGGTGGCCGGGTCGTGGCGGAGACGGGCGCGATCGTCGAGTATCTCGTCGACAAGGCGGACGGTCGGCTCGGGGCCCCCGCCAAGCGCGCGGATGCGCTGCGCTACCGTTTCTGGCTGCATTATGCCGAGGGCTCGATGATGCCGCCGCTGTTGCTCAAGCTGGTGCTCGCGAGGATTCCGGTGATGGGGAAGATCGCGCTGAAGCGCATCCAGCCGATGATCGATGTCCATCTCGATTATGTCGAGGCCGAACTGTCGAAGCGCCCCTGGTTCGCCGGCGATCAGATGACCGCGGCGGACATCATGATGAGCTTTCCGCTCGAGGCAGCGCGCAGCCGTGCGGGGCTCGACGAATCGCGTCCCGCGACGATCGCCTGGCTCGGCAAGATTCACGCGCGACCGGCCTATCAGGCGGGCCTGCAAAAGGGCGGCCCCTATGCCTATGCCTGACCCGGGCGCACGCCACGAGCCGGGCGAGACGACCGCCTCCTGACGTCCCCCGTGCCGCTCAGGCCTGGCCGGGCTTGATCTTCTCATAGCTGTCGACATTCACCTTCGGGCCATGCCCTGTCGGTGCGTGCGGCGGGTCGCGGTCGGCGGGTTCACGCTCGTCGAGCCCGCCTTCCCATTTCGCGACCACGGTCGCAGCGACCGCATTGCCGATGACGTTGGTCGCCGATCGGCCCATGTCGAGGAAGTGATCGACCGCGAGGATGAGCAGGATGCCGGCCTCCGGGATCTTGAACATCGACAGCGTCCCCGCGATCACAACGAGCGACGCACGCGGCACGCCGGCAATGCCCTTCGACGTGACCATCAGCACGAGCAGCATGGCGATCTGCTGCCCGATCGGCATGTCGATGCCGTAGGCCTGCGCGATGAACAGCGACGCGAACGTCATGTACATCATCGACCCGTCGAGATTGAACGAATAGCCGAGCGGCAACACGAAGCTGGCGATCCGCGGCGGCACGCCAAACCGGTCGAGCGCCTCGAGCGTACGCGGATAGGCCGCCTCCGACGACGCGGCCGAGAAGGCGAGGATCAGCGGGTCGCGGATATAGCGCACCAGCAGCCGCGTCCGCGGGCCGATGAGCAGGAAGGCAATGCCGATCAGCATCAGCCAGAGCAGCCCCAGCCCGAGATAGAAGGTCAGCATGAAATAGCCGAGGTCGCCCAGGATGCTGGGCCCCCGTTCGGCGAGCGTCGCGGTTACCGCAGCGAACACCGCGAACGGCGCGAACCGCATGACGTAATTCGTGATCTGCAGCATGACCGCGACGAGCGCCTCGATCGCCTTGACGAGCGGGGCGGCCTTTTCGCCGACCGCGGTGATCGCGACGCCGACGAACACCGAGAAGACGACGATCTGAAGAATCTCGTTGCTCGCCATCGCCGAGATCATCGAGTCGGGAACGATATGGGTGATGAACTTGGCGAGATCGAACGCGGCTCGGTCGACGCCGCTCGACGCGGTCGCCGGTGGAATGGCGAGCGCTAGCCCGACCCCGGGCTGCAGCACGTTCACCAGGATCATGCCGAGCGTCAGCGACAACAGGCTCGCACAGATGAACCAGCCGAGACTACGCAGGCCGACGCGGCCGAGCGCGCCGGTGTCGCCCATATGCGCGATGCCGACGACCAGCGTCGAGAAGACCAAGGGCGCGATGATCATCTTGATCAGCCGCAGGAACAGCGACGTGACGATCGAGAAATAGCCGGCAATGTCCTTCAACTGCGCGGCGGATTGCGCACTGCCGTCGTCGATCGACGCGTTGAGGATCCAGCCGACGGCCATGCCGGCGACCAGCCCGAACAGGATATAATAGGTTAGCCGCTTGGCCATTAAACGCTCCCGAAACTCGCGCAGGAGGGAAGGGGATTGCGGCGCCCGGGTCAAGGACCCTATCGTCCCGGCATGGCAATCTCTCCCGATTTACCCACCAGGCGCACGCTCCTCGGTGCCGCCGCCGCGCTCCCGCTGCTGTCGATTGGCGCGGTGCTGCGCGCGGCCGAGCCCGACCTGTCGGCGCTGTCCGATCTCACGGGGGGTGCCAAGTCGATCGATGCGGACGAGCGCGCCGCCCGGCTGGTGCGTGCCCAGGCGCTGATGAAGGCGGCGGGGATCGGCGCGGTCCTGATCGAGCCTGGATCGTCGATGCTCTATTTCACCGGTGTCCGCTGGAGCCGAAGCGAGCGGCTGACCGCCGCGATCCTGCCGGTCGAGGGGCAGCCCTGTATCGTCACGCCGTTTTTCGAGGAGCCGTCGGTGCGCGAGACGCTTGCGGTGCCGGCGGAGGTCCGCGTCTGGCAGGAGGATCAGAACCCGCTCGCGGTGGTGGCGGGCTTCCTGCGCGATCGCCGGCTGATCGCGCGGCCGATCGCGATCGAGGAGACGATGCGCTTCTTCGCCGTCGACGCGCTGCGTCGGCTGGTACCGGAGGCGCTGATCGTGTCGGCCAATCCGGTGGTGCGCGGCTGTCGGATGATCAAGACGCCCGCCGAGATCGCGCTGATGCAGACGGCGACGGACGTCACGCTCGCCGCCTATCGCTGGACACATGCGCGGGTCGAGACCGGCATGACCGGTCCCGAGATCGGCGCGCTGATGACGGCCGCGACCCGGAAGCTCGGCGGGGCGCCCGAATTCTCGATGGCGCTGGTCGGTGAAGCCTCGGCCTATCCGCATGGCAGCCGCGAGATCCACCGCGTCGCGAACGGGCAGGTCGTGCTGATGGATTGCGGGTGCACCGTGCAGGGCTATCAGTCGGACGTCTCGCGCACCTGGGTTCACGGATCGGCTACCGCCGACCAGCGCAAGACCTGGGACCAGGCGATGCGCGGTCAGCAGATCGCGTTTGCCGCCGCGCGGATCGGCGCGACCGCAGGCAGCGTCGACGATGCGGTGCGGCAGCATTACCAGGCGCTGGGCTATGGTCCGGGCTATAAGCTGCCCGGGCTGTCGCACCGGACGGGGCACGGGATCGGCATGGACGGGCACGAGCCGGTCAATCTAGTGCGGGGCGAGGCGACGAAACTCGCGGCGGGCATGTGTTTCAGCGACGAGCCCGGCATCTACATCCCCGGGCGCTATGGCATCCGAATCGAGGATTGCTTCCACATGACCGAAGCGGGGCCGACCTGGTTCAGCGTGCCGCCCACATCGCTCGACCGACCGCTGGGCTGACGAGCCCGGGATCTGCTCAGGCGGCCTGGCTCATCCAGCGTTCGGCATGTGCGAGGGCGGCTGCGTCGTCGACGTCGATCCAGTCGATATCGCTGCAGTCGACGGTCTCGGCACGGTTCTCCGCGGCGAGCATGCGGACGCCTTCGGTCAGCGAGGGACTCGCCAGCGTGGCGAGTGCGGCGCCGAGACGCGGCGAGATCGCAAAAACCCCCGTGTCATAGGCGTCATGCGGTTCGAGGCCCTTGCCGATCGCCACGATCGCCGACCCGTTGGTCGCGACACACGTGACGTCTTCGGGGTCGACCCAGGGATGGCCGAGCCGGCGGTCGATGCCGAGCCGAAGCCCGTTGCCCGGTCCGGCGGTGGCCATGCGGCGATACAGCGCGGGGAGGACGAGGTGGTCGCACATCGCCAGAACCGCGTCCTGCCCGGCCAGCGCGTCGGTGGCGGCAAGCACCGATACGCCATTGGGCTCGCGGTGGTCGGCAAGAACGGTTTCGACATGTAGCGGCCAGGCGCGGCTGGCGAGATAGGCCTCGATCGCATCGCGGCCATAGCTCAGCGTGACGATCGCACGCTTGAGTCCGGCTTCCGCAAGACCCTCGAGCGCATGCGCGATGAGGGGGCGGCCGGCGACCGGGCAGAGGGGTTTATAGGGCGCCGAGGCGCGAAGACGGCTGCCCTCCCCGGCGGCGAGGATGACAGCCGTCTCGATCATGTCAGGCGGCCTTGATGAACCGCTCGACCTCGATCTGCGCGAGATCGTCGGTCATCTGCGTGCGGGGATGCTTGCAGAAATAGGCCGATGCAGGGTCGATCACACCGGCGATGCCGCGGTCCTTGGCGATCTTGGCGCAGCGGATCATGTCGATCGCGACACCCGCCGAGTTGGGCGAATCCTCGACCGACAGGCGCAGCTCGAGGTTCATCGGCACGCCGCCGAACAGCTGGCCTTCCATGCGCAGGAAGCAGACCTTGTTGTCGTTCTGCCAGGGGACATAGTCCGACGGGCCGATATGGACATTGTCGTCATCCATGCGCTCGGCCGCGACCGACTGGACGGCTTCGGTCTTCGAGATCTTCTTCGACTCGAGACGGCGATGGTTCGACATGTTGAGGAAGTCGGTGTTACCGCCGGTGTTGAGCTGGTAGGTGCGATCCAGCTTCACGCCGCGCTTGGCGAACAGGTCGGTCAGCACGCGGTGGACGATCGTCGCGCCGAGCTGTGCCTTGATGTCGTCGCCGATGATCGCGACGCCGGCGTCTTCGAACTTCTTCGCCCAGACGGGGTTCGACGCGATGAAGACGGGAATGTTGTTGACGAACGCCACGCCGGCCTCGATCGCGCAGTCGGCATAGAATTCGGTCGCTTCCTGCGAACCGACCGGCAGGTAGTTCATCAGCACGTCGGCGCCCGACGCCTTCAGATCCGCGATGACCTGCTCACGCGTCGGCTCTGCGGCGTCGGCGAGGAGGAAGGTGCGGTCGTCCTTGAAGTCGGACATGTGATCGGCGACGCCGTCGAGCGTCTTGCCCATCTTCACGATGGTGCCGGTGTTGCCGACATTGGGGGCGAACACAGCGGTGCAGTTGGGCTTGGCGAAGATCGCCTCGGCGACGTCCTTGCCGACCTTGCGACGATCGACGTCCCACGCCGCGACGACCTTGATGTCGCTCGGCTTGTAGCCACCCATGTCGAAATGCATCAGGCCGACCTGGTCGTTTGCCCCCTCGCGATAATGCTCGAGGCCCTGGACGAGCGAGCTCGCGCAGTTGCCGATGCCGACCACGGCGATCCGAATGCTATTCATTACTGACCCTGTTCCTTACGAAAGATGCATGCGCGACGCGGTCTTCGATCGCGGCGGTGTGGTATTACGGACGAAAGCCCGTTCGACACGACGGTGCCAGACGAGCCCGACGATGGCGACGAGCGTCAGAGGGACGATCTCGAACCACCAGAAGATGCGCGGGTTGCCCGCAAAGCAGGCGACGAAGATCGCCCATACTCTGACATTCGCGGTTAGCAAGGCCATGAAGCGCAATGGCGCGACGGCGCGCGCGGCATAGCTCTGGCCAAGCGCGACAGGATCGCTGGCCTGACCGAGCGTGCGTTCGAACGGCATCGCGATCCGGTCGATGCTGCTGGCCACCCCGTCATAGAAGCGGACGAGCGCGTTGCCGGTCGGCACGGGTGGGGCATCGAGCGCGACGCCGCGAATCCGGCGATGGAAGCGCGAGCGCTCACCCTCGTACATGTTCGACTGCACCGCGTGCGCGCCACCGGCCGCAACCGCGAGGATCCAGGCCTCTGGCGTGTCGATGGTAAGGGCCAGCGAGATGTAGATCAGCGCGAACACGCCGTGATCGCATAGACCATCCAGCATCCGCCCGAGCGGACTCGCGGTCTTGGTCGCGCGGGCGACCATGCCGTCGAGGCCATCCGCAATCAGCCACCCGATCGACAGGGCCAGGCCGACCAATGCCAAGGCGGGATTGCCCCAATGCGTATAGGCCAGCGCAGCAGCGCCCCCCAGGACCAGTCCCGCCACCGACACCGTGTTCGCCGAGATGCGACGCGCGAGTGCGAGGGGCAAAAGCGCGCGGCCTGCCGGGTGAATCAGCCAAAGGTTAGATGGGATCTCGATCCGGCGATCGCGCGATCCATCCGGTGGAGCCACTGTCATAGGATTTTCATAATGCGCGCGGCACGCGATTTATGCAAGGTCGCCCGGCTCGGCCCGCGGAACGGCTGAGCACAATTCGTCGATCCAGACCCGCGCGGTTCCATCCGACGGTGCGCGCCAGTCGCCGCGCGGCGACAATGCGCCGCCAGCCGAGACCTTCGGCCCGTTCGGCAACGCGGATCGCTTGAACTGGCTCGTCGCGAAAAAGCGCTGAAGAAACCTTTCGAGCCATGCGGTTATCGTCGGCAGGTCATAGGCGACGCGCGCAGTCGACGGTAGGTCCGCGGGCCATGCCCCGCGCTCCGCATCGCGCCAGGCATGCCAGGCGAGAAACGCGATCTTCGACGGCGCAAGGCCGTAGCGGATCACGTAATGCGCGAAGAAATCGTTCAGCGCATAAGGTCCGATCATCAATTCGGTGCTTTGCAGCGCGCCGTCCGCCCCCGCGGGGACGAGTTCGGGGGAGATTTCCTGCGCGACGATCGTCGACAGGATCGCATCGGTCGCTGCGTCATACTGGCCGGTCCGGATGCACCAGCGGATCAGGAACTGGATCAGCGTCTTCGGCACGCCCGCGTTGACCGCATAATGGCTCATCTGGTCGCCGACGCCGTAGGTGCACCAGCCCAGCGCCATCTCGCTCAGGTCGCCGGTGCCGACCACGATCCCGCCGCGCTGGTTGGCGAGACGGAACAGATAATCGGTCCGCAACCCCGCCTGGACGTTCTCGAAGGTGATGTCATAGGTCGGCGCGCCATCGGCAAAGGGATGCCGCATATCCTCGAGCATCCGCCGCGCCGCGGGGCGGATGTCGATTTCCTCGGCGGTGATGCCCAGCGCGCGCATCAGCGCCCAGGCATTCGCCTTCGTGCCCTCGCCCGTCGCAAAACCGGGCATGGTGAAGCCGAGGATATCGGCACGCGGGCGGCCGAGCCGGTCCATCGCCTTGGCCGCAACGATCAGCGCATGCGTCGAGTCGAGCCCGCCCGACACGCCGATCACCAGCGTTCGCGCCCGCGCCGCCTCGAGCCGCTTCGCCAGCGCCTCCACCTGGATATTGAACGCCTCGTAACAATCCTCGTCGCGGCGGGCGGGATCATTGGGGACGAACGGGAAGCGGGGGACGACGCGTTCGAGCCCGACGTCCGCGACGGCAGGATCGGCCAGGTGATCGAACGCGATCCGCCGGATCCGCGTCTCGGGATGCCCCGCGAACGCCGCCGCGTCGTTGAACGTGCCGGTCCGCAGCCGTTCCTGCGCGATCCGCTCGCAATCGACGTCCGCGACGACCAGATCCGGCTCGGTCGCGAAGCGGCGTGATTGGGCGAGCTGTTCGCCGAGCTCGTGGATCAGCCCCTGGCCGTCCCATGCGACCTCGGTCGTGCTCTCGCCCGGGCCCGCCGCGGAATAGACATAGGCGCAGACCGCGCGCGCCGACTGCGCCGCCGCCAGCATCTCGCGCTCGCGCGCCTTGCCGATGACGATGTTCGATGCGGACAGATTGCAGCAGATCAGCGCGCCGGCCAGCGCGCCCGCGGTCGATGGCGGGGTAGGGGCCCAGTAATCCTCGCAGATCTCCGCATGGACTACGAAGCCGGGCAGGTCGCGCGCCGCAAAGATCAGGTCGGTGCCGAACGGCACGGGCTCGCCGCCGAGATCGATCGACAGCCCCGTCAGTCCCGCGCCGCTCGCGAACCAGCGCTTTTCGTAGAATTCGCGGTAGTTGGGCAGGAAGGTCTTGGGCACGACCCCGAGCATGCGACCGCGCGCAATCACAACGGCGCAATTATACAGCCGCCCCGCGCGCACCAGCGCCGCGCCCACCAGCAGCACCGGCCGGAGCGTCACACTCGCCGCGACGACGCTATCGATCGCCGCCAGCGTCGCACGCTGCTGCGCGGTCTGCAGATGCAGATCGTCGAGCGCATAAGAGGTGAGGTTGAGTTCGGGAAAGACGACGAGGTCGACATGCTGCGCATCCGCCTGCGTCGCCAGTGCGATCGTCGCCGCGGCATTGGCGGCGGTATCCCCGACCGACGCCCGCGGTGTTGCTGCAGCAACCCGGATCAGGCCGTGCGTGTGGATCGCGTAGAATGAATGCGTCATGCCCGCATCGTTAAACGCGCGGGGCAGTTCATGCTACCGGCTTCACCGGCCGGATATGCGGAGGCTGCTGTCAGGGGGCGCTCTGCGCAGACGTGGAGGCGATGACCCCCTGCACGGCACGGGCGCGCCGGCGTTCGAGCTTCTGCCGTTCGGAGATCTGGTAGGTCTTCGCAATCCGGTACCGCTGCTGCTTCGTCTTCGCGTCGACACTCCCCAGCGCGAGAATGCCGACAAATGCGAGGATCGCGAATAACAGGGTGAGGAGGTTCAGTTGTCGCGCTTCTGCAGCCTTGTCCGTCATCATCCCGCTCCCATCGCCTGCCGTCATCGGACCCGACGGGTCTTTCACAGCAACCCGCCGAAAAGCCTTCTATGTCCGCAACTTGTCTTGGTCATTCCGTACATCGTACAGCCATTTCGCGGCGTCGAGGTTCCACCGTCCCTGGCAAAAATCAGCACCGTGGCCGCCATTGCGCGATCGGCAGGCAGATCTGCTATCGGGACTGACAGGCGATGGCGCGCGGGGTGCGTGGCAGGGTGTTTTATGGGGAAGCGATTTTGACGATCACGCTGTTCGGGATCAGGAACTGTGACACGATGAAGAAGGCGCGTGCGTGGCTTGATGCGCATGACGTCGCCTATGTGTTTCATGACTACAAGACCGCCGGAATCGAGGACGCACGGCTGCGCGACTGGATCGGCCGGGTCGGGTGGGAGCCGTTGCTCAACCGCGCCGGCACCACGTTCCGGAAACTGCCCGAGTCTGACCGCGTCGACCTGGACGCGGACAAGGCGGTCGCGCTGATGCTCGCGCAGCCGTCGATGATCAAACGCCCGGTGCTCGATACCGGTGCGACGCTGCTGGTCGGCTTCAGCGCCGAGCGGTATGAGGCGGCGGGGCTGGGGAACGCCTGAAGGAGACGAACATGCCTGTCGCTACATGGAACGGCCAAGAGATCGCCCGGTCCGACGATACCGTCGTCGTCGAGGGCAATCACTATTTCCCCGCGGACAGCGTCGATCCCGCGCTGCTCGAAGACAGCGCGACGCAGTCGAACTGTCCGTGGAAGGGCACCGCGCGCTACAAGACGCTGGTCGTCGACGGCAAACGGAACGTCGATGCGGTCTGGTACTATCCCGATCCCAAATCCGCCGCGGCCGAGATCAAGGATCGCTATGCCTTCTGGAAGGGCGTGACGGTCGGCTGAGACGCGGCCGTCGCCGGTGTCGGGCGCGTGCGACCGGACGGGCTGGGCGAGCGGCATCGGCTTCGCTAGAACGCGCGTCCATGTCCACGACCTACACGCTCGACACCGCGACGAGTCGCGCCAACCCGACACCCGCGCCGCTGAAGCGGCTGACGATCCCCGCGATCCGCCGGCAAAAGGGGCAGGTGCCGCTCGTCATGCTCACCGCCTATACGGTGCGCAACGCGCAGCTGCTGGATCCACACTGCGACATGCTGCTGGTCGGCGACAGCCTGGGGCAGGTGATCTACGGCCTGCCCTCGACCGTGCCCGTCACGCTCGAGATGATGGCGGCGCACGGCGCGGCGGTGGTGCGCGGCAGCTATCATGCGGTGGTGGTCATCGACATGCCGTTCGGCAGCTATGAGGCATCGCCCGAAAAGGCGTTCGAAAGCGCCGCATGGTTGCTGAAGCAGACCGGTGCGGCGGCGGTGAAGCTCGAGGGCGGCACCGCGATGGCGCCGACCGTACGGTTCCTGGTCGAGCGCGGCATCCCGGTGATGGGACATGTCGGCCTCACCCCGCAGGCGGTCAACGTGCTGGGCGGCTATGGCGCGCGCGGCCGTACGCCCGAAGAGGCGGCGAAGATCGTCGCGGATGCCAAGGCCGTTGCCGAGGCGGGCGCATTCGCGCTGGTGATCGAGGGCGTGGTCGAGCCGATCGCGATCGAGATCACGCGCGCGGTCGCCTGTCCGACGATCGGCATCGGCGCTTCGGTCAAGTGTGACGGCCAAGTGCTTGTTGCCGAGGACATGCTCGGCCTGTTCGACCGTACCGCCAAGTTCGTGAAGCGGTTCGAGGATCTCGCCGGCAAGATCTCGGGCGCGGCGGAGACCTATGCCGATGAGGTTCGCAGTCGTGCTTTTCCGGGACCCGATCAGAGCTATGCGCCGCGCGCCGGCACGGTGGATTGATCCGGCTTTTGTTTCGGACGCGTGGCGGCTAAGGTCCGCGCCATTCCACCATCCCCCGATATCCTTTCCTCCCTTTGTCTCCGGAGTCACCCTTGGCCCTGCCGCCGAAAACCGATGAAGCGTTCCTCCGCGAGGTCGACGAAGAACTACGCCGCGATCAGCTCGCGGGTTTCTGGACGACCTGGGGCAAATGGGTCGCGCTCGGGGTGGTCGCAGCACTCGTCGCGCTGGCCGGATTCCTCTATTATCAGCACAGCACCGAAACCCAGGCGGGTGTCGAGGGCGAGCAGCTCCAGGCCGCTTATGACGCGCTGGCCGCGGACAAGGTCGCCGAGGCGAACACGACGCTGACCAAGCTCGCCGCGTCCGACCGCGCCGGGTACAGCGCGCTCGCGCGGTTTACGGAAGCGGATATCCTTCTCCAGAAAGAGGATATGAAGGGTGCCGCGGCCAAGCTGGCGGCGATCGCCGCTGACACGTCGGTCGCCAAGCCGTTCCGCGACCTGGCGCTGGTCCGGCAGACGTCGGCGGAATATGACACGCTCAAGCCGCAGGTCGTGGTCGAGCGGCTGCGTCCGCTTGCGGTGACGGGCAACCCCTGGCTCGGCAGCGCGGGCGAGATGGTCGCCGTCGCCTATGTCCGGATGAACCAGACCAAGCAGGCGGGGACGCTTTTCGGCCAGATCGCGGCTGATCCCGGCGTGCCCGAGACGATTCGTCAACGCGCTGTTCAGATGGCCGGTGTACTGGGCGTCGACGCCGTTGCCAGCACCGGGACGGCCGGGACCGCCGCTGCTGCTGCATCAAACGAGGATACCAACGCGCAATGACGAAGTCTTATCGGGTGACGGTCGCGGTGGCTGCGCTCATGGCCTTGAGCGGCTGCGGCATTTTCAAGGGTGGCGTCAAGAAGACCCCGACGGTCGGAAACCGGGTATCGATCCTGACCTCCGAAAACGGGGTCGAGACCGACGCGACGATCGCCGATGTCCAGGTCCTCCTGCCGGCCCCCTCGGTCAACGACGCCTGGGCACAGCCGGGCGGCAATCCCGCCAAGTCGATGGGCCAGCTTGCGCTCGCCGCGCAGCCCACCAAGGCATGGCAGGCCTCGATCGACGGTGGCTCCAACCGCGAACGCATGGCCGCGCCGCCTGTCGTCGGTGAGAACAAGCTGTTCGTGATGGACGTCCACGGCGTCGCGCATGCGTTCAAGTCCGACACCGGCGGGGCGTTGTGGACCACGCCGATCACCGAGGGCAAGATCAACCAGTCTGCGCGGTTCGGCGGCGGCGTGAGCTATGACGACGGCAAGGTCTATGCGACCGACGGCGTCGGCGACGTGGTCGCGATGAACGCGTCGGATGGCGCGATCCTGTGGCGGGCGAAGCCCGGCGGCCCGCTGCGTGGCTCGCCGACCGTGTCGAACGGCGCGGTCTATGTCCTGACGCAGGACAACCAGATCTTCTCGCTCAACCAGGGCGACGGCAAGGTCCAGTGGGTCCAGTCGGGCACGCTGGAGACACAGGGCGTGTTCGGCGTCGCGGCACCCGCGGTCAGCCAGGGCACGGTCGTCTCGGGGTTCTCGAGCGGCGAGCTCAGCGCCTATCGCTACGAGAATGGCCGTATCCTGTGGCAGGACGCCTTGTCGCGCACGTCGATCACCACATCGGTGTCGAGCCTGTCGGATATCGACGCGGCCCCGGTCATCGATGGCGGCCGTGTCTATGCGGTCGGGCAGGGCGGGCGCATGGTCGCGCTCGAGCTCTCGACCGGCCAGCGTCTGTGGGAACAGAATTTTGCGGGCATCTCGACCCCCTGGATCGCGGGCGAATGGCTGTTCGTGGTCACCGACGATGCGCGGCTGGTCTGCCTGTCGCGGTCGAACGGCAAGGCACGCTGGATCGCTCAGCTGCAGCGGTTCGATAACGAGAAGAAGAAGAAGGGGCCGGTGACCTGGTATGGCCCGATCCTGGCGGGCGGACGCCTGATCCTGACCAATTCGCGCGGTGAGATCGTTTCGGTCAATCCGGGCGATGGCGCGGTCGGCAGCACGATCGAGACCAAGACGCCGTTCACGCTGCCGCCGATCGTCGCAAACTCGACGCTCTACACGCTCGACCAGAAGGGCAAGATCACCGCCTATCGGTGAGCCATCACCCCTCTCCCGGTGGGAGAGGGGTAACAGGTGACGACGGAGCGTTCCCGCGCTAAGGGCACGGCATGTCCAAACTCCCTGTGGTCGCAATCGTCGGCCGCCCCAATGTCGGCAAGTCGACCCTGTTCAACCGCCTCGTCGGCAAGAAGCTTGCGCTGGTCGACGACCGGCCCGGCGTCACGCGCGATCGCCGCGAGGGCGATGCGTCGCTGATCGGGCTCGATTTCCGCATCATCGATACCGCCGGATATGAGGATCACGACGCGCAGACGCTGCCCGGGCGGATGCGTCAGCAGACCGAGGCTGCCGTCGGCCAGGCCGATGTCGCATTGTTCCTGTTCGACGCGCGCGCCGGCATCGTGCCGCTCGACGAGGAGATCGCCCGCTGGCTTCGCACCGCCGACGTGCCGGTCGTGCTCGTCGCCAACAAGGCCGAGGGCCGCGCGGGCAATGATGGCGTGCTTGAGTCGCTGGCGCTCGGCTTCGGCGATCCGGTCGAACTGTCCGCCGAGCATGGCGAGGGCATGGGCGACCTGTTCGAGGCATTGCTCCCGCTGCTCGAAGGCAAGGACGAGGTTCCGGAGGAACAGCCCGACAACGAATATGAGGGGCCGCTGAAGCTCGCGATCGTCGGACGGCCGAACGCGGGCAAGTCGACGCTGGTCAACCGCATCCTCGGCGAGGACCGGATGATCACCGGTCCCGAGGCTGGCATCACGCGCGACTCGATCAGCGTCGATTACGACTGGCATCCGACCGGCGGCGAATCGCGCAAGGTCCGGCTGATCGATACGGCGGGGATGCGCAAGCGTGCGAAGGTCCAGGACAAGCTCGAGAAGATGTCGGTCGAGGACGCGCTCCACGCGGTCGACTTCGCCGAGGTCGTCGTGCTGCTGCTCGACGCCACGCTGGGGCTCGAGGCGCAGGATCTGCGGATCGCCGACAAGGTGTTGCAGGAGGGCCGTGCGCTCGTCATCGCGCTGAACAAATGGGATATCGCCGAGAGCGCGTCGTCGCTGTTCAACGGCGTCAAGCGCGCGCTCGAGGACGGGCTCAGCCAGGTCAAGGGCGTCACCGTGATGACCGTGTCGGGCGCGACCGGCAAGGGCATCGACCAGCTGCTCCAGGCGTGTTTCGACACGCGCGACGCCTGGTCGAAGCGTGTCGGCACCGGCGAGCTCAACCGCTGGTTCGAACGCGCGATCGAGGCGACGCCGCCCCCGGCTCCGGGCGGCAAGCGGATCAAGATGCGCTATGTCACGCAGGTCAAGACGCGTCCGCCGAGCTTCGTGATCTTCGGCACGCGCGTCGACCAGCTGCCGGCGAGCTACGAGCGCTATCTGGTCAATTCGATGCGCAAGGATCTGGGCTTCGGCGCAGTGCCGGTCCGGCTGATGTTCCGCGCGCCGAAGAACCCGTACGACGATAATCGCGGCGGCGGCGGCGGCTACTAGACGGTGGCGTCCGGGGTGGTCCGGATCGACGCGCGGGGCATGCGGTGCCCCTGGCCCGCGATGCGGCTGGCCAGAACGCTGCGTCAGGCGGGCGAGGGATCAGGCTCGGACGGGATGCCGGCCGCTGTTCGGATCGAGGTCCGCGCCGATGATCCGCGTGCGCCTGCCGAGCTTGCGGCGGTCGCCGCAGCGGCGGGCGCGGACATGGCGATCATTTCCGATCCAGTCGCGCCAATATTTGTCGTGACACGCGGGTCCGACAGCAACAATGTCTTTACGGAATAGCGATAGGCTGACCGTCGACGTTCATGGCGGGCCGGCCAAACGGGAGTAGGCGTCAGTGTCATTCGAAGGAAACACCCTGGTCGACTGGCCGGCGTTTCAACAGGCCCGCAGCGAGCTTGGCGGCGGGTTCATCCGCATCCTCGGCTATTTCCGCGAAGACGGCGTGAAGTCGGTCGCGACGATCGAAGCGGCGATGCGCGCCGGCAGCGCCGCGGCGCTGATCATTCCAGCCCACACCCTTAAGGGTGAGGCGCGCCAGTTCGGCGCCGAGCCGCTGGCCGATCTCGCGGAAACGATCGAGACGATCGCACGCGACTGTGTCGAGCTTCACGATACCCCGGATGCCGCGCTCGAGCATGTCGCGCGGTTGCGGCCGCTGTTTGGCGAAACGCTGACGCTTCTCGAACGCGAGGCCAATCCGTTGGTCCCTCGCCGTCCCGCGGCGGGCGGGTTCGGACGGCGTGCCGTCCCATCGGGGTTCGGCGCCGAATAAGCGCATGAGCAGCAACCGCTGCCGGTCGCCGCGGACGACGACCGGCAGACGGGCTCAGCCCTTCAGATAGGGTGCTGCGCCGGCCTTGGGCGAATCATGCTCGGAGATCGAGTTGAGCTGGATGTAGTTGTGGATGCCCATCCGCGCGATCATCTCGAACTGGCGTTCGATCGTGTCGACATGCTCTTCCTCGCTGGCAAGGATACGCGCGAACAGGTCGCGGCTGATATAGTCCTTCACCTCTTCGCAATAGGCGATCGCGCTCTTCAGCTGGATCGTCGCCTCGACCTCGAGCGCGAGGTCGGACTTCAGAACCTCCTCGACGGTCTCGCCGATGCGCAGCCGACCGAGCAGCTGGAAATTGGGCAGGCCATCGAGAAACAGGATGCGCTCCGACAACCAGTCGGCATGCTTCATCTCGTCGATCGACTCCATGCGCTCATACTGGGCGAGCTTGTAGACGCCCCAATGCTCGAGCATCCGATAATGGAGCCAATATTGGTTGACCGCGGTCAACTCGTTCTTGAGCGCCTCGTTCAGAAAATCGATTACCGTGGGATCGCCGCGCATTGCCATAACTCCGTCACCTCTGAGCGGCATGTAGCGGTTTTACGTTCGTGGCGGCAAGGGCGACGGGATCGCGGCATGTGGTGCCGCGCCAGGTCAGGCTGCGGCGCGTTCCTCGTTGATGATCGCCCGGGCGACCGACGTGCACTGACCGCATTTCGGCTGACGGCCCAGCGAACGGAACGCCTGGCAGGGCGTCGTGCACCCGCCCCGCGCACAGCTGCGGACGTCGGATTCTCGAATGGCATTGCAGACGCAGACGACCATGGAAGCTCCCTCGTGAGAGCTTCCAATTAGCGATAATGCGAACCAGTCGCAAGCGCTTTTGCGTCTGATTCGCAACTAATGCCGCGTTGGCGTTCAGGCCAGCGCGGCATCGGCCCCCATCAAATTCGGGAAGAAGCCTTCATGCGCGGCGCGCAGCGTGTCGAGCGCGATCACGTCGTCGCGGTCGGGGCGTTCGAAGATCAGGCGCTTGCCGCCGGTACGGCCGAGCGGTTCGGCCTCGACATCGGCGGCATGTGCGGCGCCGAGGAAGTCGAGCAGCGCGTGGTCCTCGACGGTGACGATATAGACGCCCTGGTCCTCCGCGAAGAACGCGCGGGCGCAGTCGAAGGGCTGCTTGCGGTCGATCATAGCGCCGATGCCGCCCGCGAGCGCCATTTCGGCCAGGGTCACGGCGATGCCGCCGTCCGAGACGTCATGGACCGCCGACAGCTGTCCCTCGGCGATCGCGTTGCGGATGAGGTCGCCGACGCGACGCTCCGCCGCCAGATCGACCGCGGGCGGGGGGCCTTCCTCGCGGCCATGGCATTCGCGCAGCCACAGTGACTGGCCGAGATGGCCGTGCCGCGTGCCGACCGCGAGGATGATGTCGCCCGAGCCCTTGAAGGCGATCGTCGCATTCTTCTGCCAGTCGGCGAGCAGGCCGATTGCGCCGATCGCGGGCGTCGGCAGGATAGCCGAGCCGCCGCCGGTCGCCTTGGATTCATTGTAGAGCGAGACGTTGCCCGACACGATCGGGAAGTCGAGCGCGATGCACGCGTCGCTCATCCCCTCGAGGCAACCGACGATCTGGCCCATGATCTCGGGCCGCTGCGGGTTGGCGAAGTTGAGGCAGTTGGTGACTGCCAACGGCAGCGCGCCGACCGCGGTGAGGTTGCGCCATGCTTCGGCGACCGCCTGCTTGCCGCCCTCGACGGGATCGGCGAAGCAATAGCGCGGCGTGCAGTCGGTGGTCATCGCCAGCGCCTTCTGCGTGCCGTGGACGCGGACGACCGCGGCGTCGCCACCGGGGCGCTGCACCGTGTCGGCGCCGACCATGTGGTCATACTGCTCCCAGATCCAGCGGCGCGAGGCGATGTCTGGCGAGCCCATCAGCGTCACCAGGTCGGCGGCGATGTCGTTGCTGTGCGGCACGTTTTCGAGCGGCGCAGGCTTGGGCGTCGGCACGTGCGGGCGATCGTAGAGCGGTGCCTCGTCGGCAAGCGGCCCGAGCGGAATGTCGCAGACCGTCTCGCCCTTGAACGTCAGAACCATGCGGCCGGTGTCGGTGACGCGGCCGATCACCGCGAAATCGAGCTCCCATTTCTTGAAGATCGCCTCGGCCTCGGCCTCGCGGCCGGGCTTCAGCACCATGAGCATCCGCTCCTGGCTTTCGCTCAGCATCATCTCGTACGGCGTCATGCCGGTTTCGCGCTGCGGCACGTCGTCCATGACGAGTTCGATACCGACCCCGCCCTTAGATGCCATCTCGACCGACGAGGAGGTGAGGCCGGCGGCGCCCATGTCCTGGATCGCGACGATGACGTCGGTCGCCATGAGTTCGAGGCAGGCCTCGATCAGCAGCTTTTCGGTGAAGGGATCGCCGACCTGGACGGTCGGGCGCTTGGCGTCCGAGTCCTCACCGAAGTCCGCGCTCGCCATCGTCGCGCCGTGGATGCCGTCGCGACCGGTCTTGGAGCCGACATAGACGATCGGATTGCCGATGCCGCTGGCGGCCGAATAGAAGATCTTGTCCTGATCGGCGATCCCGACGGTCATCGCGTTGACCAGGATGTTGCCGTCATACGCCGCGTGAAAGTTCACCTCGCCGCCGACCGTCGGCACGCCGACGCAATTGCCATAGCCGCCGATGCCGTGAACGACGCCCGAGATCAGGTGGCGCATCTTTGGGTGATCGGGCCGGCCGAAGCGCAGCGCGTTCATGTTGGCGATCGGCCGCGCGCCCATCGTGAAGACGTCGCGCAGGATGCCGCCGACGCCGGTCGCCGCGCCCTGATAGGGTTCGATGTAGGACGGGTGGTTGTGGCTCTCCATCTTGAAGATCGCCGCCTGGTTGTCACCGATATCGACGACGCCGGCATTCTCGCCCGGGCCGCAGATGACGCGCTCGCCCTTGGTGGGCAGCTTCATCAGATGGATCTTGCTCGACTTGTAGCTGCAATGCTCGGACCACATCACCGAGAAGATGCCGAGCTCGACGAGATTGGGCTCGCGGCCGATCGCGTGGAGCACGCGCTCATATTCTTCGGGGGACAGGCCGTGGTCGGCGACGATCTGCGGTGTGATCTCGGTCATGGGCGGGCTTTAGCGGGGTGGGGGGCGACTTGCCAGCGTCGATCCTGCTCGAAGCGCGAGGGACTGGCGACGTGCAATTGCCATGTCATGAAACGGCGTCAGACTTCCCGTCGATACCGCCCGGTATATGGCAGGGCGGTCGTCATTCGGGGGGTGTTAATGAAGATCGCGTCGATACTGGCGATTGCGGCGCTGGGGAGCACGGCGATGCAACTGCCCGCGCAGGCACCGGCGAGTTTCTGCGAGCGGCTTGCTCCCAAACTCAACATTAAGCAGGCCGGATCGAAGCCCGCGCGGGCCACCGAATGGCGCGTCAATACGATGGGTCTTGGATCGCATCTGTTTGGCGGGTCGTCGATGGTGTCGTTCATGGTCCGGCCGTCGGGCGAGCAGACCCAGGCGGCCTATGACAAGGCGACGAAGGCCTGCAGCCAGTCGCCCAAGGGTATCCTGTGCCGATCGAGGGGCCGGCCGAGCTGACGGTGCAGACTAGGGGTCTCGAAGCGAAGGGTGATGCGGCCGCCGGTGAAAGCGCGGAGGTAGAGTTGCGGAAGGCTGCGATCCTCTGCCGCGACCTGTAGTCGTCATCCCACTTTGCGTCGTCATCCTGACGGACGTCAGGATCTAGAGTAACGAGGTACGCGCCTTGCGGCTCTGGATCCTGACTTTCGTCAGGATGATGGGAGGGGGGCGATTGCGCCCCCCTCCCGTGCGTATCACCCGTAGGGCGGCTGCGTGTAACCTTTGGGGCTGAGCGTGAAGATGTCGCAGCCGGTCTCGGTGATGCCGATCGAGTGTTCGAACTGCGCCGACAGCGAACGGTCGCGCGTCACCGCGGTCCAGCCATCGTCGAGCAGCTTCACGTCGGGGCGGCCGATGTTGATCATCGGTTCGATCGTGAAGATCATGCCGGGGCGCAGTTCGGGGCCGGTGCCGGGCTTGCCGACATGGACGACTTCGGGGGCGTCATGGAACAGCCGGCCGACGCCGTGCCCGCAGAAATCGCGGACCACGCCGTAGCGGTGCTTCTCGGCATGACGCTGGATCGCATGCGCGACGTCGCCCATGCGGTTGCCGGGCTTGGCCTGCTCGATGCCGAGCATCAGGCATTCATAGGTAACCTCGACGAGACGCCGTGCCTTGATCGGCACGTCGCCGATCAGGTACATCCGGCTCGTGTCCCCATGCCAGCCGTCGAGCAACGGCGTGACGTCGACATTGACGATATCGCCCGACTTCAGCGTCTTCTCGCTCGGGATACCGTGGCAAACGACATGGTTGATCGAGATGCAGACGCTGTGGGTATAGCCGCGATAGCCGAGCGTCGCGGGCACCGCGCCCGCGGCGGTGACGAAGTCGTAGATCAGCCGGTCGATCTCGGCAGTGGTCACGCCCGGCACCATGTGCGGCACGATCATGTCGAGCGTTTCGGCAGCGAGCCGCCCGGCCTTCATCATGCCTTCGAAGGCGGCGGGGCCGTGGAGCTTGATGGCGCCGGTGCGCGCGTCCGGCGCGTCGGACGTGACGGTTACATATTCGGTCATGGCGAGCGATATAGCGTGGCGGCGCAACTTTTGCGAGGCTATGCGAAGGGCCATGACACAGGAACGCATCTGGACGGCCGCACTGACGATCATCGGCGACGAGATCCTGTCGGGCCGCACGCAGGACAAGAACGTCGCGCAGATCGCGGCCTGGCTCAACGTGCAGGGCATCCGGCTCGCCGAAGTGCGTGTCGTCGCCGACCGGACCGAGGCGATCGTCGAGGCGGTGAACATCCTGCGCGCGCGCAACGACTATCTGTTCACCACGGGCGGGATCGGCCCGACGCATGACGACATCACAGTCGACTCGATCGCTGAGGCGCTGGGTGTCGCGGTCGAGCATCATCCGCGGGCGATGGCGGTGCTGGAGGCCTATTATGCGACCCGCGGCGGGCTGACCGAAGCGCGTGCGCGGATGGCGCGCGTGCCGGTCGGGGCGGACCTGATCGACAACAAGGTGTCGGGCGCGCCGGGGATCCGGATCGGCAACATCTTCATCATGGCGGGCGTGCCGCACATCACCGCCGGCATGCTCGACGCGCTCACCGGCACGCTCGAGGGCGGACGCCCGGTCGTGTCGAAGACGATCGGCTGCTGGGTGGCGGAGAGCGAAGTCGCCGACCTGCTGCGCGATGCCGAGAAGGCGCATGACGGCGTCGCGGTCGGCAGCTACCCGTTTTTCCGCGACGGCCGGACGGGCGCGAACTTCGTCGTGCGCAGTGCGGATGCCGCGCTGGTCGATCGCTGCATCGCCGATCTGGTCAGCGCGCTCGAGGCGACCGGGCGCGTGGTGACACCCGAAGGTATCTGACGCCGCGGGCGTACTCCAGGTTGGTGGACGGGCCATTGGGCCAAGTCGCTTGCAAAGCACGGCAATACCCGTCAGCCTTCGTAAAAATACGAAGGAGAGGCTGGATGACTGCAAGCAATCTGATGCTGATGATCGTGGGCTGTATGGCGGTGTTGCCGCTGGTGGCGCTCGCCTTCGTGATGTGGCGGCCGGTGACCAAGCCCCTCGACTGAGGGGCTTCTCGCCGCGTGCACGTCGGTCGTGCGCGCGGCTCGCTCCGTCTGCCAAGTCCGGTGCCGATGCCAAGCGCGATTGACAGGCGCGGTCGGAAAGCTACCCCGGTGGCATGGTTACCCGACAGACCCGCAACCCGGTGCTCGCGTCCGAACTCGACCGCTTCATCGATGCCCAGGTAAGTGCCGGCACCGGCGCCAGCGCCGATGCGGTTGCCGCTGAGACCCTGACGCTGCTGCGCGACCGGCTGGGGCGATCTGTCGCCGCCACCCCGGTGGCCTGGCCGATCGCCGGCGGGGCATGTGGCGCAGCGATACGAGCGCATGACTGGAGCGCGACGCCGCTCGGCGCGATCGACACCTGGTCCCCGCAGCTTCGCTCGACCGTCAATACGGTGGTCAACTCGCCCGTCGCCAAGGTGCTGATGTGGGGCGCCGACGGCCTCATGCTGTATAATGACGGCTATGCCAGGATCGTGGGCGGCAAGCACCCGGCCGCGATCGGTGCGCGCGCCGTCGATGTCTGGCCCGAGCAGGCGGACTTCAACCGCCACGTGCTGGGCGAGGTGATGCGCGGCGAGGTCATGCTCTTTCGCGACCAGCCGATGACGCTCCACCATGACGGCGCAGCGCACGCGGTGACGCTCGACCTCTTCTACACCCCGGTGCATGATTTCGACGGCAGCGTCGGCGGCGTGCTGGGCACGGTGATCGACAATAGCGAGCGGGTGGCGGCGGAACGGCAGCTGGCGCGGAGCGAATCGGAGCTGCGGATCGTCACCGACGCGCTGCCCGTGCTGATTTCCTATATCGATCGTGACTATGTCTATCGTTTCGCCAACAGCTTTTACGAGGACTGGGTCGGGCTGACACCCGCCCAGGTCGTCGGACGGCATGTCCGCGACGTCATCGGTCAGCCCGCCTTTGCCGTACGCCTGCCGATGATGGACCGGGCTCTGGCCGGCGAGACGGTGACCGCCGATGCGCGGCTGCCGCACCGCGACGGCGGCGACCGCGCGTCCGAGCTGCGCTATATCCCGCGGGTCGAGCCCGATGGTACGATCAACGGCTTCTACGTGCTGGTCTTCGACGTCGAGGAGCGCGTCAATCGCACGCTGCAGCTTGAACGACAGATCAGCCACCGCGAACGCGCCGAACGCCAGCTGCGCGTTCTCAACGAGACGCTCGAGGCGCGCGTCATCCGCGAAATCGAGGAGCGCCGGCTCGCTGAAGCGGGGCTCGCCCAGGCGCAGAAGATGGAGACGATCGGCAAGCTGACCGGCGGTGTCGCGCACGATTTCAACAATTTGCTCCAGGTCGTCTCGGGCAATCTGCAGTTGCTCGGCAAGGACATTGCCGGGAATGCGCGTGCCGAGCGGCGGGTCAGCAACGCGATGGCGGGGATCGAACGCGGCGCCAAGCTCGCCGCGCAGCTACTCGCCTTCGGCCGACGCCAGGCGCTCGAACCCAAGGTGGTCAACGTCACGCGGTTCGTGCGCGGGATGGACGACATGCTGCGGCGTGCGATCGGCGAGGCGATCGAGGTCGAGACGGTCGTCGGCGGCGGGCTGTGGAACACGTTCATCGACCCGACGCAGATCGAGAACGCGTTGCTCAACCTCGCGATCAACGCGCGCGACGCGATGGAGGGGCGCGGCAAGCTCACGATCGAGCTCGGCAATGCCAGCCTCGATGACGCCTATGCGCGCGGCCATATGGAGGTCGCGGCGGGGCAATATGTCATGCTGGCGGTCACCGATACGGGCAGCGGCATGGCGCCCGACATCATCGACAAGGTGTTCGAGCCGTTCTTCTCGACCAAGAGCGAGGGCAAGGGATCCGGGCTCGGGCTGTCGATGGTCTATGGCTTCGTCAAGCAATCGGGCGGCCATGTGAAGATCTACAGCGAGGTCGGCGAAGGCACGACGATCAAGCTCTATTTGCCGCGCGCGATGGGCCCCGAAGACGTCGAGGTCGCGACCAGCGGTGGGCCGATCATCGGCGGGACCGAGACCGTGCTGGTGGTCGAGGACGATGACGAGGTCCGTGCGACCGTCGTCGAGATGCTCGGCGACCTTGGCTATGGCGTGCTGAAAGCGGTCGACGCGGGCAGTGCGCTGAACGTCATCGAAAGCGGCGTGCCAATCGACATGCTGTTCACCGACGTGGTGATGCCGGGGACGCTGAAGAGCCCCGAACTCGCCCGTCGTGCGCGCGAGCGGATCCCCGATCTCGCGGTGCTGTTCACGTCGGGCTATACGGAGAATTCGATCGTGCATGGCGGCCGGCTCGACGTGGGCGTCGACCTGTTGTCCAAGCCTTATACGCGCGAGGCGCTCGCGCGGAAGTTCGAACAGGTTCTTGCCGGCCAGCGCGCGCGGCGGCGCGCGGCCGAGGGTCATGAGGATGCGCCGCGGTCGGACGGAAACGTCCCGATCCGCGTCCTGCTCGTCGAGGATGACGCGGCGATCCGTGCGGGTGCGGCCGAGATGCTGCGCGATCTGGGCATGGCGGTGATCGAGGCGGTCAGCGCCGAAGCGGCGCTCACGACGCTGCAGGCCCGCCCGGTCGATGTGCTGGTCAGCGACGTCAACCTGCCGGGGTTGTCGGGCCCTGAGCTTGCCGAAGCGGTCCGCATGCGTCGGCCGGGCATCGGGGTCGTGTTCGCAACCGGCGACAGCGAGGTCGCGCTCGTGCCGTGGGATCCCGAGGCGATCCTGCTGCCGAAGCCCTATGGCGTCGAGGCACTGCGCTCGGCTGTCGTCAGGGCGGCGTCGAGGGCGGCGATCGACAGGCCAGCGCCGGCTGATACTGCGGCCGAAGGACCTGTGCTGATGCAGATCGCGTCAGACGGACGTAACAGAGGGTAATCCTGACCGGCAGCAACCGTGCCGGGGGGAGGGGAGCGCGCGATCGAGGCGTGCGTGCCCCGGCGCCTAGCGCGTCGGCCAGACCATCATGCAGGTGTCGACAAGCTGATTGAGCTCGCCACAGGTGGCGCCCGATCCGCCCTGGATCGCCAGCCCTTGCATGACCGCGAACAGATAGCGCGCGAGAGCGGGCGACTCGAGACCGTCGGGGAACTCGCCCGCAGCCTTGGCTTCGTCGAACCGGCGGATCAGCGCTGCCTGCGACGACTCGCGGCGTTTGGCAACCTCGGCCTTGATCGGTTCGGCCTCGACGCCGCAGGCGACGCTGCTGATGATGCTCAGGCACCCCTTGGGATCGCAGGTGCTCGTCTGCATCTGGAGCGCCCCGCGCAGCAGCCGCTCGGCCACCGCCTTGGCGGTCGGCGCATCAAGCGCGGAGGTCATATAAGCGAGCTTTTCGCGCTCGTAGAGGTCGAGCGCCTTGTGAAACAGCGCTTCCTTGTTGCCGAACGCGGCATAAAGGCTCGGTTTGGTGATCTTCATCTCGGCCGTGAGTTCGGCCATCGACGCCGCCTCATAGCCGTTTCGCCAGAAAACACGCAGCGCGGCCGCAAGCGCCTCCTCGAGATCGAACTCGCGGGGGCGGCCCTTGGGGGCGGTGAGCGTGCACAAGCTATTCATACCAGTCGGTATATAGGCACAAGTGGAAAAACGTCCAGTATCCCGGACGTTCCGGGACCGATCGACCGGCGTGCGCGCGTCGAACATCCGCGCCGCCCGCGCGTTGGGCGGGGCAGGACCGGCGGGTGATCCTGCTGCGGTCGGACAAGGGATTATGATCATGAGAATCGGGTTTATCGGTCTGGGCCAGATGGGGCATGCCATGGCCGCCAATCTGGTCGAGGCGGGTCATGAGGTGACGGTGTGGAACCGCTCGCCGGACAAGGCCGATGCGCTGGTCGAACGTGGTGCGACTCGGGCCGCGACGCCCGCCGAAGCGGCGCAGGGCGACGTGGTGATGACGATGCTGGCGGACGATGCCGCGCTGGAGGCGGTGGTCTACGGCAATGACGGGATCCTCGGTGCGCCGGCGGTCCATGTATCGCACAGCACTATCAGCGTCGCGCTGGCGGAGCGGCTGACGGCGGACCAGAACGAGGCCGGTGGCTATGTCGCGGCCCCGGTCTTCGGTCGTCCGCCCGCGGCGGCGGCGGCAATGCTGTTCGTCGTTGCGGCGGGACGCGACGATCTGATCGCCCGGTGCGGGCCCGCACTGGATGCCATCAGCCAGCGGGTGTTCCGCGTCGGCGATACGCCGTCCGCCGCCAATCTGGTGAAGCTCAGCGGCAATTTCATGATCATGGCGGCGGTCGAGGCGATGGCCGAGGCGATGACGCTGGCGGAAAAGGGCGGGGTCGAACCGGCGCTGCTGCTTGAGGTGCTGACGGGCACGCTGTTCAATGCGCCGGTCTACAAGACGTATGGCGAGATGCTGGTCGAACAGCGGTTCACGCCCGCAGGTTTTGCCGCGCCGCTGGGGCTGAAGGACATGAACCTCGTCGACACCGCGGCGGGACGACTGCGCACGCCGATGCCGCTGCTCGGCGTGGTGCGCGATCATCTGCGCGCCGCGATCGCGCAGGAGGGTGAGGATGTCGACTGGTCGGCGGTGGGCGCCGCCGTCCGGCGCAACGCCGGGCTTTAACGCCGCGGTTCGCCCGCCTGTCGGCCGCGCAGTGCGGCCTGCAGGCGGGGTCGCACAACGAGGAAGCCGAGATAGGCACGCTCGAGCAGGCTGAGCGCCATGCCGTTACGCGCGAGCAGGCCGAGTGGCCGCAGCATCGGGATTGCGCGCCACATCGCGGCGAACGCCGCCGCGCCCGACAGCATCGTCCCGTCCTCACGCGCATGAAACCGCGCGAGCAGGTCCCGGCGGTCGATCGGGCAACTTGCATCGGGATCGGTGGCATCAACGAAGGTGATCGCGCCGCGCCGGTCGAGCCGCCGCATGAGCGCGATCTCGCGCCGGCATAGCGGGCAGTCGCCGTCATGCCAGACGACCAGATCGGTCACCGGGCGTCCGCCGCGTCGGACTCGGGATTGCGTGCGCTGATGCGCGTGGCGGGCAACGTCGCAAAGCCGAGCCAGCCCACGAACGGCACGCCCAGCAGCGCCGCGGGACGATCGACCTTCGCCGCCGCCGCAACATACGCGCCGGCGGTTGCGACCATCGTGCCTGCGACGACCGCGCCGGATCGCAGCGCCCGCTTGCGAAAGAAGATCTCGGTCCAGCCGCCGACCATCGCGGTGTTAAGCAGCCACAACCCGACCGCACTCGTGCGACGTGGCCCTGAGGGCTGGCGGAGCAGACGATATCCGCCGACGGCGAGCCCGGTCTCGAGCACCGGCCACACCGCGCCGAATACGGCATCGGGCGGGGTGTAGCTGGGCTTGTCGAGCCGCTTGTACCAGCGGCGGGTCCGCGGGTGGGAGGGGTCGGGCGCATTGCGGCGACCGATCGCGGCGCTGACGCCGAGGACCGACACGACGATCAGCGCGGCCGCGGTCCGCGACAGTGCTGGCGGTGGCGCATGCGCCGGAACGGGCAACGCAACCGGGTGGTGATCAGCATGGGCCATCACTCAGCGCTCCGCCAGATAGCGTTCGAGGTCGTCGCAGCCACCGATCGTTTCGCCATCGATGACGATCAGCGGGGTCGTCGCGATGCCGTGCTCGGTCTTGAACGCCTCGACCGCATCCCGGTCGCGCAGAATCTGGTCGTCGACGTCATAGCCTTCGGCCTGAAGCAACTGCTTGGCGCGGACGCCGAACGGGCAGGTGTGATCGGGCAGCACCATCCGGTGCAGCGTCGCGGTACGGGTCTGGGTCATCATCGTCCTCGGATCTGCGGCCTCTCGATACGCCGATCGATGCCAGATCCTATAGCGCGGGATGGCCCCAGACGTTCCCTGCGGAAGTCGCGGGCTAGCGGCGCACGGCGCGGCGCACGGCCGTCCAGCTGACGAACTTGAAGTTCTGCGTGTCGGGGGCATTGTCGCCGTCCTGCGCGACGAACAGACCGCCCGGATAGGCCGGGCCGAAATCGCCGAGCATCAGGTCGATGCCGTCGGTATCGCTGGTCCCGTCGATCGCCCCGCCGCCGATCCGGAACCGCCCCGCATAGGTGATGCCGGGCAGGCGGTAGAGCGTATAGGCGTTGTCGCCCTGGCTCGAGACGACCAGATAGCCGCCGCGGCGGCCCGAGGGCGCGAGCGCGAGGCCTTCCGCATCGGCGACGAGCGTCCTGCCGTCGACCTGCGCGATCGGCGTCGCGGTCCCCGGTGCCGCCGGATCCGCGTCGAACCGCCAGAGCCCGACATCTTCCTCCGCGACGTAGAGCAGCCCGGTCCGGTCGTCGACGACGCAGCCCTCGGCCTGGCTCGCCAGCTTCATCGATCGGACGGTCGTGACCTTGGGAATGCCGCCCGAGACGTCGATCGCGACCTGATCGATCCGCCCGTCCTTCAGCACGACGAAGCCGAACAGCGCGTGATCGCGCGCGCGAGTCCACAGGCACATGCCGTAAGCCTCGCCCGGGCCGACCGGGAACCGGCCGAGCGGCACGAGCCTCGCCGCCGCGGTGTCGAGCGCGAACAGCGACACATGTGCGACGTCGACATCGGCGCGGTCGCTCGCCGCCGCGATCACGCGCGTGCCGACGGTGCGAAGGTCGACATTGTTCAGCCGGTCGGCGGGCGTGAAGCTCAGCCGCTTGCCTGCCAGACTGTAGACGTGGATCCCTGCCTTCTTGTCGGTCCCGATGACCAGGCTCTTCGCCGGGTCGGCGGGGTTGCGCCAGATCGCGGGGTCGTCCGCTGCATCCGCCGCGGTATCGACCGGATCGGTTTCGGCGGTCGCCGCGACCAGCGGCGCGGTGGCCGTCTGGGGCATGCTTGTGGTCGCGCACCCGGCGAGGATCAGCGCGACGAGCGGCAACGCGCGCATCAGAAGGTCACCCGCACGCCGCCGGTATAGCGCCGCCCGAACGTCTCATGCTCGATCGTATAGGCGGACGAACCGGCATAGCGGCGGCCCGGGCCGTTCAGGAGGTTGGCAAAATCGCCATAGATCTCGACATTGTTGTTGATCGCATAGCGGACGCTGGCGTCGAGCTCATTGTCCTTCGCCCAGTAGAAGTCTCCGCCATCGATCCCGCGGACGACGCCGCCGATCGTGTCGGTGCCGCCGATCGCATCGAGCCATGCCGAGCGGTTCTGATAGGACACCCGCGCGGAAAAACCGTATTTCTCGTAATAGGCGATCAGATTGTAGATCGCGTCCGACGCGCCGGGCAGCGGCACCTTGCGCGAGGGCAGGGCCGCGGTCCCAGGCGTCTCGGCGCGGCTCTTGTTGATCGTCGCGTTGAGCTGGACGCCGAAGCCACCCATCCATTCGGGCAGTCCGAGATCGGCAGTGAAGGGCTCGAGCTGCTGCTGGATCGCACCCTCGATGCCCATGATATAACCGCTGCCGCCGTTGACGATCGTCGAATAGAGATAGCCCGAGCGATCGACGCCGCCGGTGTTCAGCGTCGTCCGCCCGAACGTCTGCGTCGAATCGAACAGGACGTCGGTGACGTCCTTGTAATAGGCGCCGATCGACAGGAAGCCGCGCGGCATCGTGTAATATTCGACGTAGAGATCGACGCCCTTCGCCTTTTCGGGCTTCGCGTCGGGATTGCCGCCGGAGATGGTGGCGTTCGCATCGTTATAGCTGAGATTGGGGCGCAGCTGATCGTAATCGGGACGCGCGGCGCCGGTGTTGAACGACAGCCGTGCCTTCATCCGGTCGTCGACGTCCCAGTTGAGGTGGAGGCTGGGATAGACCAGCGTCTGGCTCGACTTCACGTCGATCGGGGTGGTGACCGTCGTCGCCGCGGCGCCGGTCCCGACCGTGCCGATCGAGAAGGCGCGTGCGTCGTTGCGGATATGCTCGACGCGGGCGCCGCCGATGATGCTGCCCCAGCCGGTCGTCGCGGTCGCCATCGCATAGGCCGAATAGACCTTCTCGCCGACGTCGTAGAAATTGGCGTCGCTGCGCACATAGCTGCCGACCGCCTTGGCCTGATCGACCAGTCCGAGAACCTTGTCGCGGTCGAAATACTGGAAGGTGTAGCCGAGCGGGATCTCGCCCTGGAACCCGCCGGGCTTGGCGATCGCCGAATAGTTCGTCGCGATACCCGCAGCGGCGAATTGCGCGGGCGTCGACAGGTCGAGCAGATATTCGTTCGACGTCTTGGTGCGGTCGTCATAGCGCACGCCGGCGGCGAGGATCGTCGAGGCGCCGAACACCGACGCCTCGCGGCTGATGTCGAGCTTGGCGGTATAGGCCTCGGTAACGTCCTGCGCCTTGAGCGAGCGCAGGCGCGACAGGGTGCGCGGAAAATCCTCGATCGCCGTGACCCGGTCGCCGCGTGAGAAGCTGCCATCGGCGTTGCGGATCGTCCGGTACAGCTGCACCTTGGCGAGCTGCGGATCGGTCAGGTCATAGCCGACGGTCAGGCGGTTGGCGGCATTCGCGCCATTGGTGCCGAACGAGGGGCTGTCATAGTTGAGCTGCGCAGGCTGCGACCGGTCGTCGATCGAGCGGGTGTAGTTGCCGCGCCACGCGACCTTCCAGTCGCCGAGTTCGTGATCGCCGCCCAGCGTGTTGGTGAACACCGACTGCTTGTACTTGCGCACCGTGAAGTTCGAATTGAGATCGATCCCGTACACCGTGCCGAGCAGGGGGGTGTTGCCCGTGCAGACATCCGCATAGCCCGTGGTGCCCGAGGCGGGTCGTGCATTGACCGTGCAGGCGGCGGTGCCGTTCGGGGTGCGCGACTGCTGGTCGTCGAGATCGAAGATGTAATTGTTACGCTGCTCGTCATCCTCGAACGCGGAGTAGATCGTCTCGGCGAACAGCTTGTGGCCGGGGGCGGGGCGCCAGTCGAGCCGGCTCGACAGCGAATAGTTCTTGCGCGTCAGCCGGTAGAGCTTGTTCTCGGTCTCGCGCGCCCAGTTGCGCGTCTCGTACCCGGGGCGCAGGTCGCGGTCGACCGCTTCGAAATCGGTCTCGAAATTGTCGGTGACCATGCCGCGGCGATAGAGGCTGGCGGACGAGACGATGCCGAATTCGCCGATCCCCGTGTCGAACCGGTCGGACACGACGAGCGAGCCTTCATATTCGGTCTTCTTGCCGAGCTCGACATGGCCGAGGCCGCCCTTGGCCTGAACCTTCAGTCCCGGATAGTCGAACGCCGAGCGGGTGATGATGTCGACGTTGCCCGCGATCGTCTCGCCGGTCATGTCGGGGGTCACCGCTTTCCGCACGATGATCTGCGACGCGATCGCCGAGGGGATCGAGTCGAACCGGGCGTCACGACCCTCCGGGCTGACCACGTTGATCCCGTCGAACGACAATGTCGTCCAGTTGATCGGGCTGCCCCGCAGCGTGATGTAGCGAGCCTGGCCCTGGTCGCGCTGGACGCCGACGCCAGGCAGGCGGCTGACCGCCTGCGCCACATTCTGGTCGGGCAGGCGCCCGATCGAATCCGACGCGATCACTGAGACCAGCGAGGGGCTGGTCCGCTGGATCTGCAGCGCCGCCGCTTCGGACTCGGCGATCGGGCGCGATCCCGAAACGACGATCTCGTCGCCGTCGGCACTGGTCTCGATCGTCATCGCGACATCGAGCACGACCGCCGCGTCGGTGACCGTGACGCTGCGCCGGGCATCGGGAAAGCCGACATAGCGGACCACGACGTCATGCGTCCCGGCGGGGATCCCGGCCAGCGTGAACCGGCCCGCGCGATCCGCCGCGGTCGCGAGACCCAGCGCGGGGATCGAGACCGATGCGCCGTCGAGATAGTCGCCGCTGCCGGCCTGCGAGATCGTGCCCGTGATGCTGGCATTGCCACGCGGGGCGGGGGCTGCGGCTGCGGCGGGGCCATCGACCGGTTCGGCGCGGGCGATCCCGATCGCGAGCGGGATCATCGCGCTGCCGATAAGAAGCGCGCGCAAGACAGCAGGGCCGCGTGCGCGGTGTGACAGGCCGATGATCATGATGGTTCCCCGATTGGTCCAGCTATGGGCTGGCTTGCCGGGGTGCCTATTGCAGACCAATGGCAGCGTGGTGACACGGGGGTGACAGTTTCATTACGTCGTGCCCCGCGTCCCTCGACACAGCGCGCCATTCCGCGTCGAGAAGCATCTTGCGTCGCCAACGCCGAGCCGATAGACGCTCGCCATCGCATCGCGACCGCCGGCGCTTATCCGCCGCACGGACGCGCGGTCGATATGCGGGTGTAGCTCAATGGTAGAGCTTTTGCTTCCCAAGCAAGTGACGAGGGTTCGATTCCCTTCACCCGCTCCACGCCGACACCGTCGGTGCCAGCGCAAATCCTTTTCCACGCCGACCACCGGGTCGCGATCGCCTGTCCAGCGATGCGACCGCGGTGTCGCGTTCGGTCACTTGATCAGGATGACCGCCTTCGACAGCGTCATGTAGATCCCCCAGAGGATCGGCACGCCGACCGCCAGCCAGGCGAGGATGACGGTCGACCGCGATCCACCGCCATGCTGTGCGGTGGTGGTGGCCGTCGTGGCGTCGATGGCAGTCGTCGAAGCCACGCCCTCGGTAACCGGCATGTGGAAGCGGCTTGCCACCGGCTTGACGAACAGGTTGGCGACGAAGCCGACCACGAGCATCGCCGCGAGCATCAGGAAGATCGGCTGATAGACCTGATCGCGTGGGATCCCCGCGGCAATCCGGCCGTCGCGCATGTTGGCGACGAGCAGCGGCCCGACAACGCCCGCGGTCGACCAGGCGGTCAGCAGCCGGCCGTGGATCGCGCCGACGAACTTGGTCCCGAATATGTCCGCCAGATAGGCGGGCACGGTCGCGAAGCCGCCGCCATAGGTCGAGGCGAGGATGCAGAAGACGAGGATGAAGAGACCGAGGCTGCTGCCAGCGAGTGCGGGGGCGGCGATACCATAGAGGACAGCGCTGATCGCCAGGATTACCGCGTAGAGCGGCTTGCGCCCCAGCCGGTCGGAGAACCACGCCCAGAAGAAGCGGCCGCCGATGTTGAACAGGCTGATCGCGCCGACGAACCCGGCACCGACCGCCGCCGCGGCGACCTTCTGACTGTCGCTGAATGCGGTGAAGAGCACGCCCGGCGCATCGATCAGGCGACCGCCAAAGATCTCCTGAAGCATTGGCGAGGCGACGCCGATGATGCCGATCGACGCGGAGACGTTGAGCAGCAGGACGATCCAGATGAGCCAGAATTGCGGCGTCTTGTGCGCATCCTTCAGATCGACGTTGAACCGGCTGATCGTTGCCTTGGCATCGGTCGGCGGGGTCCAGCCGGCGGGCTTCCAGCCCTCGGCAGGCACGCGGTAGCCGAGCGCGCCGGCCATCATGAACACGAAATAGATGACTGCGAGGACGAGGAACGTTTGCCAGACGCCGACGCCGGTCGGGCCGGAGAAGTGCTTCATCAAGGAGTTGGCGAGCGGGCTGCCGATCATCGCGCCGCCGCCAAAGCCCATGATCGCCATGCCCGTCGCCATGCCGCGCCGGTCGGGAAACCATTTGATCAGCGTCGAGACGGGCGAGATATAGCCGAGACCCAGACCGATGCCGCCGATCACGCCCGAACCGAGCCAGATAAGCCACAATTGGTGCATCGACACGCCGATCGCGCCGATCCCCATCCCGCCGCACCAGCAGAACGCGGCGACGACGCCGGCCTTGCGCGGACCGGCGCGTTCGAGCCAGCCGCCCCAGATCGCCGCGGCGGCGCCGAGGACGACGAAGAAGAGGGTGTAGGTCCAGACGAGGTCGCTGACCCGCCAGTCGCAGGTCGTGGTCGTCAGCGCCTGGGCCAGCGTCATGCTTTCGCAGACCACCGGATCGGTGATCCCGATCGCGCGCGACAGCGGCAGCCAGAACACGCTGAAGCCATAGGCCATGCCGATGCACAGATGGATGGCGAGCGCGCAGGGCGGCACCAGCCAGCGATCAAAGCCCGGCCCTGCTACCGTCCGTGCCCGGTCGAGCAGCCCGCCGGTTGATCCATCCGCCATCATCATCCCCTTTTTATGAAGGGGATGCATGCGGGCGGGCGGCGACAAAGGAAAGCCGACTAAGGTCGGGGACGACTATATTTATACAAAAACATCGTCCCCGCCACGTCGATCAGGGGTCGATCAGGCGTCGAACAGGATCTCGAGCGGCTCGAGATCGGTGATCGTCGCGCGGACCTGTACCCCGGGCAGGATCGGCCCGACGCCCGCGGGGGTGCCGGTGAAGATCAGATCGCCGGGGGCGAGTTCGACCTGACGCGACAGCGCGGCGATGACTTCGGCGACGGACCAGATCATCATTGACAGGTCGCCCGACTGGCGCGGTTCGCCGTCGATCGTGAGTGTGATCGCCCCCGTAGCGGGCGGCGCGCCGGGGGTGAGCGCGCCGATCGGGGCGGACCGGTCGAACCCCTTGGCCATGTCCCATGGCCGCCCGACCGCCTTGGCCGCCGCCTGCAGGTCGCGCCGCGTCAGGTCGATACCGACCGCATGACCGAAGATCTTCGCCGTCGCCTCCGCCGCATCGATGTCCCGCCCGCCCGCGCCCAGCGCGACGACCAGCTCGACCTCGTGATGCAGATCCTGCGTCATGCTCGGATAGGGCAGGGTGCCGCCTCCGGGCACGACGGCATCGGCTGGCTTGGAGAAGAAAAAGGGCTGCTGCCGATCGGGATCCGACCCCATTTCGCGCGCGTGGTCGGCGTAATTCTGCCCGACGCAGAAGATCCTGCGGACCGGAAACCGCGCCGCGGATCCGACGATCGCGATCGTGGGGGCGGTGACGACGGGAATCTGCATCGGTTTCTCCTTCGATGGGCGCCGACCGCGTGGACCGGGGCGCGGCGCTTTGCAACAGCGTGCGGGATCGTACCGATCGCCCGTGCAGTGGGAACGTCGCGGAGTTCGGCGGGTTTGGATCGGAAACGACAGGAGATCCGCATGTCCACCCAGCCCGTACGATTCGCCCCTTCGGTCGAGACCATCGCCGACGACGAGGCCGAGACGCTGGCGTCGCTCAAGGACAGCTTTCGCGAGATCCTTGAGACCACGTCGCAGGATTATGCGCATGCCGTGCGCGCGGTTCATGCCAAGGCACATGGCATCGCGCGCGGCACGCTGACGATCGCCGACGGCCTGCCCGAAACGCTGGCGCAAGGCATTTTTGCGCAGCCGGGGCGTCATGAGGCGGTGCTGCGCATCTCGACGAACGCGGGCGACATTCTCGATGACAGCGTCAGCCTGCCGCGGGGCGTCGCGCTGAAGATCCTCGACGTCCAGGGCGATCGCCTGCCGGGTTCGGAAGGCGAGACGACGCAGGACTTCATCATGGTCAACGCGCCGGTCTTCGCAGCCCCCGATCCCAAGGCCTTTTCGAAGAACCTCAAGCTGCTCGCCAAGACGACCGACCGGTTCGACGGTGTGAAGAAGGCGATGTCGGCGACCTTCCGCGTCGTCGAATCCGCACTGGAAGCGGTCGGGGCGGAGTCCGCGACGCTGAAGACACTCGGCGGCGCAAAACCCGTCCACCCGCTCGGCGAGACCTATTTCTCGCAGACGCCGCTGCGCTACGGCGATTATATCGCCAAGGTCGCGCTGTTCCCGGTCTCACCCGCGCTGACGCGCCTGACCGGCGATACGGTCGACATCACCGCACGCCCCGATGCGCTGCGCGAGGTCGTGCGCGAGGAGCTGATCGAGCATGGCGGTGTCTGGGAACTGCGCGTCCAGCTGAACACCGATCTCGACGCGATGCCGATCGAGGACGCGACCGTCGAATGGGATCAGCAGGGAAGCCCGTTCGTCACGGTCGCCACGCTCGAGGTGGCGCCGCAAATCTCCTGGGAGCATGGCGTGACCGATCATACCGACGATGCGCTGGCGTACAGCGTGTGGCACGGCGTGGTCGACCATCAGCCGCTGGGCGGCGTCAATCGCGTCCGCAAGGAGACCTATGAGCTCTCGGCGGGATTCCGCGGGACGTTCAACGGGTGTCCGATGCACCAGCCCAAGACGCTGGCCGAACTTGCCTGACATGTCAGATGTTTCAGGACGCTCGCACACGCTGTTTCACGTCAGCGACGTTCATTTCGGGGCGGAGGATCCGGCAGCGCTCGCCTGGTTTTCCGCCTGTGTCGAGGCCGAGCGGCCCGACGCGGTGATCATGACCGGCGATCTGACGATGCGCGCCACGAAGGAGGAGTTCCAGCGTGGCGGCGACTGGTTGCGCAGCCTCGGCGTGCCCGTCACGCTCGAGGTCGGCAATCACGACATCCCCTATTACTGGGATCCGTTCCGCCGGTTCTTCTCGCCCTATCAGCGTTATGCCGCGGTCGAGTCGATGATCGAGAAGCCCCTGGAATTGCCCGGGATCACGATCGTCCCGCTCAAGACGACGGCCCGCGCGCAGTGGCGCTGGAACTGGTCGAAGGGGCGTGTCAGCCCGGGGTCGCTGTCGCGCGCGCTGGCGATGATCGAGGATGTGCCGAAGGATCACCTGGTCTTCGTCGCGGCGCATCATCCGCTGATCGAAGGCGGCACGACCGGGACAGCGAAGACCCGCCATGGCGACAGCGCATTGACCGCACTGGCCGATGCGGGAGCGCATGCCGTGCTGTCAGGTCATGTCCACGATCCCTTCGACATTCCCGTCGAACGCCGCGGCCGGGAGATCCGCATGATCGGTGCCGGCACCCTGTCCAAGCGGACGCGCGGCAGTCCGCCCGCATTCAACGAATTACGCGTCACCGGCCAGCAGCTCCGGACGATCCCGCGAACTATGGGTGACGACACCGGCTGACCCGCCAGGGCGCGCGGTTCGACCAGTCCACCCCGCCAGTCGCCTGAAACGAAAAAGGCCGCCGCCCGGATATCCGGACGGCGGCCTTTTCACTGGCGTCTGATGAGCCCGATTACTCGGGCTTGTTCAGATACTCGCCGGCATCCGCATCGGTGCCGGTGCCCGAGGTCACGACTTCGCCAAGCGCATCGTCCCCCGTGCCGCCGGAATCGCGCGGCGAGCGGGCGAGTTCGGCGTCATGCTCTTCCTTCGCCGACTTCGGCGCGATGATCGAGGCTTCGGCCATCTTGCGCTGGGCGACGCGCATCGAGGCGTCACGGCTGTTCGCCACGACCCGCAGGCGGTTGAGACCTGCGCCGGTGCCTGCCGGGATGAGCCGGCCGACGATCACGTTCTCCTTCAGACCCATCAGCATGTCCTGCTTACCCTGGACCGCGGCCTCGGTGAGAACGCGGGTGGTCTCCTGGAACGATGCCGCCGAGATGAAGCTGCGGGTCTGCAGCGACGCCTTGGTGATACCGAGCAGGATGGGCTTGCCCTGTGCACGGGTCTGCTTCTTGTCGAGCTTCTCGTTGGTCGCGTCCATTTCCTCGCGATCGACCTGCTCGCCCTTCAGCAGCGTGGTGTCGCCGCCATCGGTGATCTCGACCTTCTGCAGCATCTGACGAACGATCGTCTCGATGTGCTTGTCGTTGATCTTCACGCCCTGGAGACGATAGACCTCCTGGATTTCCGACACGAGATACTCGGCGAGGGGCTCGATACCCATTGTCTCGAGGATGTCATGCGGATCGGGCGAGCCGCCGATCAGGTTGTCGCCGCGCTTGACGTAATCGCCTTCCTGCACGTCAATGACCTTCGACTTCGGCACCAGATACTCGACGACGTCGCCGCCATCCTCGGGCTGGATGCCGATCTTGCGCTTCGCCTTGTAATCCTTGCCGAACACGACGCGGCCCGAGATCTTGGCGATGATCGCCGAGTCCTTGGGGATACGCGCCTCGAACAGCTCGGCAACGCGCGGCAGACCACCGGTGATGTCGCGCGTCTTGGCGCTCTCGCGGCTGACGCGGGCCACGACGTCGCCGCCGAACACCTGTGCGCCATCCTCGACCGACAAGGTCGCACCGATCGCCAGCATGTAGCGGCCGGTCTCGCCCGACGTCTCGTCGAGCAGGGTCATGCGCGGACGCAGATCCTCCTTCGACTTGGTCGCCGCACGATATTCGATCACGACGCGCTGGGCGATGCCCGTGGCTTCGTCGGTCTGCTCGGTGAGCGTCTTGCCCTCGATCAGGTCGACATACTTGATCGTGCCCGGGTTCTCCGTGATCACCGGCATGGTGAACGGATCCCACTCGGCCATCCGGTCGCCGCGCGACACGATGTGACCATCGTCGAACAGCACATATGCGCCGTAAGGGATACGATCGACCGAGAGCTCGCGGCCGTCCATGTCGACGATCGCGATTTCACCCGAGCGGCTGAGCACCACGCGACGGCCACGCTGGTCGACGATGATACGCAGATCGCGGAACTGCACCGTACCGTCGGCATGCGCCTCGAGGTTCGACGTCTCGTTGAGCTGCGCTGCACCACCGATGTGGAACGTACGCATGGTCAGCTGCGTGCCCGGCTCACCGATCGACTGCGCGGCAATGACGCCGACAGCTTCACCGATGTTCACCGGCGTACCGCGGGCGAGATCGCGCCCGTAGCACTTGCCGCAGACGCCGATCTTCGACTCGCAGACCAGCGGGCTGCGGATCTTGCACGACTGCGTGCCGAGGCCTTCGATCGTCGTGATCATCGGCTCGTCGAGCAGCGTGCCCGACGGGATGATGACCCTGCCGGTCTTCGGATCGGTGATGTCCTCCGCGGTCGTACGACCGAGGATGCGCTCGCCGAGGCTTGCGATCGTCGAACCACCCTGAAGGATCGCCTTCATTTCGAGTGCGCGCGTCGTGCCGCAATCGGGTTCGATGATGACGCAATCCTGCGACACGTCGACCAGACGACGCGTGAGGTACCCCGAGTTCGCCGTCTTCAACGCCGTATCCGCGAGGCCCTTACGAGCGCCGTGGGTCGAGTTGAAGTATTCAAGGACGGTCAGACCTTCCTTGAAGTTCGAGATGATCGGCGTCTCGATGATCTCGCCCGACGGCTTGGCCATCAGGCCACGCATACCGGCAAGCTGCTTGATCTGCGCCTGCGAACCACGAGCACCCGAATGGGCCATCATGTAGATCGAGTTGATCGGCTTTTCACGGCCGGTATCCGTATCGACCTTCACCGCACGGATCTCGTCCATCATGGCGTTCGCGACCTGGTCACCGCAACGGCTCCAGGCGTCGATCACCTTGTTGTACTTCTCCTGCTGCGTGATCAGACCATCCTGATACTGCTGCTCGAAGTCCTTCACGAGCGCCTTGGTATCATCGACCAGACCGACCTTCGCGTCCGGAATGATCATGTCGTCCTTGCCGAACGAGATGCCGGCGCGGAAGGCGTGACGGAAGCCGAGCGTCATGATCGCATCGGCGAACAGCACGGTCTCCTTCTGGCCGGTGTGACGATAGACCTCGTCGATCACGTCGCCCACGTCCTTCTTGGTGAGCAGGCGGTTGACGGTGTCGAACGGCACCTTGTGGCTATGCGGCAGGCACTCGCCAAGCAGCATGCGGCCCGGCGTCGTCTCGTAGCGCTTGAGATACTGCTTGCCGTTCTCATCGGTCTGCGGAACGCGGCTGATGATCTTGCTGTGCAGCGTCACGGCCTGGGCGTTCAGTGCCTGATGCACTTCGGCCATGTCACCGAGCAGCATGCCCTGGCCCGGCTCGTTCTCCTTCATCATCGACAGATAATAGAGACCCAGCACCATGTCCTGCGACGGCACGATGATCGGCTTGCCGTTGGCGGGCGACAGGATGTTGTTCGTCGACATCATCAGGACGCGCGCTTCCAGCTGCGCTTCGAGCGACAGCGGGACGTGGACGGCCATCTGATCGCCATCGAAATCGGCGTTGAACGCGGAGCAGACCAGCGGGTGAAGCTGGATCGCCTTGCCCTCGATCAGCACCGGCTCGAACGCCTGGATGCCCAGACGGTGAAGCGTCGGCGCACGGTTCAGCATGACCGGATGCTCGCGGATCACCTCGTCCAGGATGTCCCAGACTTCCTTGCGCTCCTTCTCGACCCACTTCTTCGCCTGCTTCAGCGTCATGCTGAGGCCCTTGGCGTCGAGGCGTGCGTAGATGAACGGCTTGAACAGCTCGAGCGCCATCTTCTTCGGCAGGCCGCACTGGTGCAGTTTCAGCTCAGGCCCGGTCACGATGACCGAACGACCCGAGTAATCGACGCGCTTGCCCAGAAGATTCTGGCGGAAGCGGCCCTGCTTGCCCTTGAGCATGTCGGACAGCGACTTGAGCGGACGCTTGTTGGCGCCCGTGATCGTGCGACCGCGGCGACCATTGTCGAACAATGCGTCGACGGCCTCCTGCAGCATGCGCTTCTCGTTGCGGACGATGATGTCCGGCGCGCGGAGCTCCATCAGGCGCTTCAGGCGGTTGTTGCGGTTGATCACGCGGCGATACAGATCGTTCAGATCCGACGTCGCGAAACGACCACCGTCCAGCGGCACCAGCGGGCGCAGCTCGGGCGGGATGACCGGAACGACCTCGAGGATCATCCATTCGGGGCGGTTGCCCGAATCGATGAAGCTCTCGACGACCTTCAGCCGCTTGATGATCTTCTTGGGCTTCAGCTCGGACTTGGTGACCGCGAGCTCTTCGAGCAGTGTGGTACGCTCACCCTCGAGATCGAGCGACTCCAGCATGATGCGGACCGCCTCGGCACCGATGCCGGCCGAGAACGCGTCCTCGCCATACTGGTCCTGCGCGTCGAGGAGCTCGTCCTCGGTCATCAGCTGGTACTTCTCGAGCGGGGTCAGGCCCGGCTCGATGACGATGTACGCCTCGAAGTACAGCACGCGCTCGAGCTGCTTGAGCTGCATGTCGAGCAGCAGGCCGATGCGCGACGGCAGCGACTTCAGGAACCAGATGTGCGCGACCGGGGCGGCGAGCTCGATATGGCCCATGCGCTCGCGGCGAACCTTCGAGACGGTAACCTCGACGCCGCACTTCTCGCAGACGATGCCCTTGTACTTCATGCGCTTGTACTTGCCGCACAGGCACTCGTAATCCTTGATCGGACCGAAGATGCGCGCGCAGAACAGGCCGTCACGCTCGGGCTTGAACGTGCGATAGTTGATGGTCTCGGGCTTCTTGATCTCGCCGAACGACCAGCTGCGGATCTTGTCCGGCGATGCGATGCCGATCTGGATCTGGTCGAACGTCTCGGCCTTGGCGACCGGATTGGCGAAGGGGGTCATTTCGTTCATATATTGATCCTTCCAACTCCCCTCCCGCGAGCGGGAGGGGAAGGGGCCCAAGCTCTTGCTTGGGAAGGGGTGGGCACCCGGTTCGATCTTGGCGCTCCATCACCGGCCGGGAGCCCACCCCCGGCCCCTCCCGGAAGGGCCCCATCAAAGTATTACTTTGATGGGAACCCGTCGCGGGAGGGGAGCTAGTTCAACCGCGTTACTCCGCCGCGATCTGGATGCCGTCGCTGTCGAAGCCGGGCTCCGACTGCTTCAGGTCCACATTCAGGCCCAGCGAGCGCATTTCCTTGACGAGCACGTTGAAGCTCTCCGGAATGCCCGCCTCGAACGTGTCGTCACCCTTGACGATCGCCTCGTAGACCTTGGTGCGGCCGACCACGTCGTCCGACTTCACCGTGAGCATTTCCTGCAAGGTGTACGCCGCCCCGTAGGCCTGGAGTGCCCAGACCTCCATCTCGCCGAAGCGCTGACCACCGAACTGCGCCTTACCACCCAGCGGCTGCTGCGTGACGAGCGAGTATGGCCCGATCGACCGTGCGTGGATCTTGTCGTCGACCAGATGGTGGAGCTTGAGCATGTAGATGTACCCAACCGTCACCTTGCGATCGAACTTGTCGCCGGTACGTCCGTCGAACAGGTCCGACTGGCCCGACGGGTCGAGACCCGCCAGCTCCAGCATCGCCGACACGTCCGCCTCGCGCGCACCATCGAACACCGGCGTCGCCATCGGCACGCCGCCCTTCAGGTTCTTGGCCAGCTCGATGATCTCGTCACCCGAACGGGCGTCGATCTCTTCGTGATACTGCTCGCCATAGACCGTCTTGAGACGATCGCGGACCGCCTCCGGCATCGCACCGGCCTTGGCCTCCGGATTCTCCTCGCGCCAGGTTTCGAGCGCGTGGGTGATCTGCTGACCCAGACCGCGTGCGGCCCAGCCCAGATGCGTCTCGAAGATCTGCCCGACGTTCATGCGCGACGGCACGCCCAGCGGGTTGAGCACGATATCGACCGGCGTCCCGTCGGCGAGGAACGGCATGTCCTCCGCCGGCAGGATGCGGCTGATGACGCCCTTGTTCCCGTGACGGCCGGCCATCTTGTCGCCCGGCTGCAGCTTGCGCTTCACCGCGACGAATACCTTTACCATCTTCAGCACGCCCGGCGACAGCTCGTCACCACGCTCCAGCTTCTCGCGACGATCGTGGAACTTGTCGGTGATCAGCTTGGCGGCATCGTCATACTGGATCTTGACCGCTTCCAGATCGCTCTGGATCTTGTCGTCGGCGACCGCGAACTTCCACCACTCGTGGCGGTCGACGCTGTCGAGCAGATCCATGTCGATCACGACGCCCTTCTTGACGCCCTTGGGCGCCGAGGTGGCCGTCTGGTCGAGCAGCATCTCGCGAAGACGCGACCAGGTCGCACGGTTCAGGATCGAACGCTCGTCGTCCGAATCCTTCTTCAGACGCTCGATCTCCTCGCGCTCGATCGCCATCGCGCGCTCGTCCTTGTCGATGCCGTGACGGTTGAAGACGCGAACGTCGACGACCGTACCCGACACGCCCGGCGGCAGGCGAAGCGAGGTGTCGCGCACGTCGCTGGCCTTCTCGCCGAAGATCGCGCGGAGAAGCTTCTCCTCCGGCGTCATCGGCGATTCACCCTTCGGCGTGATCTTGCCCGCGAGAATGTCGCCCGGCTCGACCTCTGCACCGATGTAGACGATGCCCGCTTCGTCGAGGTTGCGAAGCGCTTCCTCGCCGACGTTCGGGATGTCACGCGTGATGTCCTCAGGCCCGAGCTTCGTGTCGCGGGCCATCACCTCGAACTCGTCGATATGGATCGACGTGAACACGTCGTCCTTCACGATCCGCTCGGAGATCAGGATCGAATCCTCGTAGTTGTAGCCGTTCCACGGCATGAACGCGACGAGGCTGTTGCGACCCAGCGCCAGCTCGCCGAACTCGGTCGACGGGCCGTCGGCAAGCACGTCGCCGGCACGGACCACATCGCCCACCTTCACCAGCGGACGCTGGTTGATGCAGGTCGACTGGTTCGAGCGCTGGAACTTCATCAGCGTGTAGATGTCGACGCCCGACTTGCCGGCATCGATCTCGCCGGTTGCACGGATCACGATACGCGCCGCGTCGACCTGATCGACGATGCCCGCACGCTTTGCCGAGATGGCGGCGCCAGAGTCACGCGCAACCGTCTCTTCCATGCCGGTGCCGACGAACGGCGCCTCGGCCTGGACGAGCGGCACGGCCTGACGCTGCATGTTCGAGCCCATCAGCGCGCGGTTGGCGTCATCGTTTTCCAGGAACGGAATGAGCGAAGCCGCAACCGAGACGAGCTGCTTGGGGCTGACGTCCATCAGCGTGATGTTGTCGGGCAGCGCCATCAGGAATTCGCCCGCCTGACGCGACGAGACGAGTTCCTCGGTGAAGCCGCCATCACCGGTCAGATCGGCGTTAGCCTGCGCGATCGTGTGCTTGGCCTCTTCCATCGCCGACAGGTACACGACGTCGTCGGTCACCTTGTGGTCGACGACCTTGCGGTACGGAGTCTCGATGAAGCCGTACTTATTCACCCGCGAGAAGCTGGCGAGCGAGTTGATCAGACCGATGTTCGGGCCTTCCGGCGTCTCGATCGGGCAGATGCGGCCGTAATGCGTCGGGTGAACGTCGCGGACTTCGAAGCCTGCGCGCTCGCGCGTCAGACCACCTGGTCCAAGTGCCGACACGCGACGCTTGTGGGTAACTTCCGACAGCGGGTTGGTCTGATCCATGAACTGCGACAGCTGCGACGAGCCGAAGAACTCGCGGACCGCGGCAACCGCAGGCTTCGCGTTGATCAGGTCGTTCGGCATGACGGTCGAGACGTCGACCGACGACATGCGCTCCTTCACGGCGCGCTCCATGCGGAGCAGGCCGACGCGATACTGGTTCTCGAGCAGCTCGCCGACCGAACGGACACGACGGTTACCGAGGTTGTCGATATCGTCGATTTCGCCCTTGCCATCCTTGAGGTTCACGAGCGTCTTGATGACCTCGAGAATGTCCTCGGTACGCAGCGTCGTGACGGTGTCCTCGACGTCGAGGTCGAGACGCATGTTGAGCTTCACGCGGCCCACGGCCGACAGGTCGTAGCGATCCGGATCGAAGAACAGACCCGAGAACAATGCCTCGGCGGTCTCCAGCGTCGGCGGCTCGCCGGGGCGCATCACGCGGTAGATGTCGGACAGCGCCTGCTCGCGCTCTTCGGCCTTGTCGACCTTGAGCGTGTTGCGGATCCACGGACCCGTCGCGACGTGATCGATGTCGAGCAGGTCGAGACGCTCGATGCCTGCCTGGTCGAGCAGTTCGAGGTTCTCGGCGGTCACTTCGTCACCGGCTTCGATGTAGATGCGGCCGGTCGACTCGTCGATCAGATCGTATGCCGAATAGCGGCCGAAGATTTCCTCGGTCGGAATCAGCAGGTCGGTGAGACCGTCCTTGAACGCCTTGTTCGCGGCGCGCGGGGAGATCTTCTGGCCGTTCGGGAACACGACTTCGCCGGTCTTCGCATCGACGATGTCGAACATCGGCTTCTGGCCACGCCAGTTCTCGACCTGGAACGGAACGATCCAGCCACCCTGGCCGCGGACGAACGTCACGCGGTTGTAGAAGTAGTTGAGGATCTCTTCCGACGTCATGCCGAGCGCGTAGAGCAGCGCCGTGACGGGCAGCTTGCGCTTGCGATCGATGCGGACGTTGACGATGTCCTTCGCGTCGAACTCGAAATCGAGCCACGAGCCGCGATACGGGATCACGCGGGCAGCGAACAGATACTTGCCCGATGCGTGCGTCTTGCCGCGATCGTGATCGAACAGGACGCCCGGCGAACGGTGCATCTGGCTGACGATCACGCGCTCGGTGCCGTTGATAAAGAAGGTGCCGTTCTCGGTCATGAGCGGCATGTCGCCCATGTACACGTCCTGCTCCTTGATATCGATGACCGACTTGGCCTCGGTATCGGGATCGACCTCGAACGCGGTCAGACGCAGCGTGACGCGCATCGGCGCGGCATAGGTGATCCCGCGCTGGCGGCATTCCTCGACGTCGAACTTCGGCGGCTCAAGGACGTAATCGTCGAAATCGAGATAGGCCGTGCCCGCGAAATCCTGGATCGGGAACACGCTGCGCAGCGTCTTCTCGAGGCCCGAGACATGGCCGATCGACTTGTCGGAGCGCAGGAACTGCTCGTAGCTCTCGCGCTGGACCTCGATCAGGTTCGGCATCTGCACGACTTCGTGGATGTTGCCGAAGACCTTGCGGATGCGACGCTTTGCGGTGCCGCCGTCACGACGCTGCTTGGCAGCGCCCTCGTTGATCGCCTTGGAAGCCATAGGTTATTTGCCCTCAATAAACTGACGGGTCAGCCGTAATTTCGTGCCCGGGAACCCCCGGACGGGGCGTGCAGTAACGCAAAAAGGCCGCGCGCAATCACATGCGGCGGCTTTCGGCGAATGAAACCCCGGCATCCAATACGATCGACATGCTGCGCGACGGCCTGTCGTTTCCCGGATGCTGTGGTGAGTGGCTCATATAGGACGGTGGCCGGCGCTTGTCAAAGCGGTCCGGTATCGCGCGTAAAATGTCGAAGACGGGATGCCCTTGCGGCCAGGCGAGCGCGGCGCAGCGACTCGTAGAAAAATATTTGTAATAAAATCACAATGCCACGCAACGGCTTATTGGGCGACGAGCGACCTGGTGCGGGTGCGGCGCTGTTCGCGGGGATGACAGTCCTGATCAGGATTAGTAGATACCAATTGGCTACCGGGATTGAATCCGCCGCACGGCGGGGCCTTGCCGGTGTCGTTCAGCCGTCATTCGTCAGCGTCCACCCTATTGCCGAGTTCACGCCCATGTCGATAGCCGCCCGGTCGGACCCGTCCGCGTGAGCGCCGATCCCAGTCTGGCGCCCCCACCGGGTGCGGCAGCAGGTTTCGGCCTGGGGCTGGCAAGCCCGGCCTCCGCTTATCTGCCTGTGGCGGGGGAGGGGCGCGCCGTGCTGCCGCGATTGCTGTTCGTCCATGCCGCCGATGCGGCATCGTGCCAGGCGCACGCGGAACTGCGGTCCCGTGGCTATGCCGTCGCCTGGATCGGCCATGCGGGGGAGATTGCGGCGGGAACGGCGTTTGCGCCTGACGTCGTGATTGCCGACGCGCAATCGCGGGGCGACGATCTGATCACCGTGCTCGATCAGATCGGGCACGACGGGCGGATCTGCCCGGTGATCGAGTTGCGGCCGCCGGGCGAATATCCGTCCGCCGTCCTCGGCGAGGCGATGATCGGCGAGCATCCGCTCGTCGGGTCGCTCGAGCGCACTTACAAGATCGGCGCACTCACCGCGATCCTCGCGTCGCTCGCGACCGGGCCGGGCCGGTCGGAAGACGCTGCGGGCGACCGGCGCATGATTGCGGCGCTGCTTGTGGAATCGCGGCTGCTGCCGAACCTGCATTACGAGTTCCTTCCCAAGATCGACCTGACGAACGATCAGGTTGCCGGCTATGAAGCGCTCGCCCGGCTGCGCAACATCCCGGGGGTGAACCCCGAATGGCTGTTCGCCGCGATGACCGATGCGGGGATCGAGGCGGCAGCGACGATGAAGGCGGTCATCGCCGCGCTCGACCTCTGGCTTGCGCTGAGCGTCGAGCAACGGTCCGCGCCGGTCGCGATCAACTGCAGCCAGGCGGTGCTGGCCGATCCGCTGTTCCAGGCGGCGCTGGGCGATGAACTGCGCCGACGCGGCGTCGCGTCGAACGGGCCGGGACGGGGCGTCCTGATCATCGAGATCACCGAGGATGCCCGGCCGGTCGATACCCAGCGGCTGGTCCGCGACATGAACGGGTTGCGCGATCTGGGCGTGGTGTTCTCGCTCGACGATTTCGGCAAGGGGGCGACGAATTTCGATCGCGTCTTCACGTTGCCGATCGCCGAGCTGAAGATCGACAAGGACTTTTTCGGCCATTGCGCACGCCACGTGCACGAACTCGGCATCCTGCGCGAGGTCGTCCGGTCCTGCCACGCGCGGGGGCTGAGCACGGTCGTCGAGGGTGTCGAGACCGAAGAGCATCTCGCGATCGCCCGCGACCTGGGTGCTCGCTGTGCACAGGGCTTCTACTGGGGCCGGCCGATGGCGGCGGGAAGCTTCGCGCACGTCCGCGTGATCTGAAGGCCAGCGGTTCGCGATGCGGACGATCATCTGGTCGCCCTCGCGGCGCGGCTCATCGCATGGCGGCTTGCCGCCGCGACCCGTTCGGCCTCCCCGCGCTAGCGTTGCAGGAGGGAATTTTCGACGATGAGCATACAATGGCGCCGCGCGCTTCTGATCGTGCCGGCCGGCTTGGCGCTGGCGCCGCCCGCGGTCGCGCAGGAGTCGGGCCAGACGTCGGACGCCGCGTCGCAGCAGTCGACCCCACCGGCGCCGGCTGGGGCGGTTCGCGGGCTCGAGCCGCTTCAGGCCCGCGATACGGGAACGGCAGCGGTTCCCGTACCCGATACGCCACGACTGGTTCTGCCGGCTCCGACGACCGCAGACGCGCCGCCGCGCAGCCGCACCCCCGCGCGGGCGCCGGCGACACGCAGTGCAGACCCGGATACCCCGAGGGCCGCGCGGGTCGATGCCGCGACGACGTCCCGACGTGCAGCGGAGCCCGTGCCGTCCGCCGCACCGCGCGACGCGGCGGACGTTCGGACGGATCCGGCGCCCGCATCGACCGTCACCACGGCGCCGACGACTCCGGCAATCACCGCGAGCCCCGAAGTCGCACCCGCCGTTGCGCCGTCCGCCGCCCCCGTCGAACGCACGATCGCCGCGCCGGAGCAGGGCAGGGCGATGCCGTTCTGGCTGTGGCTGGCGGTCATTCCGATCGTCGTCATCGCGCTGTGGTTGCTGCGCAGGGGGCCGCGTAAACGGCATGATCGGCTGGACTATCACGAGCCCGAACCGCTGATTGAAGCCGAGGCACCGCCGGCAAGACCGCTTCCCCCGCTACCCACGCCGGCGCCGGTCCCGCCGAGCCCCGCGCAGGTGGTGACGCCGATCCCGGCGATCGCACCGCCGTCCCCGCCTGAGCCCGCGACGGCGGCAACCCCGCAATTTCTCGACCGGCGTGCGCGCGAGCCGGAGCGGGCGCGTCTGTCGGTCGAGCTGCGCCCGCTTCGTGCTGGACTGAACCTCCTCAGCGCGACGGCTGAATGTGAGCTCGTGGTGACGAACGTCGGCGCAGGCGTCGCGGAGGCGATCCGCGTCCAGGCGGTCTTGCTGAGCGCGCATGCTGGACAGGACGCCGATCTGACGGCGGTGAATGCGGGTCAGGTCCCGCGTCCGGCGACCGCGCCGTTCACGCTCGCGCCGGGCGAGTCGCGCACGATCCGGACGGTCTCGGCCATGTCGCGCGAGGCGATCCACAGCATGACCGCGGCCGACCGGCCGATGTTCGTGCCGATCGTCGCGGTCAACATCCGCTATGCCAGCGGGGCGATCGCCGGTCAGACCGCGCGTGCCTGGGCGATCGGTGTCGAGCGGGTCGACTCGGCCAAGCTTGCGCCGTTCTGGCTCGATATCCCAGCGCGCATGTATGACGGGATCGCCGCGCGCCCCCATGCGCCCGCGATCATGGTCTAGGCGGGCTTAGGCTACGGGCCGGGTCGCATCGATCCGGCCCGGTTGCGTTCTATCAGGCACAAAAAAAGGGCGACCCCATCGCTGGGGCCGCCCTTTTTTAGCTGCGGCCAGCAGGGGCGGAGCCCCTGCTTCGTCGGTCGGCATGAATGCCGCCGGCCGGCCTTGCGGGGAGTGCGCTTCAGCGTGGCTGAAGCGTCTCTCCCGCTGCGGCTTACTTGACCTCGACGGTCGCGCCAGCTGCTTCGAGCTGTGCCTTGATCTTGGCGGCTTCGTCCTTCGACACGCCTTCCTTGACGGCCTTGGGAGCCGACTCGACCAGCGTCTTGGCTTCGGTCAGGCCGAGCGACGTGATCGCGCGGACTTCCTTGATGACGTTGATCTTCTTGCCACCGTCGCCGGTCAGGATGACGTCGAATTCGGTCTGCTCTTCAGCGGCCGGTGCGGCTGCGCCGCCGCCAGCTGCCGGTGCTGCGACCGCTGCTGCGGCCGAAACGCCCCACTTCTCTTCGAGCAGCTTCGAAAGCTCAGCTGCTTCGAGAACGGTCAGTTCGCTCAGGCTCTCAACGAGCGCGTTCAGGTCTGCCATGATAAATCTCCATCTCGGGGCATGTGCCCCATCAGTTCAAAAAGTAACGAAAGAGCCTGCAAGATCAGGCGGCTTCCTTCTCCGCGTAGGCGGAAAGCACGCGCGCGAGCTGCGCTGCCGGAGCCTGCGTGATCGTCGCCAGCTTCGTGGCAGGTGCCACGATGAGGCCGAGGATCTTGGCACGCAGTTCATCCAGCGAGGGCAGCGTTGCGAGCGCCTTCACACCGTCGACGTCGAGGGTCGTCGCGCCCATCGCCCCACCCACGATTTCGAACTTGTCGTTCGTCTTCGCGAATTCCACGGCCACCTTGGCGGCCGCGACGGGATCGATGGAGCTGGCCAGACCGACCGGACCCGTGAGCATGTCGCCCAGCGAGCTGTAGTCGGTGCCGTCCATTGCGATCTTGGCAAGCTTGTTCTTCGAGACCTTGTAGGTCGCGCCGGCGTCGCGCATCTTGTTCCGCAGCACAGTGGACTGTGCGACGGTCAGGCCGAGGTTGCGCGTCACAACGACGACGCCGACCTCGGAGAAGGTGCGGTTCAGCTCGGCTACGGCCGCGGTCTTTTGATCACGATCCATGCCATTCTCCACGTTTTCAGGTTCACCATTTGCACGGTGGACCCGGTTACTAACCGGAGGCGCAGACAAGCCCGCGCTTCCGGGTGTCTCGTCGATGGGGCATGGGAGAGGGCAGGCGCCGGAAGCGCTCCGCAATATCTCATTCCCCGTCTAGGTGGGAGATTAAGCGCCGGCAAACCCGGTGCACCCACTGTCTCGGACGGAGTTCGGCAGGCGGACCCGCCGAACGAAGCCGCCGCATAGCCGAATCGGTCGCGAAGTCAATCGCTCAGATGCGGTCCGGTGCGTGTCGCGGAACCGTCACGCGACTGACGCGGAGGTGTCTCCGTTCCTTCACCGCACTGCCGCTTTACCCGGCCAAAGCTCAGTCCAGCGGTCAGATCGGCCGATCCCGGGGGGACGTATGAAAATTCCGACGAACATGACGATGGCCTATCACGACGGCGATATCGACACGAACACCAGCGCCAATCCGCATCTGAACGATCTGATCGCGGTGCGCTATTCGCGTCGCCAGACACTGATGGGTGGCCTGTCCGCCGCGACCGCCGCGGTGTTCGGCGGCATGCTGCTCGCAGGGTGCGACGAGGATGACCCGCGGCGTGCAGTCACCGTGCAGGCCGGTGCATCGGGCGCGACCTCGGCGGGCAAGACGGTCACGCTGACGGGCACGGTAGCGTCGGGCAGCGCGACGGGCGTCGCCTGGGCCCAGACCGGCGGCCCGGCCGTGACGCTCGCCAACGCGAACACCGCGACCGCGACCTTCACCGCGCCCAGCGTCGCTGCCGACACCACGCTCACCTTCACCTTCACCGGCACCAGCACCGACGGCATCCGCAGCGAGACCTCGACCAGCGTCACGGTCAGCCCGGCGCGGCTCGACTTCACCGCGGTTCCCAAGAGCCTTGCCGATGTCGTCGCGGTGCCGGCCGGCTACAGTGTCACCGTCCTCTACCGCCTGGGCGATCCGATCGCGAGCGGCGTCGGCGCCTATGCCAATGACGGCAGCGACACGAACTTCGCACGCCGTGCGGGCGACCATCATGACGGCATGAGCTATTTCGGGCTGGCCGCGACCGGCAGCACCCCCGACGCCAACGGCAACACGCGCGGCCTGCTCGTGCTCAACCACGAGAATATCACCCAGGCCTATCTGCACCCCAACGGCGCGACCAGCACTGGCGGCGCGATCGGTGCGGGCGGTGTCCGCCCCGAGTCCGAGGCGCTGAAAGAGATGGAATGCCACGGCGTCTCGGTGATCGAGATCAGCCGGTCGGCGACCGCCTGGAGCTATGTCCCCGCCTCGGCGCTCAACCGCCGTATCACACCGCTGACGCCGATGAGCTTCAGTGGTCCGGTCCGCGGCAACGCACTGCTCCGGACGCGCTATTCGACCGACGGCACAGCGGGCCGCGGGACGATCAACAATTGCGCGAACGGCACGATGCCCTGGCACACCTATCTGACTAACGAGGAGAATTGGGCGGGCTATTTCCGTCGCCAGTTCGGTGACGTCGCCGCACGCGGCGGGTCGACCGCCAAGCAGAATGTCTCGCTTGCCCGCTACGGCATCCGCGAGACCGCCAACGCCACCACCTTCAACGGCAATTACGGCTGGGCCTCGGTTGTGCCGGCGGATGCTGCCAACACGCTATATGCCCGCTGGAACGTCACCACGACCGCCGCGACCGATGCCACGGGCGATTTCCGCAACGAGGCGTTCCAATATGGCTGGGTGGTCGAGATCGATCCGTTCGATCCCGCCTCGACCCCGCGCAAGCGCACCGCGCTCGGCCGCATGAACCATGAGGGTTGCGAGATCGGCCGGACGATCGCGGGCGTCAAGCCGGCCTTCTACATGGGCGACGATGCGCAGAACGAATATATCTACAAGTTCGTGTCCGCCACGCCCTGGTCGGCGGCAGACGCGACCGCGACCAACCGGCTCGCGATCGGCGACAAATATCTCGACTCGGGCACGCTCTATGTCGCCAAGCTCAACGCCGACGGTTCGGGCCAGTGGCTGCCGCTGGTGTTCGGTCAGGGGCCGCTGACCAGCGCCAACACGACCTATCCGTTTGCGGATCAGGCCGATGTGCTGATCAATGCGCGTTTGGCGGGCGACGTGCTGGGCGCGACCAAGATGGATCGTCCCGAATGGACCGCGGTGAACCCGGCGACGGGCGAGATGTACTGCACGCTGACCAACAACTCGTCGCGCACTGCGGCGAATGTCGATGCGTCGAACCCGCGGGCCTATACCGATCCCAAGACCACCGGTGGCCAGACCACGGGCAACGCCAACGGCCATGTCATCCGTCTGCGCGAGACCGGCGACACGTCGGAGGCGACCGCCTTTACATGGGACATCTACGCATTCGGTGCGGGCAGCGATCTTGATGCGACCAACATCAACCTGTCGGGGCTCGACGCGACCAACGACTTCTCGTCGCCCGATGGCCTGTGGTTCGGCCTGCCGAGCAATCCGACCGGCAACGTCACGCCTGTGATGTGGATCGAGACCGATGACGGCGCCTATACCGACGTCACCAACTGCATGCTGCTCGCGGCAATTCCGGGCCGTGTCGGTGACGGCGGTACGCGGTCGGTGACGAGCACGCTCGGCGGGACCAGCAACACGGTCACGACGCGGATCGGCAAGGCACCGGCCACGACGCTGCGGCGCTTCCTGGTCGGGCCGAAGGAATGTGAGATCACGGGCATCCACTCGACCCCGGATGGCCGCTCGCTGTTCGTCAACATCCAGCATCCCGGTGAGAATGGTGGTCCCACCAACATCACCAGCAGCTGGCCCGCGAACCAGGCCGGCGCGGTCGCGACCCCGTCGCGTCCGCGTTCGTCGACGATCGTCATCACCAAGAATGATGGCGGTATCATCGGGCTGTAAGCAGGGCAGGGGGCGGGTCGCATAACGGACCCGTCCCCGGCTTTCGGCGTTACCTCCAGCGAACGCATGTCCAGCGTATCCGGAAAGGTTCGTCCATGACTCTCCCCGCATCGCCCGTCTGGTTCATCACGGGTTGCTCCACCGGCTTCGGCCGCGATCTAGCGAGGCTGGTCCTGGATCGCGGGTGGCGCGCCGTCGTCACCGCGCGCGATGCCGACCGGGTCGCCGACCTGGTCGAGGGCCATGACGACACCGCGCTCGCCCTCGCGCTCGACGTCAACGACCAGGCGCAGGTCGAGGCTGCGGTCGCGGCCGCCAAGGCGAAGTTCGGCCAGATCGACGTGCTGGTGAACAATGCGGGCTATGGCTATCAGGCGACCGCCGAAGAGGGTGACGAGACCGAGATCCGTGCCCAGTTCGACACCAATGTGTTCGGGCTGTTCGCGATCACCCGCGCGGTCCTGCCGATCATGCGCGCGCAGGGCAGCGGCAACATCGTCAACTTCACCTCGGTTGCCGGGCTCATCGGGTTTCCGGGATCGGGCTATTATGCGGCATCGAAGCACGCGGTCGAGGGCTGGTCCGACGCACTGCTCGCCGAGGTCGGGCCACTCGGCATTGGCGTGACCTGTGTCGAGCCGGGCCCGTTCCGCACCGACTGGGCGGGGCGATCGCTGCGCCAGACGCCGAGCCAGATTGCCGATTATGCCGATACCGCGGGCGCGCGGATGGCGGGAACGAAGGACGTCAGCGGGACGCAGGCCGGGGATCCGGTCCGGGCAGGCGAGGCGATCATCGCCGCGGTCAGCCAGGACGTGCCGCCGCGCCATCTGGTGCTCGGCGCATTCGGCTATGAGGCCGTGACCGCAAAGCTGCGCGAACGGCTGGCCGCGATTGAAGCGGCGCGCGACATCAGCCTGGGTGCGGACTTTCCAGCCGATGCGACCTGAGCGCATCAGGCGGCCCTGACGCAGAAAGGGGCCGGGAGATCGCTCTCCCGGCCCCTTTCCTAACACTCAAAAGCGCGAACGCCGATCAGGCGCCGGCGACTTCCGTCGTGTCGACCTTGATCCCGGCACCCATGGTGCTCGAAACCGCAATCTTGCGGACATACTTGCCCTTCGCGCCCGACGGCTTGGCCTTGACCACGGCGTCGACCAGCGCATCGAAGTTCGCGCGCAGGTCTTCTGCCGGGAACGACGCCTTGCCGATGCCCGAGTGGATGATGCCGGCCTTCTCGACGCGATATTCGATCTGGCCGCCCTTGGCGTCCTTGACCGCCTGCGCGACGTTCATCGTCACCGTGCCGAGCTTCGGGTTCGGCATCAGGCCCTTGGGGCCCAGAACCTTACCGAGACGACCGACGATGCCCATCATGTCCGGGGTCGCGATGCAGCGATCGAAATCGATCGTGCCACCCTGGATGGTCTCCATCAGGTCTTCCGCGCCGACGACGTCTGCGCCTGCTGCGAGAGCCTCTTCCGCCTTCGCGCCGCGGGCGAACACGCCGACGCGGACGGTCTTGCCGGTGCCCTTGGGCAGCGTCACCACGCCGCGGACCATCTGGTCTGCGTGACGCGGATCGACGCCCAGGTTCAGCGCGACTTCGATCGTCTCGTCGAACTTCGACGTGGCGCCCGAGCGTGCGAGCGCGATCGCTTCGTCAATTGCGTGCAGCTTGACGGTGTCGACCGTGACGGCCTTCTGCTTCTTGGTCAGCTTTGCCATGATATCAGCCCTCCACCACTTCGAGGCCCATTGCGCGGGCGCTGCCTTCGATGATCTTCGTCGCAGCGTCGATATCGTTGGCGTTGAGGTCCTTCATCTTCGTCGTGGCGATCTCGCTCAGCTGCGAGCGCTTGATCTTGCCAGCGACGACCTTGCCCGGCTCCTTCGAACCCGACTTGAGACCGGCGGCCTCCTTGATCAGGTACGATGCCGGCGGGGTCTTCGTCTCGAACGAGAACGAGCGATCCGCATAGACCGTGATGACGGTCGGGATCGGCATGCCCTTCTTCAGTTCGCTCGTGCCGGCGTTGAACGCCTTGCAGAACTCCATGATGTTCACGCCGCGCTGACCCAGCGCAGGCCCGATCGGCGGCGCGGGCTTTGCCTCGCCTGCAGGGACCTGCAGCTTGATGTATCCGGTAATCTTTTTAGCCATGTCACTCTCTTGATAGGGGCCGCCCGCATAAGCGCGTACAGCCCGGTTTCGAGTCTAGCGGTACGAACGACGCACGCTCGACGCGCGTCTCCCGCAGGTTCCATCATCAGATGTTGGAAGTTGGCGCGCATAGCCGAGGCGTGCCGCTCGTGCAAGCCCATGCACCGACCAGTGGCTATTGCTGCGCAGGCGCCCGCCATCCCCAGGCGTCGGGACTACCCAGGCGGTCACAGCAACGACCGACGCCGAGTATGCAACCGATTGCAGTCCGAAAGTCTTCACCTTCACCGCAATGATCCAGATCAGCAAATTTCAAGTTATTCGTACAAGATAATCTAAATCATGAGCGAAAACACAGTAAATGTGGAAAGCCCTGCACGAGGAGAGATTAGGACAGCCATGAGAGCGGCCTTTGATCATGACAGCGGAACATTGAGATTCCTTACAATGGCGCTCGGGCTAGCGCTTGGTTTAATGATCCCGCTTGGATTCATATTGGCATGCTCGCTTATACTTGATCGGCCGGTGACGATACTTATCGTCGGAATTATAGTTGGAATATCCGCAACCTATGCCCTCTCGGTGATCCTGATGCGGCCGTCGAAGCATGACGAGGAGCATGTCGGGGACGCCGTTCCCAAGGTTTCGCTTGCCATGATTTGCCTGGCAACGGCGCTGATCGTCTGCGGGTTCAGCATCTATGTGTCCGACCGGCCGCATTATCTTCTCTACCGGGACATGCCGCATATCGCCGCGGCGATGCTGTTCCTCCCCGGCATGCTCATCGGGTCTGGCTGTATCCTCTGCATGATCGCCGGGCGCGCCGTGCCGCACTAGGCCGCACGGTTCGTCGCCCGGACCGCGCCAAAAAAGCGCCGACACGCCCGGGACCCCATGGTGCCGGCCTATAATGGAGGCCGGACGTGTCGTTGCACGCCCGTCACTCCGAGAGTTTCGGCATGGATACGAAGATCAACGTCGCGGACGGCGGCGGCAGATGGGATATGGCGAACGCCCCGTTCGTCGTCGACGCGCTGGCACGTTCGATCCCGACGGTGCAATTCTCGATGGAAGGCGAGGTGCTGGCGGTCAATGATCGCTATCTGCGCATTTTCGGTCGCGAGGCACAGGACCTGATCGGCGGCCATCACAGCAGCTTCGTCCGGCTGACCGCGGCGGGGGCGGCGGACTATGCGACCGTCTGGAACACGCTGCGCAAGGGGCGTCTGATCCAGACCGAGTTCGGCAGCGTCGCCAGGGATGGTCGCGAAGTCTGGTTGCAGGCGACCTATATGCCGGTGCTGGACAGCAACGGCGTCCCGCAGCGCGTGTTCAAGCTCGCCAACGATATCACGCATGAGCATCAGCACGCCGCGGACAAAATCAAGATGCTCGAGGCGATCTCGCGATCGACCGCGATGATCGAATTCGCACTCGACGGGACGATCCTGTCCGCCAATCCGCTCTATCTCGCAATTACCGGCTATACCGAGACCGACATTCGCGGTCGGCATCACCGCATGTTCGTGACCCCCGAGGACGCCTGTGATCCCAGCTATGAGCGGTTCTGGGAACGGCTGCGCGAGGGGGAGTTCATACGCTCCGAATTCCGCCGGATCGGGCGGGACGGGCGGCCGATCTGGCTGCAGGCTAGCTACAACCCCATCCTTGACGCGTGCGGCAAGCCGACACGGATCGTCAAGATCGCGACCGACATCACCGAATCGGTCGAGCTGCGCCTCGAAAACGCGCATCACGCGTTCAGCGACGCGCTGACCCAGCTCGCCAATCGGCGACGGTTCAACCGGACGCTGGCGGAGGAGGTCCGCCGCGCGATCCGGTCGGGTGACGACCTGTCGCTGATCCTCATCGACATCGATCATTTCAAGCGGTTCAACGATAATCATGGTCATCAGCAGGGCGATGCGTGTCTGCGGATCGTCGCGACCGCCATCCGGTCAGCGGTGCGGCGCGCCAACGATCTGGTCGCGCGTTTCGGCGGCGAGGAATTCGCGCTGCTGCTGCCCAGTGCCGGTGCCGATGTTGCGGCGACCGCGGCGGAAACGATCCGTGCGGCGGTCGAGACGTTGCGCGTCGACCATCAGGACGGGACACGCCCGGTGCTGACCGTCAGCGTGGGTCACGCATCGCTCAGCCGGGATCACCGCAGCGCCGACGTCCTCGCCGATGATCTCGTCGAGCGCGCGGACCGTGCGCTCTACCGGGCCAAGGAAGCCGGCCGCAACACCGTGTGCGACGACCGCGCCATCCACCCGAGGGGGTCCGCGACGCCGTCGTCCCGCGCGCCACTTTCCCGCTCGATCTCTCCCAAAGGATAACCCGAATGCTATGGTTCAAAGCCGACGCGCCTATCCGCCTGAAACTGCTGATCGCCTTTTCCAGTTTCGTCGTTCTGGTCGCCTGCACCGCGATTGCGGGATTGGTCCTTAAGGGCACCGCGCTGATCGGCGCGGGCGTCGCGGCAACGCTGATCGCGGTTGGGCTCGGCTATACCTATCGCGAGATGATCGCGGTGCCCTATGTCACCACCGTCGTTCGTATGGAGGCGCTGGCCGCGGGTGATCTCGAAAGCCCGATCGAGTTCACGAACTTTCGCGACTGCGTCGGCCGCATGACCAAGGCGATGGGAACGTTCCAGGAGAATGCGCGGGTGCAGATTGCGCTGAACGTCGAGGCGTCGCGCAACGCCGATGTGGTCAACCGCATGGCGCAGAATTTCAAGCAGGTGGCCGAGGGCAATCTGACTGTCGACATCACCGAGGACTATCCGGCGATCTACGAGGACCTGAAAGCGAACTTCAATATCGCGCTTGCCAGCTTGCGCGACCTGATCCGCGCGGTCGCGCAGGGCGCCTCCAGGATCCAGATCGGCTCGGGCGAGATTGCGCAGGCGTCCGAAGATCTGGCGCGGCGAACCGAGAGCACCGCGGCGAGCCTGGAGGAGACGTCGGCGGCGATCCATCAGATGGACAATCGCCTAAAGGATACCGCGCAGGGCGCGACGCGGTCGGTGGCGACCTCCGAGCAGGCGCTGAGCGCGCTCGATCATGGACGCCACAAGACCGACACGGCGGTCCAGGCGATGGAGCGCGTCAGCGATAGCGCCAAGGGGATCGACAGCGTCATCGAGGGACTCGACAAGATCGCGTTCCAGACCCGCGTCTTGGCGATGAACGCGGCGGTCGAGGCGGGACGCGCAGGCGATGCCGGACGCGGCTTTGCGGTGGTCGCGGATCTGGTGTCCGCGCTGGCGATGCGGGCCGAGGAGGAGGCCAAGCGTGCGCGTAACCAGCTGACCGTGACGCAGGTCGATATCGGTGCGGCGGTCGACGCGGTGCAACTGGTCGATCAGGCGCTGTCTGGGATCGTCGCCTCGGGGCGTGAGGCGGCGGATATTTCGCGGCAGATCGCAACCGACAACCAGGCGCAGGCGCTCGCGATCACCGAGGTGAGCGCCGCGGTCGGCAGCATGGACCAGGCGACGCAGAAGAACGCGGCGATGGTCGAGCAGACGTCCGCCGCGGCGCGGCAGCTCGCGCAGGAGGTGCAGCTGCTCGCACAGCACGCGCAACGCTTCGTCGTCGATGGCGGCGGGGTCCGGCAGGCGGCATCGGCCTCGGCGGCGCAGGCGGCAACGGGGGGACGCGACCATTATACGCTGGCGAGCGATACCCGGCGGCTGCCCGCCTCCGCGATCACCGCGCTGACCCGGCCGAGCTGGTAGGACCGACCAGCCGGGTCGGGGGCGGGTCCCGGTCTAGAAGCGGGCGCGCATGCCGACCCGGTAGATACGGCCGAGCGTGTCGTAGAGCGCCGGGTTCACGTCGAGGCCGGTATTGGTCTGCGGCGCGGGTTCGGGATCGTGATCGAACATGTTGTCGACCTTGAAGAACAGGCTGACCTGCTTGGACAGGTTCACCGACCCGCCGAGATCGACGTAGAAGGCGCCCTTCATCGTGTTGTAATCGATCGTCGGGTTATTGGCGGTCGAAGCGGGGCAGGCGGTCGTGCACACGACATACTGGTTGCCGAAATTGCCGTCGGAGAACCAGCGCTCCTGCAACGTCAGGCTGAAGAGATCATTGTCGTAGCTCTGCGTCGCGAGCCATTTCCAGTTAGGCGTGGCTCCATTGTTGGCACCCGCCTGGTCGACCGTCGCGACACCGGCGATGCCCGCCTTCACGAGGAACTCGCGGACATTGGTGCCGAGCGCGCGGAGGGTGAAATTGCCCGGCAGGCCGAGCGGCTGCTTCCACTGGTAGCTCGCCTCGATGTCGAACCCGCTGGTCTTCCATGAGGCGAGGTTGAACGGCTGGACGTTGATGAAATTGCCGCCCTGGGTCGGGCTGTTCAGGACGAAGCCGCCGCAGAAGGCCTGATTGCCCTCGAAGCAGAAGCGCACGATCTGGTCCGCCGACAGCGTCGAGATCACGCCGTCGAGCTTGATACTGTAATAGTCGAACGACAGGCCGAGCCCGGGTAGCCAGGACGGGTGCGACAGGACGATGCCGGCTTCGGTATTGCGCGCGATCTCGGGCTTCAGGTCCGGATTGCCGATGGTGTTCTGGAACGCCTGGACGCCGCCGCCGGGGGGGAAGGGGTTGGTGAAGTTGGGCAAGGTCGTGACGGTCGGCGCGGCGAACAATTCGGACAAATTGGGCGCGCGGACGTCGCGCGACGTCACCGCGCGCAGGCGGATGCCGTCGAGCGGCGTCTCCCAGGTGCCGCCGATCTTCCATGCCCAGATCGTCCCCGACGTGCTGTAATGCGTGACGCGGCCCGCGCCGTTCAGGTTCGCGCGACCGATCGCGTCGCCCTTGAACAGCGGCAGGTTCAGCTCGAGAAAGCCTTCATAGACCTCGTATTTGCCGCCACCGTTCTTGTAGTTGCCCGCCGCCCAGTTGCTGCCCAACGTCGAGTTGAGCAGCGGGTCCGCGGGATAGTCGGCGCTGTTGGGGCTGAGCGCAGTGACGCCGGCGCCATAGGGATCGCCGTGGACGCGGTAATATTCCCGCCGATATTCGCCGCCGAACGCGACCGCGAGCGGCCCCGCCCACAGGCCGAGCGGCTCGCCCGAAAAGTTGAGGCTGGCGACGTCCTGCGTCAGCTTGGTCCGCTGCAACGGTCCGTTGACCGGCGTGACATAGGCGAGCGCCGCGGCGGAGGGGGGCGACCCGCCGAAGATGTTGATCGGCTGACACCCTGCAGCGCGCGCGGCGGCGTCGGCGCAGACGATCGCGCCGTTCAGCGTGATCGCGTTGGCGGCCGCGACATAGCGGTTCTGCAACACGGTGTTCTCGACATCGATATGCGCGATCGTGATGCCATGTTCGTAATAGCCGTCATAATTCCAGTCGGTGCCGGCCAGATCGAACCGCCCCTTAAGCCCGCCCACGAACCGGTATTGGCGGCGGTCGGTCTGCACCAGCGGATCGGGGAAATTGCCGTTGCTCGTGCCGAAGCCGAACTGCGTGATCCCGGCGGTCGCGCAGCGATCGCGGATCAGCTGCGGCAGATACGGATTGGCGCACTGCACGGTCAGACTGGGGCGGTTATAGCCCGGGCTCGGCTGGTTGCTGGTCTTCACCTGCGCGAGGTTGACGGTGACATAGGCTTCGTTGTTCTCGGCAAAGTCGAAGCCGACGCGGGTAAAGCCGTTGAGGCGTTCGAGTGAGGATTTGAGCGACGCGCCCGACCCCGGCGCACCCGACAGGTCGCCGCCGACGCAGAAGCTGTTGCCGGGGAAGCAGCCGGTCACGCCACCCGTCCCGGTCGGGCGTCCGTTCGACCCGTAGTTGAAGTTGAACGGCGCGCCATTCTGGTCGAACGCGATCCCCTGTAGCGGGCCGTTGTTGATCAGCCCGAACCGCGCATATTGATAGGGCTGGGCATAGTCGCGATAGTTGAACTGCGGCAGGCCGTTGTTCGCCTGGCCCGTATTGACCAGCGTCGTCGCGCGGTACCAGTCGCGCCCCTTGGCGAGATCGGTGCCGAAATCGCCGGGCCCGACGCCGTCCTCATGATCATATTCGGCGCTGACGATCAGGTGCAGCCGGTCGCCCAGCAGCGATTTGCCGAACGCCGCCTGGACCAGCGCCTGCTGATCGTCGCCGTAATTGGTGATGCCGCCCTGGATATTGCCCTTGAACCCGGTGAACCGCGTGTCGGTGATGAAGTTGACCACGCCGCCGACCGCATCCGAACCATAGGAGGCGGACGCACCGCCCGTGACCACGTCGACCCGCTTGACGAGCAGTTGCGGGAACATGCTGATGTCCGGAACGCCCGTCACGTTCGCGCCGACGACGCGTTGCCCGTCGAGCAGGGTGAGCGTCCGGATCGGCCCGAGGCCCCGCAGCGAAAACGAGCTCAGTCCCTGCGTGCCGCTCGACGTGCTGAACGTGCCGGTCGCTGCGCCGGTCGAGCCTTGCAGCGACGGCAACTGCGCGATCGCGTTGAAGATGTTCGGCTGGGCATTTTTGAGGATCTGTTCCTCGCCGATCACGGTCGTCGGCGTCGGCGCGTTGAACCCGCTGGTGGTGATGCGCGTGCCGGTGACGACGATGTCGGCCGCGGACGCCGGCGGCGGGCTGTCCTCGGCAAGCGGCGTCGCCGGCGTCACGGTCGGGGGCGGGGCCGGGGGGGCGGTCTGGGCGAGAACGGGTGTCCCGATCAGCGCGATCGCCGACACCATCATCCCGGTCGCGGTGCCGCCGATGCGTGCGGCAAAATCTCGGTCGTGCCTGGCCTTCGCCATGATCCCATCCCCTTTCGGTCATGGCCCAGGCCGTCTGTCCGGTCCGGGTCCGCAATCCGTTATGCGGCGATCCTATCGTGGACCGGCGGGGGGAACATCTACGACCATCGTCGCAACGTTCGGGATGCAATCAGGGCATGAGACGCTTGCGGCCCTGCGATAAATGCCAGCGCATCGCCAGCGCGGCACCGTCCGCGTCCTGCGCCCGGATCGCCTCGACGATCGCGTCATGCTCGTCCATCATCGCGCCGATCACCTCCGGCGCGCGCGATCGCGATATGTCCACGCCGGCGCGCAGGATCCGCATCACCGCATCCTGGAGATGCTCGAACACCGGCAGGAACGCCGCGTTGGCGGTCGCCTCGACGATCGCGCGGTGGAGCAGCCAGTCCTCGTCATGGGCGGGTGCGTTCGACAGCAACGCCGCGCGCAACGCCTCGAGCGCCTGCTCGATCGCCGCGAGCTGTTCGTCCGAGCGTCGCTGCGCCGCCAGCCGTGCCGCCTCCGCCTCGAGCACGAAGCGGACCTCATAGGTGCCGAGCGTCGCGGCGAGCGCGTCCATCGGCATGTGCGTGCCGAGCCGCGCGGACGGCCGCCGCTTGACATAGGAGCCGGCACCAAGCCGCGCCTGGGTGATGCCGTCCGAGGCGAGCCGGGCCAGCGCCTCGCGGACGATCGTCCGCGACATGCCGAACATCGCCGCGAGCTTCGCCTCCGATGGCAGCCGGTCGCCGATCGCGAGTTCCTCGTCGGTGATGATCCGCACGATCGCGGTATAGGCGCGATCCGCCAGCCGCCCCTCGCTCACGGGCACTCGCCCCTCTCTCGTCACCGCATCCTGTCCCATCTCAGACGACATAGCTCAGTGCCAGGACGAGGACGAGGCCGACCACCGAGATCGCGGTCTCGAGCAGCGACCAGGTGCGGAAGGTGTCGGCGGTACTCGTGCCGACATAACTCTTGACCAGCCAGAAGCCGGGATCGTTGACATGGCTGAAGAAGACCGAGCCTGCGCCGATCGCGAGCACGACGAGTTCGGGGGAGACGCCAGAGTTCGCGACGACGCCGGGCATGATCCCGACCGCGGTGATCGTCGCGACCGTCGCCGACCCCGCCGCGAGCCGGATGGCGACCGCGACGAGCCAGCCGAGCAGCAGCGGGGAGATTGCGTACATCAGCACCGTCCGGGCGAGCAGGTCGGACAGTCCGGCGGTCACCAGTACCTGTTTCAGTGCGCCGCCCGCGCCGATCGCCAGCAGGATCGCCCCCGCCGCGCCCATCGTTTCATGCCACACCGCTTCCTGGATCGCCGCCTCGCGCAGCCGTCGCCCGAACAGCAGCGGCAGCGCGACGAGGTTGGTCAGCAGGAGCGCGACGACCGGGTTGCTCGCCGCGACGAGCCAGCCCGCCCCCTTCAGCGCGGGCATCATCTGGCCCAGCTCGCCCGTCGCGATCATCAGCACCGGCAGCAGCACGATCAGCAGCGACCAGAGCCGCGGCGGCGGTGCGATGGCGAGCCCGGCGTCGGTCGCGACCGGTGACGCCAGCCGGACGCCGCGCGTCGTGATCTTCGCCAGCAGCGGACCCGCGATCACCGCGGTGGGGATCGCGATCAGGATGCCGTACAGCATCGTCCGCCCCAGATCCGCGCCCAGCGCCTCGACCGCCAGCAACGGGCCGGGATGCGGCGGGACGAGCGCATGGACGACGCCGAGCCCGGCCAGCGCCGGCATGATCAGCCGCAGCTTGGCGGCATCGCGGGCCGGGCCGTCCTCGCCCGTCATCTCCTCCGCGGCGGCGACGACGATCGGCAGCAGCAGGACGAGCCCGGTTTCGAAGAACAGCGGCAGGCCGACGACGATCGCAATGCCCAGCGTTGCCCAGGGGGCGGCGCGTGCGCCGGTCATCTGCAGCGCACCCCGAGCGAGCGACGCCGCGGCCCCCGACAGATGCAGCATCGCGCCGAGCGACAGGCCGAGCGCGACGACCAGACCGGTCCCGCCGATGATGTCGCCGACCCCCTTCTGGACCGCCTTGGCGACGTCGGGCAGCGGCAGGCCGGCCAGCAGCCCGACGGTAAAGGCGCCGCACAACAGGCCGATAAAGGGATGCAGCCGGCCGCGCACGATCATCACGACGGCCAGCGCGATGCCCGCCAGCGCCGCGATCACGAGCCTCAGGTCGCCGCCGATCACGGATGGGTGCCGTTCATTCGCATGCGACCGCGCTGTGGCTGCATCATCGACATCACTCCCAATGATCCGACGACGCGTTCGTCTGCCGGTTTGATAACAGCTGTAGGACAGGTTTCTGTCTGACGACACCGAAAAGGCTTGATCGCCGCGAAAATGCGGAGGCATAGTGAAGACCTGTCCAACCGACTCCGCAAGAGAGATGGGTGGACGGGCACTGAGAAGCCTTTGACCGCGGCGATCGACCGGGGCGTGAAAAGCCGACAGCAGAGGAGGATGACCATGGACGGGACTGCCCAGACCGCACGGCAAATCCAGCACGCCCCCGCGACCTCGAACGCGATTACGAACGCGGGCCAGGCGCTTGCCATGCGCGCGCCGCTGCCGCGGCTGACGCCGACGCAGATCAAGGTCCTGCGCGGGGTGCATTCGGGATTGCTCAACAAGCAGATCGCCTTCGATCTCGGCATCGCGGAAGCGACCGTAAAGGCGCACATGACCGCGTTGATGCGCAAGCTCAACGTGCGCAACCGCACGCAGGTCGCGGTGCTCGCGCACACACTGATGCTGCAGGCGGCCTGACCCGGCTACGACCTTTGTCGCGCCTGAAGTGATCAGCGGCCTGCATTAGGCCGGCACCTGGGCGGCACTCACGGAGAGATGAATGATGGACGTGAAATGGCTGGCGGGCACGGCGCTGCTGCTGCTCGCGACCCCGGCGGTCGCCGGGACGACGTCGGTCTATCGCACCGCGCCGGCCGATCCGCGGGCGATCACGGTCCGCGGCGTCGGCGATGGTCGTGCCGATGACAGCGCCGCGATCCAGCAGGCGATCGACGCGGCGGCGGCGAGCGGCAAGGGCGGCGTCGTCTTCCTGCCATCGGGGCGCTACCGGATCAGCCGGACGATCTTCGTCCGCTCCGCTGTCCGCCTGTTCGGGGTGGGAGCGACCCGGCCCGAGATCCTGCTCGCCGATAACAGTGCAGGCTTCGCATCCGGGGTGGCCGCGATGGTCAGCTTCACCGGCGAGGATCAATACCGGGTCGGCAAGGCACCGGTGCCGCCGCGGACCAGCGTGCCGTTCGATCCGAGCATCTTCGACGCGACGTCGAGCACCTTCTATTCGGCGCTGTCGAACATCGACTTCCGGATCGGCGCGGGCAATGCGGGCGCGGTCGCGGTGCGCTTTCGCGTCGCGCAGCATGGCTATCTGCGGCATGCCGACTTTCATATCGGATCGGGCCTGGCGGGCGTCTATCAGGCGGGCAATGCCTTCGAGAACCTGCGCTTCTTCGGTGGGCGCTATGGCATCATGTCCGAAAAGACGTCGCCCGCATGGCAGTTCACGCTGCTCGATTCGGAATTTTCCGGGCAGCGCGATGCCGCGATCCGCGAGCATGAGGTCGATCTGACTTTGGTCAACGTCGTCATCCGCGACACGCCGGTCGGTATCGAGATCGATCGCGGCTATTCGGATTCGCTTTGGGGGAAGGACGTCCGGTTCGAGAAAGTGACGCGCGCAGGCATCGTCGTCTCGAACGAGGGTAGCGTCTTCACGCAGATCGGGTTCGACAACGCGGTGGCGGTCGACACCCCGACATTCGTGCGGTTTCGCGACAGCGGCAAGACGGTGACGGGATCGGGCGCGCGCTACCGGGTCAGCGACTTCTCCTATGGCCTGAAGCTGCCGGCGCTGGGTGCGATCGGCGACTATGCGACCGACGTCGCGATGACGCCGCTTACCCGCACGCCCGCGCGGCCTGCGCGCGCAATCCGGGCGATGCCGCCGGTTCAGGACTGGGCCAATGTCCATGATCTCGGCGTCAAAGGCGACGACGAGACCGACGATACCGCCGCGCTGCAGCGCGCGGTCGACACGCACCGCGTGCTGTATTTCCCGACCGGGCGCTACCGAGTCACCGACACGATCCGCCTCCGGCCCGACACTGTGCTGATCGCGCTGCATCCCGGGCTCACGCATCTCTATCTCGCCGATTCGACCCCGGCCTTCATGGGGGTCGGGGGCCCCAAGGCGCTGATCGAAAGCGCCAAGGGGGGCGATGCGATCGTGTCCGGGCTGGGGCTGTGGACCGGCGGCGTCAACCCGCGCGCGACCGCGTTGCTGTGGAAGGCCGGCGAGACGTCGATGGTCAACGACGTCAAGATCCAGGGCGGCGGCGGCACCGCGCTGACCAAGGGAAGCCCGATCGGCTTCGGCGATCCGCGCGCGCGCTTCGACGGGCAATATCCCAGCATCTGGGTGACGGACGGCGGCGGCGGCACCTTCGCCGCCTTGTGGTCCCCCAACACGCTGGCATCGGCGGGGTTTCACGTGTCGAACACCAGCACGCCGGGCCATGTCTACCAATTGTCGGCCGAGCATCATTATCGCGCCGAAATCGTGCTCGATCATGTCGCGAACTGGGAATTCCTCGCGCCGCAGACCGAGCAAGAGGTTCGCGACGGCGTCGACGCGATTTCGACCGAGATCCGCCATTCGCGCAACATCCTGTTCGCCAATTATCACGGCTACCGCGTCACCCGCTCGATCAAGCCCATGGATGCGGCGATCAAGCTCTACGAGTCGGGCGATATCCGCTTCCGCAACGTCCATGTGAACGCGGAGAGCGGGTTTGCGAGCTGCGATGCCAAGGGCTGCGGCACCTTCCTGCGGGCGAGCAAATATCCCTTCGAGAACGCGATCAAGGACATCACCGGCGGACAGGAGGTCCGCGAGCGCGAGTTCGCCCGGCTCGACGTTCCTGCGACTCCCGCGCCCAAGGCTCCGGCTCCGGCGGCGGTCGAGAAGCTCGCCGACGGCTTTTATTCGATCGCCGGCGGTGCGGTCGACGCGAACGGCAAACTCTACTTCATCGACCGCCATTTCCAGCGCATTCACGGCTGGTCGAAGCGCGAAGGTCTGTCGATCGTCGCGGAGGCACCACTCGATCCGGTCAATCTGATGGTCGATCGATCGGGGCGGCTGCTGGTCCTGTCGTCGGCAGGACGCGATGCCACGGTCTACAGTATCGATCCGGCAAAGCCCGCCGATGTCCGGGTCATCGCGCCGACCGCGATCGCCGAGTCCGGCCCGGCGAAGAGGGATGCCGCCACCGTGCTGCCGGTCAACGTCTGGGAAAACGGCGAATTCGCGGATCGGATCGATCCCGTCACCTATCAGTATCCGACGATGGCGGACCTGTTCGCGGCAAAGATGGGTGAGGCCAAGGCGGCGCACTATGTGTCGCCCGATGGTTCGCTCGCGCTGCCTGCCTTTCGCGTGTGGAATCAGGGGCCGGACGACCATCAGGGATGGCGCTGGTCGGATACGCTGAACGCGAACGGCTTCGTCGCCGCGCGGCCCGGCGAGCGCGTCGTCCTGACCAACGCGTCGGAGAACCGCACCTATAGTGGTCTGGTCGGTGCGCAAGGCAGGGTCACCGACCTGAAGCCGGTGGCCGATCGCGGCGGTGAAAGCGTCGCGCGCGATGCCGCGGGCCGGCTCTACGTCGCCAATGGGCAGGTGTTCGTCTATGACGCCGGGGGCGCGCTGGTCCGGCGGATCGACGTGCCCGACCGTCCGCTGCAACTGGTGATCGGCGGCCCCGATAACCACACGCTCTTCATCCTCACCCACCATGCGCTGTACGCCACCGCGATCTGAGGGCGTGCGCGGTGGTGCGGTCGGGTGGAGGAGTGGTGCCGGTTGCAGGAATCGAACCCGCGACATCCAGTTTACAAAACTGGCGCTCTACCAACTGAGCTAAACCGGCAGCGGGCGCCTCATGCGTCAGGTGACGCCGAACGTCCAGCCTTCGGTTGCAGCAATAAGCGAAGTCATCGCCCGAGGACACCAGAAATCGGCGTTTCTTGCATTGGCGCGGAGCCAGGCCGCGGTCAGGATCGCGTCGGTCGCATGGTCGTCATAGCGCGCGAGGGGGTGGTGCGGTGCGGAGCCGAGCGCGGCGAGCGCGGCGTCGAGCGTCGCGCCGTCGCGCATCTTGCTGCGGCCGGCGGGGCGCCCCGCGGCGCGCGCGGCGATGCTGGTATAGATTTCGACGATCGCGGCGCCCGATCGCGGCGGCGCATCGAACGGCCAGACCGGGATCCGTCCGTCAAGACGGTGCAGCAGACGCATCCCAGAAAAGCTCGCCTTGGCGACCTGCGCCGCGCCGATCGCGTCATACACGGTCGAGGGTTTGCGGCTGCCGTCGTCCGGCATCTCGCACCGACGCCAGTGCAGGAAATCGGCCTTGGTCCCGTCCGCCGCGCCAAGATAGAAATGCGTGCCCCGGCGGCGCTCGATGAACGAGGCCGCGCCGAGATCGGGATCGTCGCTCTGCGCGTCGACCATTGCCCAAAGCGCGCGGGCATCGGCGGTCGGCGCCTCACCGGGCAGATGCGCACCACGGGTCACGAAGGGGGCGGAAAAGCTGAAGTCGAACCCGGCGAGCAACGGCAGGTCGCGGCGGGCGACCAGCCAGTCGAGCACCGCCTGGCGTGACCAGATCCCGTCCGGCGCGGGGACAAGCGTCGGGGCGGCGTGATCACGGCCACAGATCGCAACGGCGATCCCCTTATGCCGCTGTCCTTTCGCGCCGGACCAGTCGATCGCGACGAACTGCGCGAAGTGATCGGGGGTCATCGAAGACGCACGCAGGGCACATCGACCCGGCGGGGCGCGGGCCGTCCAGTCGTCTGACAGACGTTCATGTCGGGCTAGGCGTCCTTGGCCTGCCGGCGCTCGTCCCACCAGGCGAGGCGCTCGGCAATACGCTTCTCGAACCCGCGGTCGGTCGGCGCGTAAAAGGTCTGCGGCGTCATCTCGTCGGGCCAATAGTCCGATCCCGAAAAGGCGTTCTCGGCATCATGGTCATAGGCGTAGCCCTTGCCATAGCCGATATCGCGCATGAGCTTGGTGGGGGCGTTGCGGATCGCGGCCGGCGGCATCAGCGACCCCGTCTCGCGGGCCGATTTCCAGGCAGCCTTCTGCGCCTTGTAGACCGCGTTCGATTTGGGTGCGGTGGCGAGATAGACGCAGGCCTGGGCGATCGCGAGTTCGCCTTCCGGACTGCCGAGGAAATCATAGGTGTCCTTGGCGGCGATACACTGGACGAGCGCCTGGGGGTCGGCGAGACCGATATCCTCGACCGCGGCGCGCGTCAGGCGGCGCAGCAGGAACAGCGGTTCCTCGCCCGCTGTCAGCATCCGCCCGAGATAATAGAGCGCCGCCTGCGGATCGCTGCCGCGGATCGATTTGTGCAGCGCGCTGATGAGGTTGTAATGCCCTTCGCGATCCTTGTCATACACCGCGACGCGGCGCTGGAGAAAGTTCGACAGCCCCGCGGGGTCGAGCGGTTCGGGCAGGTCGACCGAGAACAGCGTCTCGGCCTGGTTGAGCAGGAACCGTCCATCGCCGTCTGCGCTTGCGATCAGCGCATCGGTCGCCTCGGGCGTGAGCGGGAGCGGGCGGTCCATCAGCGTCGCGGCGCGGGTCAGCAACAGCTCGAGCGCACCGCGGCCCAGTCGCTCGAGGATCAGGACCTGCGCACGGCTGAGCAGTGCTGCATTGAGCTCGAAGGACGGGTTCTCCGTCGTCGCGCCGACCAGCGTCACAGTGCCGTCTTCCACATAGGGAAGAAACCCGTCCTGCTGCGCGCGATTGAAGCGGTGGATCTCGTCGACGAACAGCAGCGTACGCTTGCCCAGCCGCGCGTGGTCGCGGGCTTCGGCAAACGCCTTTTTCAGATCGGCCACGCCCGAGAAGACCGCGGAGATCGCGACGAACCGCAGATCGACCGCGTCGGCAAGGAGGCGCGCGATCGTCGTCTTGCCGGTGCCGGGCGGTCCCCAGAGGATGATCGACGACAGCCGTCCCGCCGCCACCATCCGCCCGATCGCGCCGCCTGCGCCGGTGATGTGATCCTGCCCGACGACCTCGTCGAGCGTCCGCGGGCGCAGGCGATCGGCAAGCGGAGCGTTTTCGGGATGCGCGTCGGGTGGGGGGGCGGGTTCGAAACCCGCAAAAAGGTCGGCCATGCCCGCAATGTAGTCGATACGGACGACTGTGCCACCCTGGGCCTGGCCTCGCTTTCCGCTGTCTGACGACGCGTCTCCTGCCCAAGACATGCAAAAGATATATCTTGAAAGATCTTGCGAAGCGCAGTTGAAGATATATCTTGCACGTATCGGGATGCGCTCGACAGGAGATTCGAATGTTCATGCACATGCACGGCCGCGGATGCGGTCATCGTGACGGACACCATGCCGCGATGGGCGGCGGCTATGGCGGCGGTCGGGGCGGCGGGCGCTTCGCCTTCGCCTGGGGGCCGGGTGAGGGTGAGCGGCCGGGGGGCGGACGGCAGCGGCGGATGTTCGACGGGGGCGAACTGCGCCTCGTCCTGCTCAGGCTGATCGCGGATTTGCCGCGCCACGGCTATGACCTGATACGCGCGATCGAGGAGCTTACCGGGGGCGCCTATGCGCCGAGTCCGGGGGTGGTCTATCCGACAATTACGCTGCTCGACGAGATGGGGCTGATCGAGGAGCAGCAGTCCGAGGGCGCCAAGAAGCGTTTTGCGATCACGCCGGCCGGCACCACGCATCTCGACGAGAATGCGGAGCAGGTCGCGGCGTTGATGGCGCGGCTGGCGGCGGTCGGCGAGCACCGCGAACGCGCGGATCGGGCTCCGATCCGGCGCGCGATGGGCAATCTGCGCCATGCAGTACAGGACCGGCTGCTCGGCGACGGCTTTTCAGAAGAGGCGGCGCACCAGGTGGCGGCGTTGATCGACGAGGTCGTGCAAAAGATCGAGCGCGTGAAGTGAGCATGTCGATCGCACGCGTGCCGACGGAGTCGGCGAGCCGGTATCTTCAGCAGCTCGCCAAGCACTGGAGCCACAAGATGGAGGTGCGCTTCACCGAACAGGAGGGGCGTATCGCGTTTCCGGGTGGCGCGGTGCTCGAGATGCGCGCGGACAGCCAGACGCTCGACGTCGCGCTGTCGGTGCCCGAGGGCGGGGATGTCGAACGGATGCGCGATGTGGTGTCGAGTCATCTCGACCGGTTCGCGTTTCGCGAGGCGCCGCTGACGTTCGACTGGGTGGACGCGTAACCGGACGGTCGCGCGTCGCATTCAATCACCGCTGCCGGCGCGCCGTCACCGCCAGATAGGTGTCGAGCACCGTCTGGTTGATCGTGTCCCAGCGATAGCCCGCGGCCTTGGCGTGCCCGGCTTCGCCCATCGATTGCCGCAGCGCGGGATCCGACACGATCCGACCGATCGCATCCGCATAGGCGGCGATATCGGTGGGCGGTACGAGGAAGCCGGTCGTGCCGTCCTCGATCAGGTCGACCGCGCCGGTCGCGCGCGCGGCGACCACGGGCACGCCCGCCGCCATCGCCTCGAGCGTCACGTTGCCGAAGGTCTCGGTGATGCTCGGGTTGAAGAACACGTCCATCGACGCGACTGCGCGTCCGAGCGCGTCGCCCGACTGGAAGCCGGCGAACACGGCTTCAGGGACATGGCCCGCGAACCAGTCGCGCGCAGGACCCTGGCCGACGACGACGACGCGGTGCGGCACGCCCCGGCGGCGCAGTTCGGTGACCACGTCGGCAAAGACGTCGAGGCCCTTTTCCTTCACCAGCCGGCCGAGAAACCCGACCACCATCTCGTCGTCCGCGATGCCGAGCGACCGGCGCCAGGCCGTGTCGCGCCGCGCCGGGTCGAACCGCGCGTGATCGATACCGCGCGACCAGATGCCGATCGACGACTTCACGCCCCAGCCGCGGAGCAGCTCGGCCATGCTGGTCCCGGGCACCAGGACCTCTTCCACGCGATTGTAAAAGCGCGTCAGCCGCTTCTTTGCGATCGGCTCGAGGAAGCCGAGCCGGTAATAGCGAAAATAGGTCTCGAACCGGGTGTGGAAGGAGGCAACGGTCGCGATGTCGCGTTTGCGCGCATAGGCGACCGCGGCATGGCCGAGAAACTCTGGCGCCGAGACATGGACGATATTGGGAGCGAACGCGTCGATGTCGCGGCGGACGCGCGGCGTGATCCCAAGTGCGGCGCGATATTCGCCGCGTCCGCCGACCAGCGGGATCGCGGGCACGTCGACCAGATCGCCGATCGCGGGGAAGGCGGGCTCCGCGACCGTCGGCGAATAGACCCGCACCTTGACGCCGCGCGACAGCAAATGGCCGACGAGCAGGTTCAGCGACTGGTTCGCACCATCGCGGACGTAATTATAGTTGCCGCTAAACAGGGCCACGCGGAGGTCGGTCGGCTGCATCGCTCGGGCGGATAGCGTTGCCCGTCGGTTAGCGCCAGACAATCCTCTGTCGCCGAGGCGGTGGCGTTTCGCCGCGCGGGTGATCGCTGTTCCCTTATCGTTCCTATCTGGCTACACCGCGGCGATGGCGAAAATTCAGAAACGGTATGTGTGTCAGGCGTGCGGATCGGTCGCATCGCGCTGGGCCGGGCAATGCGCCGACTGCCACGAATGGAACACGCTGGTCGAGGAGGCGAATACCGCCGCGACGCCGTTTCATTCGAAGCACAATCTGCAGACCGGCGGCCGCGCGATCCAGCTCGTCGGGCTGGATGCGGAGATAAAGCTGCCCGACCGGATGGCGACCGGTATCGCCGAGCTCGACCGTGCGCTGGGCGGGGGCTTCGTCGAGGGGTCGGCGACGCTGATCGGCGGCGATCCCGGGATCGGCAAGTCGACCTTGCTGTTGCAGGCGGCGGCGAAGATGGCGCTTGCCGGCCAGTCGGTGGCCTATGTCTCGGGCGAGGAGGCGGCGGACCAGGTCCGGCTGCGCGCGCGGCGTCTCGGGCTCGGCAATGCGCCCGTGCAGCTCGCGGCGGCGACCTCGACGCGGGACATCCTGACGACGCTGCAGACAAAACCGCCGGCGATGCTGGTGATCGATTCGATCCAGACGATGCATTCCGACCTGATCGAAGGCGCACCCGGTACGGTCAGCCAGGTACGGGCATCGGCGCAGGAGCTGATCCGCTTCGCCAAGGAGCGCGGGACCGCGGTGGTGCTGGTCGGCCATGTGACCAAGGACGGCAGCATCGCGGGCCCGCGCGTGCTCGAGCATATGGTCGACACGGTGCTGAGCTTCGAAGGCGAGCGCAGTCATCAGTACCGGATCTTGCGCGCGATCAAGAACCGCTTCGGCGGCACCGACGAGATCGGCGTCTTCTCGATGCAGACCGAGGGGCTGGCGGAGGTCGGCAACCCGTCGTCGCTGTTCCTGACGACGCGCGACGACGCGATGACCGGCGCGACGGTGTTCCCGGCGCTGGAGGGGACGCGACCGGTGCTGGTCGAGATCCAGGCGCTGACGGTGCGGCTGGCGAGCGGCGCGACGCCGAGGCGCGCGGTCGTCGGATGGGATTCGGGGCGGCTGGCGATGATCCTCGCGGTGCTCGAGGCGCGGTGCGGGCTGAGCTTCTCGTCGGCCGAGGTCTATCTCAACATCGCCGGCGGCTACCGCGTGCAGGATCCCGCCGCCGATCTCGCGGTCGCCGCGGCGCTGATATCGGCGATGGCGGAGCGTCCCGTACCGGTCGACGCGGTCGCGTTCGGCGAGGTCGCCTTGTCGGGCGAGATCCGGCCGGTCGCGCACGGTCCGCTGCGTCTGAAGGAAGCGAGCAAGCTGGGGTTCGAGCGCGCGCTGGTCCCCGCGTCGATGAGCGACGAGAAGAGCGGCATGCGGCTGTCGGGGTTCAAGACGCTCGCCGCGTTCGTGGACCACATGCTCGGGCGGGGATGAGTCGGGCCGAGGCGTCCGGCGTCGGGGCCGGCGACCACGGGGTGGCGATGAACGAGCGGTTCGCGCGGCTGCACTAGCGGTTCGCGGCACTCGTCCCTATTCCAGACATCATGAACCTCACCGCCCTCGATGTCATCGTCCTGCTCGCGGTTGCCGGCGCCGCCGTGCTCGGCTTGATTCGCGGATTCGTGACCGAGGTGCTCTCGATGTTCGCCTGGGTCGCGATGGTCGCGATGCTCAAGTTGTTTCACATCCCCGTCGCGGCGGCGCTGACGCCGGTCATCGGGACCGTCAGCGGTGCGGCCGTGCTCGCCTTCGCGCTCATCACCGGGCTTACCTATATCGGCGGGAGGCTCGTCGCCAACGCGATCGGTGCGCGGACGCGGACGTCGATCCTGGGACCGGTCGACCGCGCGCTCGGATTCGGGTTCGGGGCGCTGAAGGGACTGATCCTCGCAAGCCTCGTCTTCCTGCTGGCGACGCTGGTGATCGACACGATGAGCGGCGGTGCGGCGCGGCGGCCCGAATGGATGACCCGCTCGCGCACCTATCCGCTGCTCAATGCGACAAGCGCGAGCATCGCCGATTTCGTCGATCGCCGCCGTCGCGGCAAACCGGTGTTCGGCACGAAGCCGAACGTTTCCCGATCCGATACCGCAAGTGAGCCGACCCCATGAACGCCCCCCTCTACAATGCCGAGATCCTGCGTCTTGCTGCGTCGATCCCGTATCATGAGCGCCTGACCGCGCCGATGGCGACTGCGGAACGCCGCTCGCCGATCTGTGGCAGCCGCGTGACGGTGGACGTCGATATGGGCGCGGATGGGCGCGTCGCCGCGGTTGGGCTGCTGGTGCGCGCCTGTGCGCTGGGTCAGGCGTCCTCGTCGTTGCTCGCCTCGAGCATCGTCGGGCGGACGCCTGCGGAGCTGGCGGCGGCACGCGATGCGATCACCGCCTGGCTCGCGCGCACCGGCGACGCACCCGACTGGCCCGGGATGGATGTCTTCGCACCCGCACTCGACTATACCGCGCGGCATCCGTCGATCCGCCTCGCTTTCGAAGCGGCGGCGGAGGCGGCCGAGGCTGCGGCGAACACTGCGTCGGGTCATGCGGAGGTGTCGGTCACGGCCCCCGCGAGCGCATCTGCCGGGACCGATGTCTGATGCATGACGGCACGCCGACGTCGCTGTTGCGGGACGGGGTGGTCCTGCTCGGCTTCGGGCTGGTGTTCGTACTGCTGTTCCGAAGGATCGGCCTCGGCGCAACGCTGGGCTATCTTGTCGCGGGGGCGGTCGTCGGGCCGCATGTCCTGGGGCTGGTGGGTGACGCGGAGGCCAAGCTCGGGTTTGCCGAACTCGGTATCACGTTGCTGCTGTTCATCGTCGGACTCGAGCTCAACCCGAGCCGGCTGTGGCGGATGAAGCATGAGATCTTCGGGCTGGGCCTGATGCAGGTGGTTGCCTGCGGTCTCGCGATCACCGCGATCGTGTGGCTCGGCGCGCGCTTCTCGCTGCCCGCCGCGCTCGCCTTAGGACTGCCGCTCGCGCTGTCGTCGACCGCGCAGGTGTTGCCGATGCTGCAATCCTCGGGGCGGATGCGGACGCCCTTTGGCGAGCGCGCGTTTTCGATCCTGCTGTTCCAGGATCTGTCGATCGTCCCGCTGATCACGATCGTCGCGGCGATGAGCCGTAATCCCGCCGATGCGAATGCGCCCCCCGGATGGCTGCTCGCGCTCTACACCGTTGCCGCGGTCGTCGGGCTGATCATCGCGGGGCGGTTCCTTTTACGGCCGTTCTTCCGGCTGATCGGCAATATGGGCGAGCGCGAGATGTTCGTGTTCGCCGGCCTGTTCACGGTCATTGCCAGCGCCGCAGTGATGGAATGGCTCGGCCTGTCGACCGCGCTCGGCGCGTTCATCGCCGGCGTGATGCTCGCGGACAGTCCGTATCGGCATGAGTTGGAGGCCGATGTCGAGCCGTTCCGGTCGATCCTGCTCGGACTGTTCTTCCTCGCGGTCGGCATGCTGCTCGATCTCGGCGCGATCGCCGAACGGCCGCTGTTCGTGCTGGCGATGGCCGCGGCGCTGATCGCGACGAAGACCGGCGTGATCATGGCGATCGGCATGGCGTTCAAGATGACCTGGCGGCAGGCCTTCGCGCTCGGCCTGTTGCTGAGCCAGGGCGGCGAATTCGGGTTCGTGCTGTTCGCACAGGCGCAGGCGGGGCTGCTGATCGATCCGGAAGCGGCAAGCCTGTTCGGCGCGATCATCACGCTGTCGATGGCGACGACGCCGTTCCTGATGGGGATTACCCGCCGGTTCAGGACCGAGCCGATTGCCCCGGGCACCGATCGCGAGGGCCCCGTCGCCGATGGCGCCAATGCGATCATCGTCGGCTATGGCCGGTTCGGGCAGACGGTCGGTCAGATGCTGCTGGCCCAGGGCATCCCGGTCACGCTAATCGATACCGATATCGAGATGATCGACATTGCGGGCGAGTTCGGCGCCAAGGTCTATTATGGCGACGGCACCCGGCTCGACCTGTTGCGCCAGGCGGGGGCGGCGGACGCCGAACTCATCTGCATGTGCATCGACGGCGATCAGATCGAACCGGAGACGATAGCGGCGATTCACGAGGCGTTCCCCAAGGCGGAGATCTATGTCCGCGCGTTCGATCGTCGCACGCTCGTCAAGCTGAAGAACGGCCCGGCGACCTATGTCGTTCGCGAGGTTCTCGAATCGGCGGTGAAGATGGCGCGGCTGGCGCTGCGTGGGCTCGGCGTCGCACCGGCCGAGATCGATCGTGCGGAGGAAGCGTACCGGGCGCGCGACAAGGAGCGGCTGCGCATCCAGATCGCCGCCGGCGACATTCGCGCGGCGCGCACCGAGACCGCGCAGCGCTTTCCATGGGGGAATGATCCACAATGATGCTCGTCGTTCTAGCGGCACTGTCAGGCGCCATCGCGGTCGCGGCGGGCGCGTTCGGTGCGCATGGTGCAAGCGGTCCCGCGGTGGAGTGGTTGAAGACGGGCGCGCAGTATCAGCTGATCCATGTCGTCACGGCGCTGGTCGCGGTGCGGATGGAGGCGCGGGGGCCGGCATGGCTGTTCGTCATCGGCGCGGCGATCTTTGCGCTCACGCTCTACGCCATGGCGCTGGGGGCGCCACGCTGGTTCGGTGCGATCACGCCGATTGGCGGCGCGTTGCTCATCGGTGGGTGGCTGTGGCTGGCGTGGAGCGCAGCGCGCAGCTGACGGTGCTGCTGCGCTAGCGTTTCTTGCGGCAGGCATCCGAGCAGTAGATCACCGAATCCCAGTCGCGCGCCCATTTCTTGCGCCAAGTGAACGGCCGTTCGCAGGCCGGGCAAATCTTCGTCGGCAGATTCTGCTTGGCGACACCATTGGGCATCAGCGGGGCTCCGCGTCGAGGAAGGCGGCGACGTCGGCGAGGTCGACGGTCGTGTCGAGATAGGTCCGGCCGATCCCGCGGGCGAGCAGGAAGGGCAGGGTGCCCGCCGCCATCTTCTTGTCGTGGCGCATATGATCGACGAGCGTCACGCCATCCGCGGCGACATGCGCGCCGGCCAGTCCGTCGGGGAGCTGAACCGCACGCCAATGGGCCGCCACCCGATCGGCCTCGTCGCGCGGGCACAGTCCGTGGGCCGCCGAATAGCGGAACGCCAGCGCACAGCCCGCGGCGACGCCCTCGCCGTGGATCAGCGTCTGCGAGAAACCCGTCTCGGCCTCGAGCGCATGGCCGAAGGTGTGGCCCAGATTGAGCAGCGCGCGCGTGCCGGTCGTCTCATGCTCGTCCGCCGCGACGATGCGCGCCTTTGCCGACACGCTGTGGATGATGGCGTATTCGCGGAGTGCGATGTCACCGGCGAGCAACGCCGCACCGTTCGTCTCGCACCAGGCGAAGAAGGCGGGGTCGTCGATCAGCCCGTATTTCACCACCTCGGCATAGCCCGCGCGCAACTCACGGATCGGCAGCGTGTCGAGCACCTGCGGATCGATCAGGACCATCGCCGGCTGGTGGAAGGCGCCGATCAGGTTCTTGCCCGCACGCGTGTTGATCGCGGTCTTGCCGCCGACCGAACTGTCGACCTGCGCGAGCAGCGTGGTCGGGATCTGGACGAAGCGGCAGCCGCGCTTGAGGATGGCGCAGGCGAAGCCGACGAGATCGCCGATCACGCCGCCGCCAAGCGCGACGACGTGATCGCCGCGCTCGATGCCGATGTCGAGCAGGCGGTCGCACAGCCGTTCCAGCGTCGCCCAGCTTTTCGATCCCTCGCCGGGCGAAAGCACGATCGCCTCGCTCGCGACGCCGTGCGCCGTGAGTGACGCCTGCAGTGTCGCCAGATGGCCGCTCAGATTCTCGTCGGTGACGATCGCCATCGTCCGACCGCGCGCCAATGGCGCCAGATGATCGCCGGCATCCTCGAGCAGCCCGGCCCGGATATGGATCGGATAGGTCCGCGCACCCAGGTTCACGGTGATGACGGTCATAGGCCGATGGCTTTCAGGATGGAGGCGACGGTCGCCTCGTGCGGCGCCTTGTTGCTCGCGATGTGGATGTGCGCCTTGGCGTAGATCGGGTTGCGGACGCGTGCGAGCTCGGCAAGCACCTGGCCCGCGTCGCGGTTGCGCAGCAGGGGACGGGTATTGCGACGCCCGACGCGTTCGACGAGGATTTCGGGCGGCGCGCTGAGCCAGATCGCGGTGGCCTCGGCGAGGATGAGGCTGCGCGTCTCGTCGTTGATGAACGCGCCGCCGCCGGTCGCGATGACCTTCGGCGTGCCGTCAATCAGCCGCGCGATCACGCGGCGCTCGCCATCGCGGAAATAGGCCTCGCCATATTTGGCGAAGATCTCGCTCACGCTCATGCCGGACGCCGCCTCGATCTCGTGATCGGCGTCGACAAAGGGCAGCCGCAAGCGGTGCGCGAGGCGGCGGCCGACGGTGGTCTTGCCCACGCCCATCAGGCCGACGAGCACGATCGGGGGGCCGCTCCAGGGGGCAATCGGGTTGTGGCTTTGCAACATCGCGGTCCGCGCTATACAGCGGCACTGCGCGGGGGGAAACGGCATCCGCATGCCTATTCGCATCCGTCAGCAATGTCCTATCAGTCATTACAAGGTTTTGCGTATGTCCCGCCTGATAGTCTCGGTCGTCGTTATCCTGGTCGTCGTCGTCGGTGGGTTGTTCCTGCTCGCCGGTCGCGCAACCGAGCGCCCGCAGACGCAAGTCGAGAAGGCCGTGACGCTTGCGAACCTGTCCTAAGGTCACGCTGGCGGCGCTCGCCGCCGCCTGCAGCTTGGCCGCGCTTGCGCCGGCAATCGGGCAGGACCGACCGGAATCACTCCTGCCGCCCGGTTTCGGTGACACGACGCCAACACCGGCGCCTGCACCGCGGCGGACTCCCCCGTCCGCCAACCCGACGCAGTCCCAGCCGCCCGGACAGGCACCAGCCCGGTCCGCACCGTCGACCCCGTCTTCGGGCCCGGCCGCGTCCCCCGGCGCTCCCGTTCCGGCGCCGCCGGCCGGGATGGCGACGATCCAGCCGCTGCCCGCACCCGATGGCAGCATTCCGCCACTAACGGCGACGCCTGCCGCTGACACGCCGCCACCGATCGATCCGGCGGTGCTCGCGCAATATGAAATGCCGGCCTCGGCCCGCCGTTCGCTCGACCGTGTCGGGCCGATCGGCCCCGGCGAGGGCGGTCTTGCGGCCGACGCGTTTGGCGATGCCGAGGGCCCGTATCTCGAGACGCTGATGCGGCGGTTGAGCGCGCCGCTCCCGTCACGTTGGATGTCGATCCTGTTGCGACGGGCGCTTGTGTCGCGGGTCGAGACCCCGGTCGGCGTCAACGGCGCGGATTTCGCCGCCGAGCGCGCCTGGCTGTTGCTGCGCATGGGCGAGTCCGTCGCCGCGCGTGCGGTGGTGCAGGGCGTCGATACCGGCAATTATACGCCCAAACTCTATCAGGTGGCGATGAATGCCGCTCTCGCCGCGGGCGATCCAGGCGCGTTGTGCCCGCTCGTCGAGGGCGCGATGCAACGCGCACCGGCGCGTGGCTGGACGATGGCGCAGGCGATGTGCGCGGGGCTGTCGGGATCGCCGACCCAGGCCAGCACGCTGATCACCGCGGCACGGCGCCGCAACGTCGCGTCGGGCGTCGACATGCTGCTCGCGCAGAAGGTCGTCGGCGCAGGGGGGCAGGGGCGTCAGGCGGTCACGATCGAATGGGATTCGGTCGACCAGCTGACCTCGTGGCGGTTCGGCCTGGCGATGGCGACCGGCGTCGCCGTTCCCGATGCGCTGTACCGGACCGTCGGCGTGCAGGCGACCTATTGGCGGGCGCTGTCGCCTGCGATGACGATCGCCGACCGCCTGCCCGCCGCGGACGCCGCCGCGGCGCAAGGCGTGCTGTCGAGCGCAGCGCTGGTCGATCTCTATGCGGCGGCGGAGGCGGACGACAGCGTGCAGAGCGCGGTGGCCGCGACCGTGCAGGACCTGCGTACCGCCTATGCCGACCGCAATGCCGAAGGCCGGATGACCGCGCTGCGATCGATCTGGGGCAAGGCGGAAGATGCTTGGCCGTCCTATGCCCGGATGGTGCTGACCGCGCGGGCGGCGGCACGGATCCCGCCCGCAAATGGCGAACGCGATGCGGACCGGATGGTCGCCGCGATGCTGTCCGCGGGGCTCGACCGGACGGCGGCGCGCTGGCGTGGCACGGTCGCCAAGGGGGGCGATGGCTGGGCGATGATCGCGCTGGCGGATCCCGATGCGACCGGTCGCCTGAGCTATGGCGATCTTGCGGCCTATAGCGGTGGCCGCGGCGATTCGGCCCTGAAGCAGCGTCTGCTGTTCGCCGGACTGGCCGGTCTCGGCCGTCTGAGCGCGGGCGATATCGAACGCGCCGCGCAGGCGCTGGCGGTTCCGATCGGCACCGAGAATGGCTGGACGCGTGCGCTCGACAAGGCAGCGCGAGCGGGCCAGCCGGGGACGGTCGCGCTGCTCGCGGCGACGGGCATGCAGACCGCCAGCTGGCACGGCATGCCGCCCGAGGCCTTGTACCGGATCGTCGCCGCGTTGCGCGCCGTGGGTCTCGAGGGCGAAGCGCGGATGATCGCGGCCGAGGCGATCGCGCGCGCGTGACGCGGTCGCGATCATGACCGATGTGGTCGCCGGGGCGGATGCGGTCGAGCGCGCCCCGCCGCCGGCGGCGAGCGACCGGGCGCTGATCGAGCGGTTCCTTGAGATGATGGCGGCGGAATCGGGCGCTGCGCCGAACACGATTGCGGCGTATCGCAGCGATCTCATGCTCGCATCACGCGTTGCGGAGGGCGGGCTGGCCCGCGCGGATGGCGATGCGCTGGGGCGGCTGGCGGACAGCTGGAGCAGCCTGTCGCGCGCGACGGTCGGCCGCAAGTCCGCGGCCTTGCGCCGGTTCTTCGGATTTCTCGCCGACGAAGGGCATCGCAGTGACGATCCGGGCAAGGCACTGCCGCGGCCGGGCACGGCACGCCCCTTGCCGAAGATCCTCAGCCACGCCGATGTCGACCGGTTGTTCGCCGCGATCGTCGAGCGCGTCGCGCGCGATCCGATGGATCCGCTCGACCTGCGGCTCTCCGCGCTGATCGAGCTTCTTTACGGATCGGGGCTGCGTGCGACCGAGCTCGTCAGCCTGCCACGCGCCGCGGTGCATCCCGATCGGCCGTTCCTGATCCTGCGCGGCAAGGGCGGACGCGAGCGGCTCGTGCCGATTTCCGACCGGGCGCGTGCCGCCGTCGCGCTGTGGCGCACGCATGTCGCGGCGGATCAGCCCTGGCTGTTCCCCTCCGGCAAGGGGCATTTGTCACGGATTCGCCTGTACCAGATCGTCAAGGCGCTGGCCGCAGAGGCGGGGGTGCCCCCCGACCGCGTCAGCCCGCATGTCCTGCGCCACGCCTTCGCGACGCATCTGCTCGCGGGGGGCGCCGATCTGAGGGCGTTGCAGGCGATGCTCGGGCATGCCGATATCGCGACGACGGAGATCTATACGCATGTCGAGGCGAGCAAACTGATCGAGCTTGTCAACACCCGCCACCCCCTGACCGATCCGGAGCACGCGACCTCACGTTGACGTTCCGGCGCGCGCCCCGTAACCGACGCGGATGCCAAGCTTCCTCGACTTTGAGAAACCCATCGCCGAACTGCAGGGGCGGATCGACGAACTTCGTGAGACCGCCAGCGATGGCAATCTCGATCTGTCCGCCGATATCATGCGGTTGCAGGCGAAATCCGACAAGCTGCTGAAGGACACCTTCGCCCGGTTGACGCCGTGGCAGAAGACGCAGGTCGCGCGCCATCCCGAGCGGCCGCACTTCAAGGATTATGCCGCCGCACTGTTCGAGGAATTCATGCCGCTCGCCGGTGACCGGGCGTTCGGCGACGACCAGGCGATCCTGGGGGGCTTCGCAACATTCCGCGGCCGCAAGATCATGGTGCTCGGCCATGAGAAGGGCGACGATACCGCAAGCCGGCTGCGCCACAATTTCGGCATGGGCAAGCCCGAGGGCTATCGCAAGGCGATCCGCCTCGTCGAACTCGCGGACCGCTTCGGTCTGCCGATCGTGACGCTGGTCGACACATCGGGGGCGTTTCCCGGCATCCAGGCGGAAGAGCGCGGACAGGCGGAGGCGATCGCCCGGTCGACCGAAGCCTGCCTGAACGCAGGCGTGCCAATCGTCTCGGCGATCGTCGGCGAGGGCGGATCAGGTGGCGCGGTCGCGCTGGCGGCGGGCAATCGCGTGCTCATGTTCGAACATGCCATCTATTCGGTGATCAGCCCCGAAGGCTGCGCGTCGATCCTGTGGCGTACCGCGGACAAGGCGGCCGAGGCGGCGGAGGCGATGCGCATCACCGCGCAGGATCTGAAGGCGTTCGGCGTGATCGACACGATCGTCCCCGAACCGCTGGGTGGCGCGCACCGTGACCGCGCGGTGGCGATCGACGCGCTGGGCGGCGCGCTGAAGGATGCACTCGACTCGCTCGTTCCGCTGTCGCCGGTCGAGCTGCGCAAGGAACGCCAGGCCAAGTTCCTCAAGATGGGTCGTCTCTGACCCCCATAGCAAAAGGGCGGCGAACCCGGAGGTTCGCCGCCCTGTGCCGACCGTTTCGATCCGAAGATTGTCGAGATTAGCTCGAAGCGTTCAGCTTGGTCGAGACGTTGTTGAACGTCTTGTTCAGGCTGCCACCCAGGCCCTGCATTGCGGCGATGGCTGCGACGGCGATCAGCGCGGCGATCAGGCCGTACTCGATTGCGGTTGCGCCCTTGGTGTTCTTGAAAATTTTCCGAAGCGTCTGCATTCCGGTCTCCATCGTTAAAAGCATCAGTCACCCGGCCGCCCGGGGCTACACAGGATCAGCAATTTCGTGACTAGACGTGACCCATTGAGAAAAGCTTAAACGGGCGGATTTTTGCTATGGTTAGCGCGCGTTAGCCACTCGGTTGTGCAGCATACCCCAGAGCGCCGTGGTGCCATCAGCAAGATAGACGAGTCCGGCAATCATGCCGAGAACGACCAGCGCAAGAATAAGGCCGTATTCGACTGCGGTAGCGCCGCGCCGATCGGTGATGAGCGCGGCCGCAGCGGCGCGGATCTTGCGACGCATGGTCTTTACGACGATCAGCTTCGGCTTCATGGCGTGCCCTATACAGCGCGGAGATTAACGAATGACCAAAGTCGCTTACTTGTTGCCGGTCGTCGCCGCCGCGCTGGTCGATGCGGACGGCCGCGTCCTGCTGCAGCAGCGCCCCGAGGGCCGCTCGCTTGCAGGTCTGTGGGAGTTTCCGGGCGGCAAGGTTGAGCCGGGCGAAACGCCCGAAGCCGCCCTTATCCGCGAGCTTGAAGAGGAACTGGCGATCACCGTGCCGCAGGCCTGCCTTGCCCCCGCCGCCTTCGCCAGTGCGCCGCTCGACGACCGGCATCTGCTCCTGCTGCTGTATATCACGCGCAAATGGACCGGCGTGCCGCGCGCACTGGAGGCATCCGCGTTGCGCTGGGTCCGCCCGGCGGACATGCACGATCTGCCGATGCCGCCTGCCGACCGGCCGTTGATCGGACTGCTCGACGCCTTGTTGTAAGCGACCCTCGGCGTTTCCGCGCCAAAGGGCAGACGGCGTCAGTCGATCCGGTACTGGATCGGTTTGAACGCGCCGCCATTGGACTGGAGTGCGGAACAGGCGGTCAAGCCGATGATCAGGTCCATCTCCGCGCGGAATGTGACGGTGTCGCCGGCGCGGCTGAGTGGTGGTTCGACCGTGAACGCCCCTGTCGTGCCATCGATTGGCACGTTCATGAAGCAGTTGAACGCGACCGGGATCGCATCCGGCTCGATACCATAAGGCGCGAGCGCCGCCGCGAGATTGCCGAAGCATCCCCGGTGCGGATCGGTGTCGCCGTAGATGATCGCGAAGGTTTCCTTCGAACACGGCGTCAGCAGAAAATCATGCCGGCCGACATCATCGGCGATGATGTCGAGCATCACGCTGCTGCGGTTCGAATAGAGCCGGTCGCCGGTGGTGAGATACAGCCGGCTGGCATAGTCCAGCGTTCGCCCGGACGAAATCACCTCGCGCGTGTCGGCGCGGCTATAGGCGAGGAGATCGGCGACCTGCCGGCCCTCGGGATCGATTACGGTCAGCGTCTGGCCACGATCGAGCGTGAAGGCGGTCCCGGACCGGGGACTGATCGTCTCAACCATGTGCACTGCTCCGCTTGAACGGACATTTCCAGGAATCGTCGACGACCCGCCCGCTATACTGGCGTGCCTCGCTCGATTCGCCGTGGCGCGCAAGCATCGGGTTCATCGACCCCGCCAGCTCGAGATCGCGTGCCAAGATCGATGTGCGCAACTTGTCATAACGCTGTTGCGTCCGCAGCACCTCGAACTGGTCGTGGAGGTTGAACACCATCGCTGGTGCCTCGAAACGCCGCGCGGGACGGCTAGCCTGCGGGTGCAGGCCGACGACGAAAAACGCCTCGCCAGAAAAGCTCAGCGAAAAATGCGGATCGTCGGGATCGGCGCTGACCGAGGGATCGGGACGATGGCCAAGCCACGCGTCCTTGTCGCTCAGCGACTGGGCCCGGGCCCAGAGGTGCGCTTCGAATTCCTCTTCGCTCAGGTGCGTGGCACTGTCGGCCGGGCCTTCGAACAAAACCACGAGCGTACGGAAGATTGCGCGATCCTGGTGATATTTGCGGACCGTGTCGCCCAACATGGGCAGGATGCGCAGGTCGTCCCATGCCGATCGAAGGTCGCGCGCGACGATGATGTCCATCTGCCCCTTCGCCAGCGCCGACTTGGCACCGACACAGGGGAAGGCAGTGTCCTTGATCGTCGCGATGAACGCGCGTGCGAGCGGATGGTCGTTTTGAGATTGCGGCTGATACATGGTCGACGAGGAACAGATGGACGGCGGCTTTGTTTCGCCTTCGATGCGATTGACTCATCTCGATCAATATGAATCCGCTGATGAGCGCGTCATGCGCGCGGTATTGCGGTGGGGAAACAGGCATGCTGACGGAAAAATTCTTGCTGGGCCGAGGCCGCGAGGACCTGAGCGCACAGGAAAAGCAGATCCTGGAGGACAGCGTCGCCGAGGTAAGGTCGCTGCCGCCGCGCCATCGCCTCGTGCGTGCCGGCCAGCCCGTCCAGACGAGCACGCTGCTGCTCGAAGGGTTCATCTGCCGTTACATGGATGATCGCGATGGTCTGCGGCAGCTCGTCGCCGTCCATATCCCGGGGGATTTTGTCGATCTTCACGCCTTCCCGATGAAGCGGCTGGATCATGACGTCGCGACTTTGGGGCCAGTAAAGGTCGCGACGTTCGACCATGCGACGCTGAAGACGATTACGGAACGGCATCCGCATCTGACGCAGCGGCTCTGGTTCAGCACTTTGCTCGATGCGGCGATGCACCGCGAATGGATTTTCCGGATGGGGCGGCTCGGCGCCGAGGGCCGCGTGGCGCATCTGTTCTGCGAGATTTACGCACGACTGGCGATGGTCGGCTTGGCGAAGGACGGCCGCTACGCGCTGCCGATGACCCAGCCCGATCTGGCGGAGGCCTGCGGCATCACCGGCGTCCACGTCAATCGCGTGCTGCGCCTGCTGCGAGAGCGCAAGCTGGTGACATTCCGGGCAAATACCGTCGAGATCATGGATCCAGCCGGGCTGGCGAGTGTTGGGGAATTTCAGCCCGACTATCTTTACGGGACGAGCGCCACCCCCGCCGGAGCCTTTGCATGAACGACAGGTTGAAGCCGGAGGACGAGCCGGGCGTAGCGGCGGCCGAGCAGGGGCAGGTGACGCTTGATGGACCCAATGGTTTGGCAATCGCGATGACGCCCGCGGCGGCGGCCGAAACGGGCCGCCGGCTGATCGAGGCGGCACGTCTGGCTGAACAGCAGTCCCCGCCTTCAAGCGCTATGGATGGGCATTCAGAGGCGTCCGACGACGTCTAGTCCCGGGCAGCCTGAGCGGTCCTTTGGCGCCCTGGACGCGGCCTGCCAGCGCGGGCCGGGGGGTGCCGCCGCGGCACGCGGGGTTCCGCATCTGCACATTGTTTCTATGATGGCGTCAACATCGTCCGGGAGAACCATGTGCATTTTCTACCCCTCGCAATCAGTGCAGCCGCATTGATGGCGTCAGCATCTACCATGGCGCAGACCGCGGTCGCGCCCTCCGCCAATCCGCTGCTTGCCGACTGGACCGGCCCCGCCGGCGGGGTACCGCCCTGGAACAAGGTCCGCCCCGAACTGTTCCCGCAGGCGTTCGAGACGACGCTGGCGGAGCGCACCGCGGAATATCGCAAGATCGCCGACAACCCGGCCAAGCCGACCTTCGCGAACACGATCGTGCCGATGCAGCTTGCAGGCAAGCGCTACGGGCAGGTGATGACGCTGTTCGGCGTGATGACGGGCAACATGAACACGCCCGCCTATCAGAAGCTCGACCGCGAATGGTCGCCCAAATTCTCCGCCGCGTCGGATGCCATCACGTTCGACAAGCCGCTGTTTGCGCGGATCCAGGCGATCTACGACGCGCGCAACTCGAGTGGGCTGGACGCGCAGCAGATCCGGCTCGTGACGCGGATCTATGACAGCTATGTGCGCCAGGGCGCGAAACTGAACGATGCGCAGAAGGCGCAGCTGTCTCAGTATAACCAGCAGCTCGCAACGCAGTTCTCGACCTTTGGCGAGAAGCTGCTCGCCGACGAGAGCAAGGCGATCTTGGTCACCGACGAGGCGCAGTTGGCCGGGCTTCCCGACAGCGTGAAGGCGGTCGCCAGGGCCGCGGCGGCCGAGCGCAAGCTGCCGGGTTTCGCGATCGTCAACACGCGCTCGGCGGTCGATCCGGTGCTGACTTACGCGACCGACCGCGCCCTGCGCGAGAAGGTGTGGCGCGCGTTCGTCAATCGCGGCGATAACGGCGATGCCAACGACACGAACGCGACGATCGCGCAGATCGTCAAGCTGCGTGCCGACCGCGCGCATCTGCTCGGGTTCAAGACGCATGCCGACTGGCGGATGCAGGACACGATGGCCAAGACGCCCGCCGCGGCGATGGACCTGATGATGCGTGTCTGGCCCGCCGCCAAGGGGCGCGTCGCCGAGGAAGTCGCCGACATGCAGAAGATCGCCGGCGCGTCGCTGACGATCGAGCCCTGGGATTACCGCTTCTATCAGGAGAAGGTCCGCAAGAGCCGCTACGATCTCGACCAGGCGCAGCTCAAGCCGTATTTCGAGCTCGGCAACATCATCCAGGGATCGCTCTACGCCGCCAACCGGCTGTACGGGCTGAACTTCAAGGAGATCACCGGTACCGTTCCGGTGTTCGAGCCGAACATGCGCGTGTGGAGCGTGACGGACAAGGCCGGCAAGGATGTCGGGCTGTTCTACCGCGACGATTTCGCCCGGACGGGCAAGCGGTCGGGCGCCTGGGCGAACACCTATCGCGGGCAGCGCGGGCTTGCCCCGGCGCAGCTGGTGCTGTCGTCGAACAACAACAATTTCGCCAAGGGCGCACCCGGCGAGCCGATCCTGATCAGCCTCGACGATGCGCAGACGCTGTTCCACGAATTCGGCCATGCGATCCACGCGATGCTGCAGAACGTCCAGTATCCGGGCCTTGCAGGGACGCCGCGCGACTTCGTCGAATATCCGAGTCAGGTGAACGAGCATTGGCTGCTGACCCGTGACGTGCTCGACAAATATGCGCGGCATTACCAGACCAAGGCGGCGATGCCGCAGGACCTGCTCGACAAGATCGAGAAGTCACGGACGTTCGCCCAGGGCTTTGCCACCGCGGAATATCTGTCGTCGGCGATCGTCGACATGAAGATCCACACCGTGGCCAATGGCGTGATCGACCCGGACAAGTTCGAGGCGGCGACACTCGCCGAAATCGGCATGCCCAAGCAGCTGGTGATGCGGCACCGCGTGCCGCAGTTCCAGCATCTGTTCTCGTCCGACAGCTATTCGGCGGGCTATTACAGCTATCTCTGGTCCGAGACGATGGACGCGGACACGTTCGCTGCGTTCGAGGAGGCGGGCAGCCCCTGGGACAAGCCGACGGCAGACAAGTTCGCAAGGCTCCTGCTGTCGACGGGTAACGAGACCGATCGTGCCGAGGCGTACCGCGCCTTTCGCGGTCGCGACCCGGATGTGAACGCGTTGCTCAAGAAGCGCGGATTTGCCCCAACTCAAGCCGCACAGGACGCGAAATAATGGCCCCCGATCAGAAAACGCGCCTGAAGGCGATCATCGGCGGATCGACCGGCAATCTCGTCGAGTGGTTCGACTGGTACGTCTATTCCGCCTTCACGCTCTACTTCGCACCGCATTTCTTCCCGTCAACGGATCGCACCGCGCAGCTGCTGAGCGCGGCGGCGATTTTCGCCGTCGGCTTCCTGATGCGGCCGATCGGCGCGTGGATCATGGGAGTCTATTCGGATCGCCACGGCCGCAAGGCGGGGCTGACGGTCGCGGTCACGCTGATGTGCGCAGGCTCGCTGATCATCGCATGCACGCCGGGATACGAGACGATCGGCGTGTTCGCGCCGATCATGCTGGTGATCGCGCGCCTCATGCAGGGGCTGTCGGTCGGCGGTGAATATGGCGCGTCGGCGACGTATCTGACCGAGATGGCAGGCAAGGATCGCCGCGGGTTCTTCTCGTCGTTCCAGTATGTCACGCTGATCTCGGGCCAGCTGCTCGCGATCTGCGTCCTGCTGGTGCTCCAGTCGACGATGAGCGAGGCGGCACTCGATTCCTGGGGCTGGCGCATTCCGTTCGCGATCGGTGCGGTCCTGGCCGTGGTCGTGTTCTACATCCGTCGCGGGCTGGCCGAAACGCAGAGCTTCGAGAATGCCAAGTCCGAGGCGGGCGACGGCAAGCCCAAGTCGGGCTTCCTCCAGCTGATCACCAAGCATCCGCGCGAGACGATGACGGTGATGCTTCTGACCGCAGGCGGTACGCTCGCCTTCTATGCCTACTCGATCTACATGCAGAAGTTCCTGGTGAACACGAGCGGTTTCAGCCGCGAAGTGGCGAGCCAGATCAATGCCGCGACGCTGTTCGTGTTCATGCTGCTCCAGCCGATCGCGGGCGGGTTGTCGGATCGGGTCGGCCGCAAGCCGCTGATGATCGCGTTCGGCATTGCAGGCGTGCTGTTCACCTATCCGATCTTCACCGCGCTCGAGACGGCGACCAACCCGGTCTATGCCGGGTTGCTCGTGATGGCGGCGCTGCTGATCGTGACGGGCTACACCTCGATCAACGCAGTCGTGAAGGCTGAGTTATTCCCTGCGCATATCCGTGCGCTGGGTGTGGCCTTGCCCTATGCGCTCGCCAACACGCTGTTCGGCGGGACCGCCGAATATGTCGCGCTCAAGTTCAAGGATTCCGGGTTCGAGCGCGGCTTCTACTGGTATGTGACCGGCATGATCGCGGTGTCGCTGATCGTGTATCTGCGGATGAAGGATACGCGGACGAACAGCCAGATCGTCGAGGACTAGGCGAGCAATGTCCCCCTCTCCGGCGGGGAGGGGGAAGACCGGTCAGCGCGGGAGTTCGATGATCGCGTCCAGGCCGCCGCCCGTGCGGTTGACGAGGCGGATCTCGCCGCCGGCCTCGCGGATGATGGCGCGGGCGAGCGCAAGGCCCAGCCCGATGCCACCGGTTTCGCGATTGCGCGACGTTTCCAGCCGTGTGAACGCGTCGAACACGTCGCCCATGCGATCCTCGGGGATCCCGGGCCCCTGATCGGCGACGATGATCGCGACGCGGCGCGCGTCCGCCTCGACGCGGACCTCTGCCGAAACACCATATTTGACCGCATTCTCGATCAGGTTGCGAACCGCACGCCGGATCAGCGAGGGCCGCAGGTGCATCCGGAGCCGCCCCGCCTCGACGAACGTCACATTGTCACCGATATCGCGGAAATCCTCGACCACCGCGTCGACCAGCGCCGCCAGATCGACATCGGTCGGTGGCTCGCTGGGGCGGCCGAGCCGGGCGAGCGAAAGGATGTCGTCGAGCGTGCGGTTCATCTCGGCGATCGTGTCCGCCATCCGCGCGCGATCGGTGTCGTCCTCGACCGATTCGATACGAACACGCAGTGCTGCCAGCGGCGTGCGCAGGTCATGGCCGATCGCACCGAGCATCCGATCCTTCTCGTCGAGCATCGCGGTGACGCGCAGCCGCAGCGCGTTGAATGCGCCGACCAGCGCGGCGACGTCGTCGGGGCCGCGAACCGACAGCGCGATACCCGGCTCGCCCGGCCGGAACGACTCCGCCGCAGCGCGCAGATCGCGCAACGGGCGCGACATCCGCCGGACGATCCACAGCACCGGCAACAGCACGATGACGTACAGGATCGCGGTCTGGCTCAACAGTGCGAACAGCAGCCGCCAGCCCGGCTGCGGCCACGGCGCGGTGATCGCCAGCCACCCGCGGCCCGGCTGTTCGACCGCGATCACCAGCGTGGGGCCCTGCAGGTCGCCCCGCCGGTCGGCGTTGCGACGACCCTCCCGCCGCCGGGACCCGGCATCGTCGTCGGAAACCGGGCGCAGACCGGTATCGATCCTGCCCACCGTCAGCCCTTGGTCGGCAAGCTGGCGACGGAGTTCCGCGGCGACCTCCGGATGCCGCTGATAGGCGAAGGGGGCGAGCGGATTGGCGGTGAGGCGACGGACCCGGCCGCGGTCGGCGGTCAGCGGCCGCCCGGCATGCGCTTCGCGTTCGAGCGCATCGGCAATCCGTGTCGCCACCGGTCGCGTCGCCTGGGCGAGACGAAATTCGGTCCGGTCGCGAAGGATGAGCCCGAAATTTATCGCCTGCGCGACAAACAGGGCGAGCGCAATCAGCAGCGCCATCTGCCCTGCCAGACTGCGCGGCCAGGGCCGGGACGCCGTCACGGGTGCGCGATCACAGGCGGATGACCTCTGCCGCCAGCGTATAGCCGCCGCCCCAGACCGTCTTGATCAGTTCGGGCGTCTTGGCATCCGCCTCGATCTTGCGGCGCAGCCGGCTGACCTGATTGTCGATCGCGCGATCGAACGCAGCGGCCTCGCGCCCCTGGGTGAGATCGAGCAACTGGTCGCGGGTCAGGACCTGCCGCGGTCGCGTGACGAGCGCGAGCAGCAGGTTGTACTCGCCGGTCGACAACGGCACCGACACGCCTTCGCGGTCGACCAGCGCGCGTTCGCCCGATTTGAGCACCCAGCCGGCGAAGGCGTACGAATTGGCCTCGGGCGCATGCTGTCGTGCGCCGCCAGCGGTGGCGCGGCGCAGGACGACCTTCACCCGCGTCGCGAGTTCGCGCGGCGAGAAAGGCTTCACGACATAATCGTCGGCGCCCATTTCCAGCCCGACGATCCGGTCGGTTTCCTCGGCGCGCGCGGTCAGCAGGATGACCGGCACGTCGCTGGTCGCGGCGATGTGGCGGCACAGGCTCAGCCCGTCCTCGCCCGGCATCATGATGTCGAGAATGACGAGGTCGATCGCATATGCGGTCAGCCGCGTCCGCGCGGCCTCCGCGTCGCCCGCCTGCGTGACGCGAAATCCCTGCTTGGTCAGATAGGCGGCCAATGGCTCGCGGATCGAACGCTCGTCATCGACGAGCAACAGATGCGGCATGTCTCCCATGGGGGCGACGTCTAGCATGGTGCGTGTCCAAAGGAAGCGCCGGACGATCGTAGACCGTCCGGCGCGCAGGGGCAGGGGGGCGAATTACTGATCGGTATCGCCGCCCGGCCGGTCCATCCGATGCCCGCGACCATGGCGCATCGCACGGCGATCCGGCCGCTCGCCCGCGTCGAGCCGTCCGTCATGATTGGCGTCCATCCGGTCGAAACGCTGCCCGGCACGGTCGATGAATTCGGCCCGCGTGAGCACGCCGTCACCGCCGCCGCGCCTGCCGCGCATCATCTGGTCCTTCCTGCCGTCCGCCATGCCTGCGCGCTCGGGCGGAAGCGTCTTGCCGCGTGCCGCCATCCGGGCCTCGCGACGGTCGCGCATCGCTTCGCGTGTCGCCTGGCGTTCGGCCGCTGTCACGATGCCATCGCCGTCGGCGTCTAATCGGGCGAACTGGGCCTCTGCCTGCGCGAGGACTTCGGTGCGGGTGAGGACGCCGTCGCGATCGGTATCTGCCTGCATCATCGGCCCGCCGCGCATCCGGCCTGCGTGCCGCGGGCCGGGACCGCGGGGGGCAGCTTCGGGCGCCGCCTGCGCCTGGCCGGCGATGGTCGTCTGCAGCGCGGCGCGGTTGGCGGCGCTGGTGGCGGCGGCGTCGGCGCGGTCGGCGGGGGCGGACTGTGCGCCGCATGCCGTGGCGGCAAAGCTGCTGGCGGTCAGCGCCAGCGTGAGCAGGGTCTTGCGCATCGCGTATCTCCGGTGGGACAGGGCTGATCCCCATCGAATGTCCCGGTTATGATGGTCTGCTGTCGCGACGCTTTGTCAGGTGACGGATAAACTGTCGCAATCTGTATCGTGCACGTCACATTCGCGCGCGGCCGACCTGACGTGGCCGTCAGGCGAAGATCGCGACGCTCTGCATCTGTTCGGCGATCGGCAGGCCTTGCGCGTTCCAGATTGCCATCGACTGGCTCGAACTGCCGTCGCGGACATAGTCGGTCGTCGCGCGCAGCAGCCACCAGCCATCGTGCGTCACCGGTTGCGGGCCGAGAATGTTGAGCAGCCAGGTCATCGAACTGAGCGGCGCAGGCCCGCCGAGCAGCTTGAGCGCGGAGGGTGGCAGGCAGTCGGCGACCGCGATCAGCTCGACCATCGGATCCAGCCCGTCGCGATCCGCCAGCCGGACCCAGCGCAGCCATTCGGCGGGGCCGACGCTGTCGTCGCGGCGGTCGAGCAGATCGAAATTACGTGAGAAGGCGACCGCGCTGTGTCCGCGATAGGTCGCGGTGTCGGCGTCGGGTACCGCGAAGGCGGGCGCGGTGCCGGTGTGGTGGTCGACGCGAGAAGCGATCGGCCCCATGAAGACGAAGGTCGCGCGCAGCCCGAGCCCCGCCGCGCTTTCGACGTCCGCCTGGACGAACGCGGCATTGCGGCCGCGCCTCAGCCGCGTCGCGCGGATCGTTATGTCGCCCGAGAGCGGGCCAATGAACGCGACCTGCGCCGAGCGGAGCGGTGGGAGGTCGGTGTCCGACATTTGCGCCGCATGTAGTGCAAGCGCGGCCGAGAACCCGCCATAGGCGGTGCGGCCCTGCAGCCAATTGTCCGGCACGGTCCCGCGCCAGCCGCCCTCGATCGGCTGCAGCGCCTCGATCGCCTGTCGCAGACTGGTCATGCCGCCGTCCCCGTCAGGGAATCGCGCAGCTCGCGTTTGAGCACCTTGCCGATCGCGCTGCGGGGGAGTTCGCTGGTCGGATGGATGTCCGACAGGCGCTGGGTCTTGCCGAGCTGCGCGTTGGTCCATGTCAGGATTTCAGCCGGGTTCGCCGCGGGCGAGCGCGGGACGATGATCGCAACCGGCGTCTCGCCCCAGCTCTCCGACGGCATGCCGATGACCGCGCAATCGGCGACGTCGGGATGCTGCCCAAGCACCGCCTCGAGGTCGGAGGGGTAGATGTTGAACCCGCCCGAGATGATCAGGTCCTTCTTGCGATCCATCAGGATCAGGAAGCCGTCCTCGTCGAACCGACCGACATCGCCGTGGCGGATATAGCGGTTGCCCTCGGCATCATGCCATTCGGCGTCGCGCGTCGCAGCGCTGCGGCCGTGATAGCCGTTCATCATTGCGGGCGAGCGGCCGACAACCTCGCCCATTTCGCCCGGCGGCACCTCGACGCCGTCGTCGTCGATCAGGCGGATCTCGTGCCCCGGCATCGGCTGACCCACGCTATGCAGCTTGGTCGGATGCGCGGTCGCGTTGAGCGCGCAGCTCGCTCCGCCTTCGGTCATGCCGTAGAACTCGACGAGCAGCCCCGGCCAGCGCGCGACCACGTCGGCCTTCAGCGCGGCGGAGAAGGGCGCGCTGGTACTCGTCTTGAAACGGAAGGCCGACAGGTCGAACGCGTCGAAATCGGGGAGCGCCATGATCCGCTGATACTGGACGGGGACGAGCATCGTGTGCGTCGCGCGGTAGCGCTCGGCGAGCGTCAGATAGCCGCGCGCGTCGAACTTGCCCATCAGCACGACGCTGCCCCCCCAGCCGAGCGTCGGCAGGACGCTGACGAGCGTGGTGTTCGAATAGAGCGGCGTCGCGATCATCGTGACTGCGGTGTCGAACCCCGCGGCGCTGTTGCGCGCGATATGCGCCCAGCGCATCGCATGGCTCTGGACGATCCCCTTGGGCGTGCCGGTCGTGCCCGAGGAATAGATGATGTTGAACGCATCGCCAGGCGCGATCGCCACGGGCGTGGGGCGTGCGCCATCGGGCGCGAGCCAGCGCTCCAACAGCTCGGCGTCGCCGGACGGCCCCTCAGGCGGCAGGTTGGCATCCGACATGAGCAGAATGCGCGCGGTGATGCGTTCGTCCGCCAGAGCCTGCGCCATGGCCTCGTCGAGAACGACGATCGGCGCGCCGCTGTCCGCGATCATCGCCGCGATCGCCGAGGGGGTTGCCGACGGCGCAATCGGGGTCGCGACACAGCCGGCCCGTACCGCGCCAAGGAAAACAGAAAGATAGCTGGTCGACGGCGCGGCGACGATCGCGATCGCCTGTCCCGCGGCGATGCCGTCGCGTTGCAGCGCGGCCGCGACGCGGTCCATCGTCCGGTCGAGCGTCGCATAGTCGATACTGCCCTGCGAATCTGCGATGGCGGTCGATGATCCGCGTTCTTGGGCATGGGCGCGGATGAGATCCGGCAGAGGCGCGAAGCCGGTAGCGAGCAAATCGGAGGCGATCGTCATATCCGCGTGGCTAGGCGAAGTGTGCGGCGAATGCCATACGCGATATTCGAAAAGACGACTCGCGAAAGGATCAGCCGATGTTGTTCTACGACAGTGCCTCGCCGGCGCCCAACCCGCGTCGCGTCCGGATCTTCCTCGCCGAAAAGCAGGTGCGCATCCCGATGGTGCAGGTGTCGATACCCAAGGCGGAGCACAAGGCGGCGCAGTTCCTCGCGGTGAACCCCTATGGCCAGACGCCTGCGCTGGCGTTCGACGATGGTCGCGTGCTGACCGAGAGCGTCGCGATCTGTCGATATTTCGAGGCGCTGCATCCGGACCCGCCGCTGTTCGGGCACGGCGCGCACAATGTCGCGGAGGTGGACATGTGGACGCGACGGGTCGAGCTGCGGCTGATGACGCCGCTGTCGTTGGTGTGGCAGCATACGCATCCCTGGACGGCGCGGATCGTGAAGCCGCAATATACCGAATTCGGCGAAACCCAGCGGCCGCGTGTCCGGTCGGCCATGGCCGAGTTCGACGCTGCGCTGGCGGGCGTCGAATGGCTCGACGGAGTGCGCTATACCATTGCCGACATCGTCCTGCTGACGACGATCGATTTCGCCGCGTTCGTCGGCATTCCCATCCCGGACGAGCTGGAGCATCTCAGGGCCTGGCACGACCGCGCGTCGGCCCGTCCGAGCGCACAGGCCTAGCGCCGCTGGCGTCCCGGGTCCTGGCCCCGGCCTCGTGCTCCGGACCGGCCGGACGTGGTCGGAGGGCTCTTAGGCCGGCATCCCCGACTTTAGTCCGGCATCCGCGACGGCGCTCGAACTTCCCTTTGCATCCCCCGGCGAATCATGCCAATAGCTGCCCATACCTGATGTTCAGTTTCGGAAAGAGACGGACTTAGGGTGGTTGAGCCTTGAAGCACTTTCGCAGTGCTCGGTATCGACAGGCAGGCAGTCCAACAGTTCGCCGCCTTGACGAGTTTGGAGAGGGGATAAGGCGGAAGGACGGCAAGGCCGTACCTTCCGCCGTCCTTCCTGAAACCCCAGCATCAGCGAGCATCGTGCGACCTGGCCTGACGCCGCGTGCGCTGCCCCGTTCTGCGGAATCATCCGGCGTGACCTGACTGTGGCGCTTGAAGGCCGGCGGCGGCTGGTTTCCTTAAGGTCGGACCGCTGCGGCAAAGCCCCTCTCCCCGGGACTACATTATCGCAAGATCGAAAAATGGTTCTGGCCGATCCGGAACTGGCGAAAGCCGTCTACATGACAGTATTGGCAGGGATTAGTAGCAATATGCTACGATTTTCCCGCTTGACGCGTAAGGCGTAGAAGAATCTATTCGATGATGCGGTACGGGCCAAAGTGCTTCGGCCGAACAGGGGAGAGTGATGTGGCCAAGCAGCGCTATTTCGTCGCGTCCGCGTTTTTCGTACTTGCATGGGCCCTTGCCGTTCCGGCGGCAGCACAGATCGGGGGAGATCCACAACCATTGGGAACGACGGGAGCGGGGCAGGTCACAGCGAACCCCGCGCAGGCCGCCGCCGCCCAGTCAGAGAATGCCGACATCATCGTCACCGGCTCGCTGATACGGGGGTCGTCCGAGGATGCCGCCGCACCCGTCGACGTGATTTCGGGCGATGAACTCGCGAAGCAGGGCGCGCCGACCGCGGTCGAACTGCTCAAGAACCTGCCGACTTCGAACGGCGTGACCGGCGACGCGAACCAGTTCGACAGCCGCAGTCAGGGCAATGAGGGCGTCGCGTCGGTCAATCTGCGCGGACTGGGGCCGCAACGTACGCTGGTGCTGCTCAACGGCAAGCGGCTGGTGCCGGTCGGCGGCGGTATTCCGATCGTCGACATCAATTTGATCCCCTCGGCCGCGATCGGCCGTGTCGAAGTGCTCAAGGACGGCGCCGCCGCCACCTATGGCTCGGACGCGATCGCGGGCGTGGTCAATTTCATCACACGGACCGACCAGCAGGGTTTCCTGGTGTCGGGCGACTACCGCTATATCGACGGGTCGAAGGGCGATTACGGCACGGCCATGAGCTATGGCCATAGCGGCAACGGCGTGCGGATGCTGGCGTCGTTCGGCTATCAGCATCGGTCCGAGCTCCGTACGACCGATCGAGACTTCACCATTCAGCCCTATGCCAACAATCCCCAGGGCGGCTGGACCGGCGGCGGCAACCCCGGCAACCTCGATTTCAACGCGACCGTCCCGTTTCTCGACCCGGTCAGCGGGCGTCTGTTCACCGGCTATGGCGCGAACGGCGCGTCGAACGGGGTGAATTTCGTTCGCGATCTGGGGTGTGAATCGCTCGGCGGATTCCGCAGCGTCGCGGGCTCGACGACACCGACGCCGACCGCAGTCGGGACGATCGCCGTGCCGACCGATCGATGCTTCAACAATTACGGCCAGTTCGGCAATCTGGTCGAGCCGGAGGACCGGTATCAGGCCTATGCCGAGGTCGCGATCGACCTCACCAGTTCGCTGCAGTTCACCGCGACCGCGCTCTATGGAGCGACCTCGACGCGGATCACGACGTCGCCGACCTATCTGCCGACGCTGCCGCCATCGGCGAATGCGGCGGGCGGCGGTGCGGGCTTCTTCCAGGTGCCGACCTATGCACCGGCACTACGCGACTATTGCCAGGTCTATGGTGCGGCGGCGGGCTGCCTGACCGCGAACGGCACGCCGCTCGCACCCGCGCTCGCCTTCCCCTCGCTGTTCCGTCCGGCGCTGCTCGGTGGCAATCCGGTCATGCGGGGCGGGGACAATGACCGCGGATCGGCATTCTCCAAGCGCCAGTCCGAGGAAATGCGCTTTACCGCGGACCTGTCATGGGAGGTCACCGATCGGATCAACCTGACCGCGAGCGGGACCTATTCGCAATATGTCCGCGAAAATGAGGGGACCGACACGTTCGGTGACCTGCTGCAGAACGCGATCGCGGGCTTTGGTGGTCCCAATTGCGCCTATGCGACCACCGCGTCGCGCGCCGGGCTGACCGCTGCGCAGATCGCTTCGCTTGCCGGAACGAATGGCTGCACCTTCTTCAACCCGTTCTCGACCGCGGTGGCGGCCAACCCGGTCACGGGCCAGGTGAACCCCAATTATGCCGGGTCGCGCGGCACCAACGGGCTCAGCACCGCGCCCGGTGCGGGGCTGGTCAACGACATTGCGACGGTCGACAATTTCTTCCGCACGACGCGCACCGTCTACAACACGCAATTGTTCGTCGGCGACCTCGTGCTCGGCGGGCGGACCGGGCTGCGACTGCCCGGCGGCGATGTCGGCTTTGCGATCGGCGGCCAGTATCGGCGCAATTATTATGCCGTGAATTATAATGCCGACAGCAATCTTGCGGTGAATCCCTGCCCGGGGACCCCGCTCAATCCGCGTGCGACCTGTACGCCGCAGACGGGTGCGCTGGGCTTCCTCGGCACCAACCGGAACGCGTCCTCGGTGGGCGACGTGAAGGCGCTGTTCGCCGAGCTGCAGCTGCCTATCCTCGAGGCGATCAACGCCCAGCTGTCCGCGCGGTATGAGGATTATGGCGGCAATGTCGGGTCGACCTTCAATCCGCAGGGGCGGTTGCGCATCCAGGTGGCGCCGTGGCTTGCGTTGCGCGGCGGGGCCGGGACGACGTTCCGCGGACCGCCCGCGCAGCAGCTCGAAGGCAATCTGACCGCGCTGCAGATCATCGGCACCTCGTTCCGCGCGGTCGACATCAACGGCAATCCGGACCTCGAGCCTGAAAAGGCGACGACCTATAGCGGCGGCGTGATCCTCGACGCGGGCGGGTTCAATGCGAGCGTCGATTATTTCCGGTACGACCTGAAGGGGCCGATCGAGCAGGAGCCGACACAGGGCATCGTCAACGCATTGTTCGGTGCGAGCGGCGCGGCGAATTGCGGCAATGCCGCCTTTGCCGCTCTCCAGCAGCGCTTCACCTTCACCGGTGCGGGCTGCGGTGTCGGCAATGTCCAGCGGTTGCGCACCGTCTATGTCAACAGCGCCAATGTCACGACCTCGGGTCTCGACGTCCAGGCGAGCTTCCGCGGCGAGCTAGGGCTGGCGACCGTCACGGTGGGCGCGACCGGCACCTATGTCATCGACTACAAGACCAAGGACGTGACGGTGGAGGGGATCGTCGTGCAGCCCGCATTCGACGGTGTCGGCCTGCTCAACTACCAGACGACGGCCTATCCGGTACCCGAAATCAAGGGTAACTGGTATGTGCAGGGTGATTACGATGTCGCCAGCCTGCGGGTGCAGTTCAACTATATCGATGGCTATACCGATCAGCGCGGCGCCGCGATCTTCGGGCCGAACTTCGGTGCGCTGGCGGGTGGATCGGTGACGGGTGGCAAGGAGATCGGCGCGTTCAAGACGATGGATGCCACGCTGAGGATCGCGCTGCCGACCGGATCGACGGTGTCGCTGTCCGCGCTCAACATCTTCGATCGCGCGCCGCCCTTCGCGCGGCTGGACCAGAATTACGATCCGTTCACCGCCTCGCCGCTCGGGTTCACCGCAAAACTCGGTTTGTCGCAAAAATTCTGATTGCTCTCGGCGCTGGCCTTGCTTTCCATGATTGGGTACGGTCCCAACAGGGTCGCAAGGCCAGCAACGATACGAGAGGATGACCATGGCGACAGCGTTGAAGACGCATTCCGACATCGCCGATTCCCTGGCCATGAAGCGCCGCGGCCTGACGCTCAGCCTGCTCACGCTCACCTATTTCTTCAGCTATATGGATCGGCAGATCCTCGCGATCCTGCTCGAACGCATCAAGGCGGACCTCGTGCTGACCGACACGCAGCTTGGGCTGCTTTCGGGACTGGTGTTCGCGATCTTCTACGCGACGCTCGGCATTCCGGTCGCGCGACTGGCGGACCGGACGAGCCGCCGCAACATCATCGCGGTGAGCCTGACGATCTGGAGCGCGATGACCGCGATGTGCGGTCTGGCGCAAAACTTCACGCAACTCATGCTGTTCCGCATCGGCGTCGGGATCGGCGAGGCCGGATCCAGCCCGCCGAGCCATTCGATCATCGCCGATCTCTATCCCCCCGAAAAGCGTGCGGGCGCGATGGCGGTCTATTCGCTCGGCGTGGTGCTGGGGGCGGGGTTCGGGACGCTGATCGGTGGCGTCGTCGCGCACAGCTATGGCTGGCGGGTGGCGATGATGACCGTCGGACTGCCCGGTATCGCGCTGGCGGTGCTCGTCCGGCTGTTCATGGTCGAGCCCCGTCGCGGCCTGTCCGACGCCGGCCCGGTCGCCGCGCCGGCGCCGATGCCGAGCGTCGCACAGGGCTTTGCCTCGATGTGGGCGAGCGCGCCCGCGCGGCATCTCGTCGTCGGCGTGACCCTGACCTCGATGATCGGGTACGCGCTGACGGGGTGGGGGCCGAGCTTTATGCAGCGATCGCTGGGCATCTCGATGCTCGACGTGTCGCGCTACATCGCGCTGCCGGGGGCGCTGTTCGGGGCAATCTCGGCGCTCGCCGGCGGTAAGATCGCCGATGTGCTCGCCAAGCGCCACGGCCTTCACGTGCAGAGCTGGGTCGTGCTCGTCATGAAGGGGCTGTCGCTGCCCTTCGCGCTGGCCTTCTACCTGATCGACGTGCCGGCAATCGCGATCGGCAGCTATTTCGTCTACCTGATCTTCGCCAATTCGTACCTGGGGCCGAGTTTCGCACTGATCCAGCATCTCGCGCCGCTGAAGACGCGTGCGATGTGGGCGGCGATCACGTTGCTGGTCATCAACCTGATCGGCCTCGGCCTCGGCCCGACGATGGTCGGCTGGCTGAGCGACCTGTTGAAGCCGACCTTTGGCGAGGAATCACTACGCTATGCGTTGGTGATCATCGTGATGATGACGCCCTGGGCGCTCTATCACTATTGGCGTGCGGGCGTGCTGCTCAAGCGTGCCGAAGATCAGGCCGCGCTCGCGACCGCCTGAGACGCCGGGGGCGGGGACCGGCGCGGCAGTCAGCCTGTGCCGGTCCCCGCCGCCCCTCTGCCGATCAATCGTCGAACAAGCCGTACATCAGTGTCGAGGCGTACATCGCCACAGCCCGCTCGCGCGGCATGGTCGACGCCCATTTGCGCATGTCGAAGGCGGCATTCTGGACCGCCATCAGCGCCTGTGCGGCGATCAGCGCATCGACCGCGCGGATCGAGCCCTCGCCGATCCCGTCCATCATCATCCCCGCATAGCGCCGCGCGATCCCGTTCGAGCGCTCGACCATCGCGTCGCGAACGCTCGGCGGCAGGCCGCTGAGCGCCGTCGTGCGGAGCAGCGGACCGCGCTCGGCGAACTGGACGTCGAGCAAAGTCGCGACGGTGCTCGACAGCTTGTGCCAATAGCTGCCGCCCTCGGCCTCACCGCGGCCCTGCGCATCGGCGATCGTGTCGAAGCTGCGGCGATAGCAGGCGATGACCAGATCGTCCTTCGCATCGAGATGGTGATAGAAGCTGCCCTTGGTGACGTTCAGTTCGGACGCGATCTTCTGCACCGATGCGCCGCGATAGCCGAGTTCGTTGATCAGCCGCGTCGCAGCCAGCAGGAAAGCCTCGCGCCCCGGCTCGGCATCGTCATGGCTGAGGTCGAGCAGCGTCGGTGCCCAGCGCGCACCGGGTCCTGCGATGCCGTGCGCGAACACATCCATCAACCGCGCCTCGACACGGGCATATTGGTCGGGCTCGTAGCGCGTCAGCCAGATCGGCAACCAGAAGGTATTTTCGAGCAGGACGTGGGCGCGCGCGCTCTGAATGTCGGTCTGTGCGCGGCCGGTCGACGGGCCCCAGAGAAGGCGGGTGCGGCGGAAAACCTCGCGCCAGCCGTTCATCAGCCGGCTGCGGATCGGATCCTCAGTGGCGCGCAGATCGGACAGGACCGCGAACGCCTTCTCCTCGCCGCGCTGGATCCGGCCAAGCCGCGCCATGTTGAGCGCGAGATAACGGGCGACGCGCGCCTGCGGGGTCGGTTCGACCATCGCCTCGTCGAGCATCCGTAGCAGATAATCGAGCGTGTTCTCGAACGCGGCAGCAGCAAGGTCTTCCTTGCGCTTGAAGTAATAGGTAACGCTCGTCGTGTTGAGCCCGACGCGCCGCGCGACGTCCGCGAAGGTCATGCCCTTGGCGCTTTGTTCGTTGATCGCCTCTGCGGCTGCGGCGAGGATGGCGTCACGCTTGGCACGGAAGCGCTTCGTTCCCTGTTCGCCGTCTTCGATCGCCTCTGCCGGAACCTTCATCAAAATACCCTAACAGCTTCGATTTGAAGTTACAGTGCTTTTTAGGCGCTTTCGTGGCCGAGTGGAAAACCGGCTTTCGGCAGGCTCCGGGATGCTTTACCGAATACGCGGTATGGTCTAATCGACCGCCAGACCGTGGACCGATGGAGAGCCCGCATGGATTTCAGCTTCAGCGACCGACAGACCTATTTCCGAGATCGCGTGCGCGACTTCATCGACCAGAATATCCGCCCGCGTCAGGCCGATTACGACGCGCAGGCCCACCATGGCGAGCGCTGGAAGGTGATTCCGGTGATTGAGGAGATGAAGGAAAAGGCCAAGGCCGCTGGGCTGTGGAATTTCTTCATGCCCCCCCATTCCGGGCAGACTCACGTCGATGACAGCTTCGTGTTCGAGGGGACGCAGCTGACCAATCTTGAATATGCGTTATGCGCCGAGGAGATGGGCAAGGTCAGCTGGGCGAGCGAATGTTTCAACTGCTCGGCGCCCGATACAGGCAATATGGAGGTATTCCACCGCTATGGCACGCGCGAGCAGAAGGAAACGTGGCTCGGTCCACTGATGCGCGGTGAGGTCCGGTCCGCCTTTTTGATGACCGAGCCTGCGGTGGCGTCGTCGGATGCGACCAATATCGAGACGTCGATGGTCCGCGACGGCGATCATTATGTGATCAACGGGACGAAATGGTGGTCGTCGGGGGTCGGCGATCCGCGCTGCAAGATCGCGATCGTCATGGGCAAGACGAGCTTCGAGGGATCGCGGCATCAGCAGCAGAGCCAGATCCTGGTGCCGATGGACACGCCCGGCGTGACGATCAAGCGGATGCTGTCCGTCTATGGCTATGACCACGCGCCGCACGGGCATGGCGAGGTCGTGCTCGAGAATGTCCGCGTGCCGGTCGAGAACGTGCTGCTGGGCGAAGGGCGCGGGTTCGAGATCGCGCAGGGGCGGCTCGGGCCGGGCCGCATCCACCATTGCATGCGGACGATCGGCGTCGCGGAGACCGCGATCGAGGCGATGGCGAAGCGGCTGCTGAGCCGTGTCGCGTTCGGCAAGCGGATCGCCGACTTCTCGGTCTGGGAGGAGCGGATCGCGACCGCGCGGATCGATATCGAGATGACGCGGCTGCTGTGCCTGAAGGCCGCGGACATGATGGACAAGGCCGGCAACAAATCCGCGCAGATCGAGATCTCGATGATCAAGGTCGCCGCGCCGAACATGGCGCTGAGGATCCTCGACGATGCGATCCAGGCGCATGGCGGCGGCGGCGTGTCGGACGATTTCCGGCTCGCGCACGACTGGGCGGCAATGCGGACGCTGCGCTTCGCCGATGGTCCCGACGAGGTCCACAACCGGTCGATCGCGCGCAACGAGTTCGGCAAATACGGGGACTTTCGCAAAGGCGGCGTGTCGAGCGGGGATGTCGGGGTGAGCCGCTGACCCTGTCCCGTTCGTCCTGAGCGCAGTCGAAGGACATGCCCCGAACGAGCCAGTCCTTCGACTTCGCTCGGGACGAACGGCATTTTTGATTGCGCGCCCGCCAAATCTGGAGCCAGACCACCCATGAAAGCCGCAGTCCTTTTCGAAGCCAATACGCCGCTCAGCATCGAGGACGTTACCGTCTCGAAGCCCGGTCCGCGCGAGGTGCTGATCCGTACCGTCGCGGTCGGGGTGTGTCGCTCCGACCTGCACTTCGTCGACGGCGCCTATCCGCATGCGATGCCGACCATTCCGGGTCACGAGGCGTGTGGCGTGGTCGAGGCGGTCGGTGACGAGGTCGCCATGGTCAAGGTCGGCGACCATGTCGTCACCTGCCTGTCGGCGTTTTGCGGCCACTGTGAGTTCTGCGTGACCGGCCGGATGGCGCTCTGCGTCGACAGCTCGGTGCGGCGTCCGAAGGGCGCGCCGCCGCGGCTGATGCTGGGTGACCGGCCGATCGCGCAGATGCTGAACCTGAGCGCCTATGCCGAGATGATGCTGGTGCACGAACACGCCTGCGTCGCGATCGACCGCGACATGCCGATGGACCGTGCGGCGCTGCTCGGCTGCGCGATCACGACCGGGGCAGGCGCGGTGTTCAACACGACCGACGTGACGCCGGGCGAGACGGTGTGCGTGGTCGGGTGCGGCGGGATCGGGCTGGCGGCGGTGAATGCCGCGAAGATCGCGGGCGCGGGCAAGATCATCGCGCTCGATCCGGTGCCGGAGAAGCGCGCGATGGCGGAGAAGCTCGGCGCCACGCACAGCTTCGATGCGTTGTCCGAGACTGCCGCGGACGAGGTCGTCGCCCTGACCAGGGGCGGCGTCCACCATGCGATCGAGGCGGTCGGCCGGACGCAATCGGCGGCGACCGCGGTCAAGGTGCTGCGGCGCGGCGGGACCGCGACGATCCTCGGGATGATGCCGCTGGGCGAGAAGGTCGGGCTGTCGGCGATGGACCTGTTGTCGGGCAAGCGGCTGCAGGGCGGGTTCATGGGGTCGAACCGGTTCCCGGTCGACATCCCGCGGCTCGTCGATTTCTACATGCGCGGGCTGCTCGATCTCGACACGATCATCGCGGACCGCATGCCGCTCGAACGGATCAACGATGCATTCGACGAACTGCGTCGCGGCGACACGACGCGCAGCGTGATCACCTTTTCATGAGCGGCGACGCAGCCAGCACGATGGTCGGTACGATCCCGGTCGGCGAGCGGGACCGGCTCGATCTCGACCGGTTGACGGCATGGATGACGGAGGCTGTCGAAGGCTTTGCCGGGCCGCTCACCTATGCCAAATTCGCCGGCGGCCAGTCGAATCCGACCTATCGGCTCGACACACCGGCGCGCGCCTATGTCCTGCGCCGCAAGCCGTTCGGGCCGATCCTGCCCTCGGCGCATGCGGTCGAGCGCGAATATGCGGTGATCGCCGGGCTTCATCCGACGGGCTTTCCCGTTCCCCGGCCGTACGGGCTGTGCGAGGATCCCGACGTCATCGGCGCGCCATTCTATGTGATGGAAATGGTCGAGGGTCGGACGATCTGGGACGGCGCGATGCCGGGTGCAACGCCCGCCGAACGCCGCGCGCATTATGACGCGATGATCGACGCGCTCGCTGCGCTTCACAACACCGATTACGCGGCGGCGGGGCTCGCATCCTATGGCAAGCCCGGCAATTATTTCGAGCGGCAGGTAGGGCGCTGGACCAAGCAATATCGCGCGGCGGAGACCGAGCGGATGGAATCGGTCGAGCGGCTGATCGACTGGTTGCCACGGACCTTGCCCGACCAGACGCGAACGTCGATCGTCCACGGCGACTATCGTATCGACAACATGATCTTCGCCCATGCGACGGACGGCGCGGGCGCGAAGGTGATCGCGGTGCTCGACTGGGAATTGTCGACGCTCGGCGATCCGCTCGCCGACTTTTCTTACATGCTGATGAGTTGGGTGACCGAACCCGAAGGCCGGTCGGGGGTGCTCGGCCTGACCGGTCCGGAGACCGGGATTCCGACGATCGAGCAGGTCGTCGCGCGCTATTGCGCTGCGACCGGGCGGGACGGCGTCCCCGATCTGAACTGGTATTTCGCCTATAACCTCTTCCGGCTCACCGGGATCGTCCAGGGGATCAAGAAGCGGATCATCGACGGCACCGCGTCGAGCGCGCAGGCCGAGGCGACGGTCGCCAAGGTGCACGCGCTGGCGGATGCGGCATGGGGCTTTGCGGTGAAGGCGGGCGCGTGACGCACGTCCCGCAGGCGGAAGGGGAGAGGCAGGGCATGACGCAGTTCGACCTGACCGGAAAGGTCGCGATCATCACCGGATCGTCGCGCGGGATCGGCAAGGCGAGCGCTTTCGAGCTGGCGGCACATGGCGCGAGGGTCGTGATCTCCAGCCGGAAACAGGAGGCGTGCGATGCGGTCGCGGCGGAGATCAACGCGCGCCACGGCGAGGGCCGCGCGATCGCGGTCGCGGCGAACATCGCCGACAAGGCGGCGCTCCAGCATCTCGTCGACACGACCCGCAGTGCGTTCGGCCGCATCGACGTGCTGGTCTGCAACGCCGCCTCCAATCCTTATTACGGACCCCAGGCGGGGATCGGCGACGACCAGTTCCGCAAGATCCTCGACAACAACATCGTCTCCAACCACTGGCTGATCCAGATGGTCGCCCCCGGCATGACGGAGCAGCGCGACGGCAGCATCATCATCATTTCCTCGATCGGTGGGCTTCGCGGATCACCGGTCATCGGCGCCTATTGCATCAGCAAGGCCGCCGACATGCAGCTGGCACGCAATCTCGCAGTCGAGTTCGGCCCGTCGGGCGTCCGCGTGAACTGTATCGCGCCAGGACTGATCCGCACCGATTTCGCGCGCGTGCTGTGGGAGGATCCCGAGCGGATCGCGGCGGCGAACACCCGCGTGCCGCTGCGACGCATCGGCGAACCCGAGGAAATCGCGGGCGCGGTGGTTTTTCTAGCGGCGTCCGCAAGCCGTTTCATGACCGGGCAGACGCTGGTCATCGACGGCGGCGTCACGATCTAAAGGGGAGGGCATCATGCGGTTCGAGAACAGGTCGATCATCGTCACCGGCGCAGGATCCGGCATCGGCCGCGCGGCGGCATTGCTGTTCGCGGCGGAGGGCGGGCATGTCGTCGTCGCGGACCGTACCGAGGGTGCGGACGAGACCGCGCATCTGATCAGCCAGGCCGGCGGCGTCGCCACCCCGATCCGCGTCGACGCGGGGGAGGAGGAGGACGTGATCCGCATGGTCGCACTGGCCTGTGATACCTTTGGCGGGCTCGACGTGCTGTTCGCCAATGCCGGAATCTCGGGCGGCATGGCCAATCTCTTCGACACCGACGTCGCGCTGATCACCGAAGTGCTGCGGGTCAATCTGATCGGTCCGTTCCTCGCCATCAAGCACGCGGCACCACGGATCGTCGCGCACGCGGCCGAGACGGGCAGGGGCGGCGCGATCGTTCTGACCGCGAGTGTCGCCGGGTTACGGTCGGGCGCAGGGTCGCCGGCTTATTCCGCGTCCAAAGCGGGAGTGATCAACCTCGCGGCGGTGTCGGCGCAGCAGCTGTCGGGTGCGAACGTCCGGGTCAATGCGATCTGCCCCGGGCTGACCGAGACGGGGATGACCAAACCGGTGTTCGATTACGCGCGCGAGGCCAACAAGATGGACCGCGTCGGCCGCCTAAACCCGCTCCACCGCGGCGCGCAGCCCGAGGAGCTTGCCCGGGTCGCGGTGTTCCTCGCCTCCGATGACGCAAGCTACGTCAATGGTCAGGCGATCGTGGTCGATGGCGGATTGTCGTCGAGCCATCCGGTGACGCGACAGGATTACGGCAAGACCGCAGCCTGAGGTGGTCCGCTCAGGCGGCTGAGAGATGCAGGTCGGCGAAACCGGTGAAATAGCCGCGTAGCGTCGGATCCTCGATCGGTGCGATCAGCGCCGCGATCGTGGCGGCGGGCGACGTCGCGCCACCGCCAGGCGCCGCGCCGCTGGCAAATCCCATCGACCAGCTGCCGAAGCTGCGCTCGGTGATCGTCTGTTTCGCAAGCTGTACCATCGCGAAATGCCGGTCGTCGCGCTGAATGCGATCGAAGGTGCGCGACACGGCGAGATCATCGCCTTCGAGCACCTGCAAGAACCTGTTGCCGCCAGCGATGAGCAGACCGGTCACGCCCGCGGCGGCATTGTTGCGACGCGAGACCCGCAGGATCTCGTCGATGACCGGCTGTGTCACACGGCCACGCGACGTGCTAATATAGAGAAGGCGCTGCATGCCGATGATCCCGGAGAATGATCGCGCGGGACTAATCGGAATTTACGAAGACCGGGTTAACCCGTGTAAACCAAGGTTATTTTCGCATCCGGATCAGCCCCTCCTGCGTGACGCTCGCGACCAGCCGTCCGTCGCGGGAGAAGATCTTGCCGCGGTTGAAGCCGCGCGCATGGCCCGACCAGGGGGCATCGCAGGCATAGAGCAGCCAGTCGTCCGCGCGGAAATCCTCGTGCAGCCATAGCGAATGATCGAGGCTGGCGGTCTGCAGACCCGGCGTGATCCAGTTGATCCCGTGCGGCAGCAGCGCGGTTCCGAGCAGGGCCATGTCCGAGGCATAGGACAGGACCGCGCGGTGCATCGCCGGGTCGTCGCCGATCGGCGCCACGATCCGAAACCAGTTGGCATGGCTCGGCGCCTGTGCAGGGGGATCGATCCAACTGCGCGGGTTGACCGGGCGGACCTCGATCGGGCGCCAGCGGAGCATGTGCGCGCGGAATTTCTCGGGAATACCGTCAATATTCTCCAGCCGCAGGTCGCGATCGGACCGCAGCTCCTCGGGCGGCGCGACGTCGGGCATCGCGTCCTGATGGTGGAGCCCGTCCTCGGGGGTCTGGAACGACGCCGCCATGTTGAGGATCGGCTGGCCCTTCTGCATCGCGATGACGCGACGCGTCGCAAAGCTGCGGCCCTCGAAATCGCGGACGACGCGGTAGACGATCGGGTAGTCCTCGTTGCCCGGCCGCATGAAATAGGCGTGGAGCGAATGCGCCGGCTTGGGCGCCTCGGTCGAGCGCTGCGCGGCCTGGAGCGCCTGCGCGATCACCTGCCCGCCGAACACGCGGCCGACGCCGCCCGGCTGGCGCTTGCCGACATAGAGGTCGGTGTCGACCTCGTCGATCTCAAGCAAGTCGACGAGGCCCTGGGCGAGGGCTTGGGGTGTTACTTCGGCGTTTTCTTCAGGCATTTGACCTCCTTGGTCTCCCGCGACGGCGGGAGCCCAGTCTGGGCCCCCGCCTTCGCGGGGGTACAAGTTCGGGTCAATAGCCCGCGGCGATGGCCAGCCTGTCGGCATGGAAGTTGGCGTCGCCGAACAGTTCGGCCAGCACGCGCGCGCGCTTCATGTAGAAACCGATGTCATATTCGTCGGTCATGCCGATGCCACCGTGCATCTGCACGCTTTCCTGCACGCTGAGCGTCGTCGCGAGCGCGGTCATCGCCTTGGCGACCGAAACGGCCTCGTCGGCCTTGTCGTGGCCCAGATCGAGCAGCTGCTGGGCCTTCAGGACCGCGGCGCGCGCGACCTCCATCTCCGAATAGAGATGCGCCGCGCGGTGCTGGAGCGCCTGGAAGCTGCCGATCAGCGTGCCGAACTGCTTGCGCTGTTTCATGTATCCGATCGTCATGTCCATCGCGCCGCCGCCGACGCCGAGCAGCTCGGCGGACGCGCCGGTGCGACCCGCGCGGAGCAGGCGGTCGAGCGGCGCGCGGCCGGCGTCGACCTCACCGATCACCGCATCGGCATCGACCTCCACCCCGTCGAAGTCGAGCCGTGCGGCGAGGCTCGCATCGGCAAGCCGCTCAGCGTTCGCGCTGAGCCCGGCGGCGTCCTTCGGGACAGCGAACAAGGTGATCCCGTCGGCATCGTCCGCGCCGCCTGCGGTACGTGCGGCGACGATGATCAGGTCGGCGGTGTGGCCATGCGCAACGAAGCGCTTGGCGCCGGTCAGCCTGAAGCCGTTGCCCGCGCGTTCGGCGGTCATCGCGATCGTGTCGCGGTGCTTGGCGGCTTCGTCGATCGCAAGCGCGGCGACCGTGTCGCCGGCGATGATGCCGGGGAACCAGCGCTCGGCCTGGCCGGTGCCCTTGAGCGCCTCGACCGCGGCGACGGCGGTGGTCAGGAAGGGGGAGGGCGACAGGTTGCGACCGATCTGTTCGAGCACGACGCCCGCCTCGACATGGCCAAGGCCGAGTCCGCCCTGGTCCTCGCCGACCAGGATGCCGGTGAAGCCCATCTCGGCGAACTGCTTCCACAGGTCGCGCGAGAAGCCGGTGGCGTCCTCGGCATCGCGAAGCGCGCGCATGTGGCTGACGGGGGCATGTTCCGCTACGAAGTCGCGGATCGTGTCCTGAAGGACGGTCTGGTCGTCGTCGAGATAGAGTGGCATTTCTGTTCCCCCGCGGAGGCGGGGGCCCAGGAGCCCCGCGCGCAGCGTTCGTGATTCTGGGCTCCCGCTTTCGCGGGAGAACGGTAGAGCTCAGGCCGGCAGTTCGAGGATTCGCTTGGCGATGATGTTGAGCTGGATCTCGCTCGTCCCGCCCTCGATCGAGTTCGCCTTGGTGCGCAGCCACGAGCGCGGGATCGCACCGCCGCGCGAGCGGTCGCTGTCCCATTCGAGCGCGTCCGAGCCACCCGCCGCCATCATCAGTTCGTAGCGCGACTTGTTCAGCTCGGTGCCGTAATATTTCATCATGCTCGGCTGTGCGGGATGCGCCTTGCCCGCCTTCAGTTCATCGATGAACCGCTCGGACATCGCCCCGAACGCCTTGGCGCGCACCTCGAACAACGCGATCGACGCGCGGAGCAGCGGGTCGGCGAGGCGGCCGTCATGGCCGAGCCCGACGGTGGCGATCGCCCCGTCTATCAGCGGGTTGCCGCCCGACGAGGCGAGCCCCATGCCCGAGATCATCTCGCGTTCGTGGCCGAGCAGATATTTGGCGACGTCCCAGCCCTTGTTCTCCTCGTAGACGCGGTTGACCTTGGGAACCTCGACATTGTCGAAGAAGGTCTCGCAGAAGGGGGAATTGCCGCTGATCAGCAGGATCGGCTTGGTCGAGACGCCGGGGGTGGCCATGTCGAACAGCACGAAGCTGATCCCGCCCTGCTTCGACGTCTTGTCGGTGCGGACGAGGCAGAAGATCCAGTCCGCCTTGTCGGCATAGGACGTCCAGACCTTCTGGCCGTTGACGAGATAATGGTCGCCCTTGTCCTCCGCCGAGGTGGCGAGCCCTGCAAGATCGGAGCCCGCATTGGGTTCGGAATAGCCCTGGCACCAGCGGATCTCGCCGCGCGCGATCTTGGTCAGGTGATCGAGCTTCTGCTCCTCGGTGCCATATTTGAGCAGTGCCGGTCCGAGCATCGAGATGCCGAAGCTGTTGAGCGGGTTGCGCGCCTTGATCGCCGCCATCTCCTCGCGGAGGATCTTGGTTTCGGCGGGCGACAGGCCGCCCCCACCATAGGCCTTGGGCCAGTCGGGGACGGTCCATCCCCTGGCGGCCATCCGGTCGAGCCAGTCCTTCTGCGCGGGGCTCGATGGCTTGAACTGGCGACCGCCCCAGCAGACATCGTCCTCCGAGCGGACGGGCTTGCGCATCTCGGGCGGGCAGTTTTCCGCGAGCCAGGCGCGGGTTTCGGTGCGGAAGGTGTCGAGGTCGGTCATCGGGTCTTCCTTTCTCCCTCTCCCCTGCGAGGAGAGGGTGGGGTGAGGGGCTGCCAGGGGCGGAGCACGGCTTGGCTGCCCCTCACCCCGGCCCTCTCTCCTGAGGGGAGAGGGCGTAGAATTTACTTGATCTTCCCACCGCTCGCGGCGGCATCCTTGAGCGACTTGGCAACCGGGAAGCCGTATTTCTCGAGCCCGGCGACGACCTTTGGCAAGCCTTCCGACTGCGCCCAGAACATCGGCCCGCCGCGATAGACCGGCCAGCCGTAACCGTAGATCCAGACGACATCGACGTCGGACGCACGCTGCGCCTTGCCCTCTTCGAGGATCAGCGCGCCTTCGTTGACCATCGTGTAGAGCGTGCGCGCGACGATCTCCTCGTCGCTGATCTCGCGCGGGGTGACGCCCGACTTGGCGCGGAAATCGTCGATGATCTCGGCGACGCGGGGGGAGTTGGACGGCGTGCGCTTCTCGTCGTAATCGTAGAAGCCCGCCTTGGTCTTCTGGCCCCAGCGGTTTTCGGCCGCCAGCGCATCGCGGATATTCTCGATCCGGCTCGGGTCGCGGTGCCAGCCGATGTCGACGCCGGCGAGGTCGCTCATCTGGAACGGGCCCATCGGCATGCCGAACGCGACATGGACGCGGTCGATCTGCTCGGGGCTCGCGCCTTCGAGCAGCAGCTTGGTCGCCTCAACCTGGCGCGGCATCAGCATGCGGTTGCCGATGAAGCCGTAGGTGACGCCCGCGACGACCGCGACCTTCTTGATCTTCTTGGCAAGCGCCATGACGGTCGCGAGCACGTCGTCCGCGGTCTTGTCGCCGCGGACCACCTCGAGCAGTTTCATGACGTTGGCAGGCGAGAAGAAGTGCATCCCGACGACGTCTTCTGGACGCTTCGTGCACGCCGCGATCTCGTCGATATTCAGATAGGAGGTGTTCGAGGCGAGGATCGCGCCGGGCTTGGCGATTGCGTCGAGCTTGGTGAAAATCTCCTTCTTCACCTCCATCGTCTCGTACACCGCCTCGATGATCAGGTCGCACTCGGCGAGATCGGCGAAGTCGAGCGTGGGCTTCAGCGCGCCCATCGCCTGTTCGACCTGTTCGGGCTTCATCCGGCCCTTGGCGGCGGTTGCCTCGTAATTCTTGCGGACGACGCCGGTGCCGCGGTCGAGCGCCTCCTGCTGCATCTCGACGATCGTGACGGGGATGCCGGCGGACAGGAAGTTCATTGCGATGCCGCCGCCCATCGTGCCCGCGCCGATCACGCCGACGCGTTTGATCTCGCGCAGCCTGGTGTCGGCGGGGACGTCGTCGATCTTGGCGGCCTGGCGCTCGGCGAAGAAGATGTGGCGTTGGGCGGCGGACTGGACGCCCATCATGAGCGCCATGAACTGCTCGCGTTCGAACGCGACGCCATCGGCGAAGCTGGACCCGTCGGAGGCCTTCTCGACGCAGGCGATGTTGGCGGCGGGGGCGTCGAAGTTGCGGAAGCGGCGCGCATTCTCCTTCTTGAATGCGGCGACCGCCTCGGGATCGGCCTGCGCGGTCTTCTCGGACGCGCGGGGCAGGGGGCGCTTCGCCGCGATCTCGCGCGCGAAGGCGATCGCGTCGTCTTCCAGGCTGTCCTCGCCGACGATCTTGTCGATCAGGCCGGCGTCGAGCGCCGTCTTCGCCGGGATCGGATCGCCCTTGGCGGTCATCTCGAGCGCGAGCTTGACGCCGGCGATGCGCGGGATGCGCTGCGTGCCGCCCGCGCCGGGCAGCAGGCCGAGCTTGACCTCGGGCGTGCCGATCTTGGCCGAGGGGACGGCGACGCGGTAATGGCAGCCGAGCGTGACTTCGCAGCCGCCGCCGAGCGCGGTGCCGTGGATCGCGGCGACGACGGGCTTGGACGACGCCTCGATCATGTCGACGACGGTCGGCAGGCCGGGCTCGACCATCGGCTTGCCGAATTCGGTGATGTCGGCGCCCGCGAAGAAGGTACGGCCGTCGCAGCGGATCACCATCGCGGTGATGCTCGCGTCGGCGACGCCGTCCTTGATCGCGGCTTCGAGCCCTTGGCGGACTGCCGCGCCGAGCGCGTTGACCGGCGGGTTGTTCGAGATGATGACGAGAACGTCGTCATGGCGTTCGGTGCGGATCGGGGTGGTCATTATTCTCTCCTGGTGACGGCCGCTGACGGATCAGGTCATGGCGGCGTAGATCATCGTCTTGAGCTCGCGACGGATGGGGTAGAGGCTGCTGGGCGAGACCTGGGTCATGAAGACCATCGACAGGCGCTCGACCGGATCGATGAAGAAGGCGGTCGAGAACATCCCGCCCCAGTAATATTCGCCCTTCGACCCCGGCATCATCGATCGGACGGGATCGATGGTCACCGCGAAGCCCAGCCCGAAACCGGTGCCGGCATTGGTCGCCTCGCTGAACATCGACCGGGACATCGTCGTCAGATCGGCGCCGCCGGGCAGATGGTTCTGCGTCATGAGTTCGAGCGTCTTGCGGCCGAGGATCCGCGCACCGTCGAGTTCGCCGCCGTTGAGGCACATCTGGCAGAAGCGCTGATAGTCGAGCGCGGTCGAGACAAGCCCGCCACCACCCGACAACAGCGTCGGCGGACGGCTCCACGCGCTCTTCTCGCCGCGATCGAGCATCGTGCGCCCCTTGCCCGGCGCGACCGTGTAGCAATCGGTCAGGCGATCCGTCTTGTCGGCAGGAACCTGGAATCCTGTGTCGTCCATCTTGAGCGGCACGAAGATCCGCGTCGTGAAGAAGGTGTCGAGCGTGACGCCGGACACGCGCTCGACAACCGCGCCGAGCACGTCGGTTGCCACCGAATAATTCCACGCGGTCCCCGGCGAGAATTCGAGCGGCAAAGCGCCCAGCGCGGCAACGAACCCGTCGAGATCGAGATTGCCGTGCCAGTTCTCGATCTTGCCTTCGCGATAGGCGGCATCGACGTTCGACCGGTTCTGGAAGCCGTAGGTCAGCCCCGAAGTGTGGCGGAGCAGGTCGATCATCCGCATCGGCTCGGCGGTCGGTTTCACCGCGAAGGGGACCCCCGCACCGCCGCCGTTATAGACGCCGATCCCCTTGAACGCGGGCAGGACGTGATGAACCGGCGTGTCGAGCGCGACGAGGCCCTGTTCCACCAGCATCATGAACGCGACCGAAGTGATCGGTTTGGTCATCGACGCGATCCGGAACAGCGAGGTCTCGTCGATCGGCGCGCCGCCTTCGCGGGCGAGGCCCTGATGCGAGAAATGCACGGTTTCGCCGTCGCGCGTGATCAGCAGCTGCGCATTGGGGAGCTTGCCGGTGACGATATAGCGGTCTTTCAACAGCCTATCGATCGCGGCGAGCCGTGCCGGATCGAAGCCGTGCCGTTCAGCCGCCCCAGCGACCGCGGCGGTCATCGCCAGCTTCCCCGCATGCACCATACCCCCGGTTCGAACTTGGGCACTCCTATTGCCTTGAGTGGCGTGCAAATCAACTCTAAACGTGCATCCGGTTGGCGGATAAGCCAAACCCGAAATTCATATTTGGAGTAGGCTGGCCTTGGCTCATGAACCAATCATCGCCCTGGACCCCAACTGGCCGGTCATGTCGATGGCGGAAACCGAACGGCGGCTGACTGCGCCCGGCGGCAAGTTCGAGATGGAGACCGTGACGATCGGCGGGGTCGCGACGCGGGTGTGGAAGAATGCGCCGCCGTCGCTGCGTTACCTGATCGAGGCCGCGCGCGGTCATGGCGAGCGGGTCTTCACCATCTATGAAGACGAGCGTGTGACCTATGAAGCGACGTGGCGCGCGGTGACGACGCTGGCGGCGCATCTGCGGGCGCTCGGCATCGGGCCGGGCGACCGCGTCGCGCTGGCGATGCGCAACCTGCCCGAATGGCCGGTCGCGTTCTTCGCAGCGACCGCGATCGGCGCGGTGATGGTGCCGTTGAACGCGTGGTGGACGGGTGCGGAGATGGCCTATGGTCTCGCCGATTCGGGTGCCCGGGTTCTGATCACCGACGATGAACGCCATCACCGGCTCGAGGATATCTACGCGACGATCCCGTCGCTGGAGCAGGTGCTGGTCAGCCGCGCGGTCGCGCCGCTGACGGGTATCGCAGGGCCGCTGGAGGGCGTGATCGGGACGTCCTCGCACTGGGCGGCGCTGCCCGATCAGCCGCTGCCCGACGCGGTGATCGCGCCCGACGACGATGCGACAATCTTCTATACCAGCGGCACGACCGGTGCCCCCAAGGGGGCGCTGGGGACGCATCGCAACATGATGTCGAACATCCTGACCGGGGGCTATTCGGGCGCGCGTTCGGCCCTGCGGCGCGGCGAGATGCCGCCCGAGCCGACCCCGCGCGTGACGCTGACGGTCATCCCGCTCTTCCACGTCACCGCCTGCTCGGCGGGCATGATGGGCGTGATCGCGACGGGCAGCACGATGATCTTCATGCGCAAGTGGGACACCGTCCGCGCGATGGAGATCATCGAACGCGAAAAGGTGAACGTGACCGGCGGCGTGCCGACGATTGCGTGGCAGCTGATCGAGCATCCCGACCGCGGCAACTATGATCTCTCGTCGCTCGAATCGATCGCCTATGGCGGCGCGCCGTCTGCCCCCGAGCTGGTCAGGCGCATCCATAGCGAGCTCGGCGCGCTGCCCGGCAATGGCTGGGGCATGACCGAGACGATGGCGACGGTCACGCATCACGGCGCAGAGGATTATCTCAACCGACCGAGCAGTGCGGGGCCCCCCGCGCCGGTCGTCGACCTGAAGATCGTCGCGGAGGACGGCGTCACCGAGCTTCCGCTCGGCGAGGTCGGCGAGCTCTGGGCGCGCGGGCCGATGATCGTGAAGGGCTATTGGAATAAGCCGGAGGCGACCGCGACGACGTTCATCGACGGCTGGGTGCGGACGGGCGATCTCGCGCGGCTCGACGAGGAGGGGTTCTGCTACATCGTCGACCGAGCCAAGGACATGATCATCCGGGGCGGCGAGAACATCTATTCGTCGGAGGTCGAGAACGTCCTTTACGCGCATCCCGCGGTCACCGACTGCGCGCTGATCGGGCTGCCGCACCGCACGCTGGGCGAGGAGCCGGTCGCGGTCGTCCACCTCGCTCCCGGTGCGCAGGCGAGCGAGGCGGAGCTGCAGGCCTGGGTGCGCGAACGGCTCGCGGCGTTCAAGACGCCCGTCGCCATCCGCTTCGTGCCCGAGACCTTGCCCCGTAACGCGAACGGCAAGATCCTGAAAAAGGACCTGCAATCGCTTTTTGCGGATCGGATTCCGGCCACGGCATCATAGTTTAGGGCGATTCGTTCTGCATCGCGCAGGCGGAGCGTCAACACCGCTTGAATGCCGCCCCGATTGTGACAAGGGGAAGGGCAAGCGAGGGGTAACGGCATGGCGAACGACGATTATACGGCCCAGGCGGGTACGGCGGACGTCCATGAGGGAGGGCCGCCGCCCGCTAGGGGCGGGGCAACCACGGAAACCAGCGCGGAAGGGGTGTTCGAACCCCCGATCGGCGTTGGTGTCGAGGATGCGATGCGGATCGCGCAGCGGCGCGATCGCCTGCTCGCCGCGCTGACGCTGACCGCCGGAATCGGGCTCGTCATCGCGTTGCCGTTCGCGTTGAAGGCAGGGGCGGAGTTCTTCCTGCCGCTGACGACCGCGCTGGTGATCGCCGTCGCACTGATTCCGGTGCTCGAATGGCTCGAACGGCGGGGCGTGCCGTCGCCGATCGCGGCGCTCGCGTGCATTCTGGTGTTCCTGGTCGCGGCCAATGTCGCGATCGCCGCGATCCTCGTGCCGGCAACCGATTTTTTTCGGCTGCTGCCGACACGGCTCGATCGGATCCAGAGCAATCTGGCGCCGCTGCTCGATCTCTATTCGAGCCTCGAGAAATATGTGAACAAGACGCTGCGGCAGGTCGCGTCGACGCCGATCAAGCAGCCTGCAACCGCGGGCGTCGCGGCGCCAAGTTCGATCCTCGAATTCGCCGCGACATCCGCGCCGGCGGTGATCGTCCAGCTGCTGTTCGGGATCCTGATCGTGTTCTTCTTCCTGTCCGGCTGGACGGGCATGCGACGGCAGACGATCACGGGCCGCACGAGCTTCGACGGGGCGATGGCGACCGCACGCGTGATTCAGGACGTGGTCGACGACGTCTCGGCCTATCTCGGCACGATCACCGTCATCAATGTCCTGCTCGGGATCGTGACCGGCACCGCCTTGTGGGCGATCGGCATGCCCTATCCGGCGATGTGGGGCGGGATCGTCGCCCTGCTGAACTACATCCCCTATTTCGGACCCGTGATCGGCGCGTTCCTGCTCGGGCTGGGCGGGTTGATGACCTTTTCGGATATCTGGATGGCGCTGCTTCCCCCGGCATTGATGTACGGGCTGCATCTGGTCGAGGCGAACGCGATCACGCCGTTCATCGTCGGCCACCGGCTGACGATCAGCCCGCTACTGATCCTGATCTCTCTGAGCTTCTGGGGCTGGGTCTGGGGCACGCTCGGCGCGTTGCTGGCGGTGCCGCTGCTGATCATCATCCAGACCGTGCTGGGTGCGGCGGGCAAGCCCGATATCGCGGGGTTCCTGTTCGAGCACGGCACGCTGGTCCAGCAAAAAAGCGGGCGGAATCGTCGCCGGGGGGACGCGTCCGACGACCAACGTGAAACAGGCGGCTGAATGGGGGTTGACGCTATCCCAACCCTCGCCTAGTTGCCGCCTCCACGCTGTTTCAGCGGGTGTAGCTCAGTTGGTTAGAGCGCCGGCCTGTCACGCCGGAGGTCGCGGGTTCGAGTCCCGTCACTCGCGCCATCGTTCGTCGATGGTGTGAGATAGTGTCTACGACGGTGACGACTGCCAGACTCGTTTGCGGGTAGTGTGCAGTGGTCGTCATTGGGAATGCGGGTGTAGCTCAGTTGGTTAGAGCGCCGGCCTGTCACGCCGGAGGTCGCGGGTTCGAGTCCCGTCACTCGCGCCACCCCAAGGGGTGGCCGAGACCCCCATTAAATTATCAGCCGCCCCGAGATGCCGTCCGCTTAGCGACCGGGATCAGCGCCCCGTTTCCATCCAGAGCAGCACGGGTTTCAGCGGCGCTATCCAGATCAGCCCGGTGACGAGATAGAATGCCAGCTGGCCCAGCCATTGCCAGCTGCCGACGATCGTCGACAGGCTGACGATCGCGACGCACCACAGCGTGATCAGCAACAGGATGCCGAGCATCCCGGCGGGTTTGCGCCAGCTAGGTGTCATGGCGTGATCCAGTCCTTGTCTGTGGCGATGGCGTGAAGCGGCACGTCCCAGGCGTCGGGCGTCAGCGCCTCGACCTCCTGGATCGCCAGCGCGATGCCGATTCGCCATGCGTCGGGATGTGCGAGAAATGCGCGGTCGTAATAGCCTGCGCCCTGGCCGATGCGATTGCCGTCGCGATCGAACCCCACCAGCGGGGTCAGGATGATGTCGGGGCCGAGCGCGGCGGCATCGGCCGGGGGCTGGTGAAGCCCGAAGGGGCCGGCGATCAGCGCCGCCTCGGTCTCCCAGGCGAGAAACCGCATCGGCTGGTCGCGGCGCACGACGTGCGGAAGCGCAATGACGCACCCCGCTTCGACCGCGGCGCGTGCGAAGGGGGAGGGATCCGCCTCGCCAGCCATCGGAACATAGGAGGCGACGGTCAGGCCGGGCGAAAGCCGGGCCAGGAACGCGTCCGGGACGCGGATCTCGACGGGCGCGGCGGCCGCACGGGCGGCCCGCAATGCGGTGCGGAGCGCGGCCTTGTCGCTCACGGGTGCGGATCGATCATGCGGGTATCGTCCGATGACGGGAATGGTGATGTGGCGGGCCCACCATGGCCGTGTGCCGGGTTATCCACTGACGCACGGTACGTCAGGTGGGGACCATATGCTTCGGACCAGGGTCCTAACAGGGACAGCCCCCTATGGATGATGAATAGCCTCAGGGATAATAAAGGCTCGTACCGGGCAGAACCCGCCAAGCCCAATCTAGGCGCTCGGCGGGCTTTGCTCAAGGGCCTGTGCAAGTCCTTCGAGACGATCGGCGATACGCGTCAGTGCGATCTCGCTGACCGCCGATCCTTCGGGCGGCCGATGCGCGGCTTCGTCCAGATCGTCGGCGAGCATGAGCGCTACGAACAGCATTGCGCGTTCGGCGCTGAGCCCCCCGGCGGCGCGGTCCGCGACCGGCCAGCGTTCGGCGAGCATCGCGCCGAGCAGACGGACGCGCGATTCCTCGCCGTCGCGACACGCCACCGCATGCGGGCGGCCACCGATATCGAGCATGACCTGCGCCATTAGTTGGGGCTCCCGCGGATGATGACGTCGTCGAGCGCGGCGACGGCCTCCGCCATGCGCGCCTTGAGCGCGGCATGCCGCCTGGCGAGGGCGTCGCCGCTTTCGGCGCGTGCGTGGATCGCGGCTTCGATCCGGCCGATAGCGGCGTCGATCCTGTCGACCGCGGTTGGACCGTCGGGAGGCCTGTCGACGGCCGTCGGCGCGTCGGGAAGAGTATCTGGCATAGATTGCGAGATAGCATGGCCGGGGGGCGCGGCAAGCGGCTTTCGCCCGTGCCGTACACCGTCCATGGTGTTGACAGGGCGCCCCACCGCCCCGCAAAGGCAGCGCGCCCGGAACGGACTCACGGGCGTAGCGGAGATACAGCAATGACGGTCAAGGTTGCGATCAACGGTTTCGGGCGGATCGGCCGGCTCGTTGCCCGCGCGGTTCTCGAGCAGTCGAACGGCGCACTCGAACTCGTCGCGATCAACGATCTCGGCGACGCCAAGTCGAACGCCTGGCTGTTCAAGCGCGACAGCGTTCACGGCAAATATCCGGGCGACGTGACGGCCGAGGGCAATGAACTTGTCGTCGACGGCAAGCGCATCCGCGTCACCGCCGAGCGCGACCCCGCCAACCTGCCGCATGCCGAACTGGGCGTCGACATCGTGCTCGAATGCACCGGCTTCTTCACCGACAAGGCAAGCTGCCAGAAGCATCTCGACGCCGGCGCCAAGAAGGTGCTGATCTCGGCACCGGGCAAGAATGTCGACCTGACGGTCGTCTACGGCGTCAACCATGACAAGCTGACGGCCGAGCACACGATCGTGTCGAACGCGTCGTGCACGACCAACTGCCTGGCCCCGGTCGCCAAGGTGCTGAACGATGCGATCGGCATCGAGCGCGGCCTGATGACGACGATCCACGCCTATACCAACGACCAAAAGATCCTCGACCAGATCCACCCGGACCTGCGTCGCGCACGCGCTGCGGCGATGTCGATGATCCCTACCACGACGGGCGCCGCGCGTGCCGTGTCCGAAGTGCTGCCCGAACTGAAGGGCAAGCTCGACGGGTCGGCGATCCGCGTGCCCGTGCCCGACGTCTCGCTGATCGACCTGACCTTCACCCCGTCGCGCGACACGACCCGTGAGGAAGTGAACGCGGTGCTGAAGGCGGCATCCGAGAGCGGCCCGCTGGTCGGCGTGCTCGACTGGTCGGACGAGCCGCTCGTCTCGATCGATCTTCAGCATACCCCGGCCTCGTCGACGATCGACAGCCTGGAGACCGCGGTGATCGACGGCAAGCTGGTCCGCGTCGTCAGCTGGTACGACAATGAATGGGGCTTCTCGAACCGCATGGTCGACACGGCCACGGCGATGGCGAAGTTCATCTGAACTTGCGACCTATGTACCCCCTCTTCCGTTCGCTTCGAGCGCAGTCGAGAAGCCGCCTCGCGTGACAGATGGTGTCTCGACTGCGCTCGACACGAACGGGCAGGGGGCGGTGGCCTCGACCTCACACAGGGCAGGCACGATCGCCGGCATCGCGCGTCACGCTCGCGCGAAAGCTCCGATGGAGGTCATCGACCATGTCGAGATCACCATCGAGGCCGGCCTGCACGGTGACTTTCGCGGCTATGTAAAGCCCGGCGGCAGGGGACGGCGTCAGGTCACGCTGCTCGAACGCGGCGACTGGGACGCCGCGATGGCCGAGGTCGGCTGTGATATTCCCTGGTACGAACGCCGCGCGAACCTTCTCGTCGACGGCTTCGACCTTCCCCAGATACCCGGCACCCGGCTCCGCATTGGCGCTGACGTCGTGCTGGAGGTGACGCGCCACACCGATCCGTGCGAACGCATGGAAGCCTTGGCGCCAGGATTGTTCGCCGCGCTCACGCCCGACTGGCGGGGCGGGGCGTGTACCCGCGTTTTGATGGGCGGCAGGATCGCCGTCGGTGACGAGATCAGGATCGAAGAACCATGAGCAAGCCATTCAAGACGCTCGACGACATGGGCGATGTGCGGGGCAAGCGCGTACTTGTCCGCGAAGACCTCAACGTGCCGATGGCCGAAGGGGCCGTCACCGACGACACGCGATTGCGGGCAACCGTCGCGACGGTCGGCGAACTGGCCGACAAAGGCGCGATCGTCCTGATCCTCGCCCATTTCGGCCGCCCCAAGGGCAATCCGAGCCCGGAATTCTCGCTCTCGCAGGTCGTCCGGCCGTATAGCGACGTGCTGGGCCGCGAGGTTCGCTATGTCGACTGGGAAGGCGCGGACGACGCGGTCGCGATGCTCGAACCCGGCAATATCGCGGTTCTGGAGAACACGCGCTTCTTCGGCGGCGAGGAGGCGAACGATCCGGCGGTGGTCGCGCGTTTCGCCAGCCTCGGCGATCTCTACGTCAACGACGCCTTCTCGGCCGCGCACCGCGCGCACGCCTCGACCGAGGGTCTGGCGCACGTCCTGCCGGCCTTTGCCGGCCGCGCGATGGAGGCCGAACTCGACGCGCTCCAGAAGGCGCTGGGCGCGCCGGAGCATCCCGTGGCAGCAGTCGTTGGCGGCGCGAAGGTATCGTCGAAGCTCGACGTGCTGCGACACCTGGTCACGCGCGTCGATCACCTGATCATCGGCGGCGGCATGGCCAACACCTTTCTCGCGGCGCGCGGCGTCGATGTTGGCAAGAGCCTGTGCGAGCATGAGCTCGCCGCCACCTGCGAACAGATCATGGAGGCCGCCGACAAGGCGAACTGCACCGTCCATCTGCCCTATGACGTCGTCGTTGCGAAGGAGTTCAAGCCGAACCCCGCCACGCGCACGATCAACGTGCACGAGGTCGCAGCGGACGAGATGATCCTCGACGTCGGCCCGGCCGCGGTCGAATCGCTTGGCGACGTCCTGAAGAATTGCCGGACCCTGGTCTGGAATGGTCCGCTCGGCGCGTTCGAGACGCCGCCGTTCGATACCGCCACGGTCGCGCTCGCCAAGACGGCGGCGGCACTCACCGAGGGTGGTTCGCTGGTCTCGGTCGCAGGGGGTGGCGATACGGTCGCGGCGCTCAACCATGCCGGGGTCGCGGATGCGTTCACCTTCGTGTCGACCGCGGGCGGTGCGTTCCTGGAATGGATGGAGGGCAAGGACCTGCCCGGCGTCGCCGCGCTGACCCGTTAAGGCGTCGGCACCGGCTCGTTGAGCAGGGGCACGAGCAGCGTGTTCAGGTCGGCCAGGTCGAACGCGCCGGGTTTCGCATAGCGGACGACCCCGGCGCGATCGATGATGTAGTTGGTCGGCAGCGCGCCCATGACGCCCAACGCGCCCTTGATCCGCCGCGCCGATGGTATCGCCAGCGCTGCGAAGACCGGCTTCAATTTGTATGCCGGGAGCGAATCTTCAGTTGCGACCGCGAAGACGCGCAGGCCATTGTCCTTGCGCAGCCGGTAATAGGTATCGAGCAGCGGCAATTCCGCCTTGCACGGCCCGCACCATGTCGCCCAGAAATTGAGGATGACGACCTGTCCGTGCAGGGCGGTGCTGCTGATCCTGCTGCCGTCGATCAGCGTCATCTCGAATTTCGGCGCCCGGTCGCCCACCTTGATCGTCGCTGACGCGTGGGACGGCGTCATCGCGATCGCCAGCGCCAGGGCGCTCGCAATCACGCCCTTTGTCGAAACCGTCATCGCTTGCTCTCCCCCCGGAGGTTTTCCCTTCGCCATCCTCGGCGTCCGGGGATGGTGCGTCAATCTGTCCCGCGCGCGCGTTCGAGTGCGGTCAGGCAGGGGTTGATCCGGCGCCGCCCCTTGCCTATGTTTAACATGTTAAACGGAGACTCGGATGCTCGGCGTCAGGCTCGATAGCGACCTCGAAGAACGACTCGCGGCGGTTGCCCGCACGCAAGGACGCAGCAAGAGCGATATCGCACGCGAAGCCGTGCGCCGCTACGTCGAACGCCACGACGAGGCCTTTCTCGCGGAGGCGCGGCGGCAATCGCTTGCGGCCGCAGCACTTGGCTGGACCGAAGACGACGAGGCATGGGAGCGGCTGGGCGTAGCCTGGGATGATCCGGAGCCTGCCAGCAATAGTCGGTCTGCCGCCGAATGAAACGCGGCGATATCGTGACTATTGCTGATGCCGGCGCGGGGGATTTTGCGCGAAAGCCGCGCCCTGCGCTCGTGGTTCAGGCCGATGCGTTCCTGCAGGATCACGACAGCGTTGCTGTGTGCTTGATCACCAGCCAGCTTGCCGGCCTCGGACTGTTCCGCATACCGATCGCGGCCAATGCCGATACGGGGCTCCTCAAGTCGAGTGAGGTCAGTATCGACAAAGTGCAATCGGTCTGGCGGCATCGCATCGGTCGACGGGTCGGCGCGGCGTCCGACGAAACCATGTTTGCCGTGGATCAGGCACTGCGCCGGTGGCTCGCCCTTTAGATTTTAGAAAAGGACTTATCATGACCTCGACGATCACACCGCAAATCAAGACCATCCTCGACAAGTACGAGGCCACGAGTTCGGCCGTCAAGGCGAACCTTGCGCGCATCCTGATGCAGGGCAAGCTCGGCGGTACCGGCAAGCTGGTGATCCTGCCCGTCGACCAGGGCTTCGAGCACGGCCCAGCACGCAGCTTCTCGGTCAATCCGGCGGCCTATGACCCGCATTACCATTATCAGCTCGCGATCGACGCCGGGCTCAGCGCCTATGCAGCGCCGCTCGGCATGCTCGAGGCGGGCGCGGACACGTTCGCCGGGCAGATCCCGACGATTCTGAAGTGCAACAGCTCGAACAGCTGGGCGACGACGATCGACCAGGCGGTGACCGCGACCGTGGCGGATGCGGTGCGGCTCGGCTCGGCGGCGATCGGCTTCACCATCTATCCGGGTGCGGACCAGTTCTTCGACCTGGTCGAGGAAATCCGCGAGCTGAGCGAAGAGGCCAAGTCGGTCGGCATCGCGACCGTGATCTGGTCCTATCCGCGTGGCGGCGAGCTGACCAAGGACGGCGAACTCGCGCTCGACGTCGGCGCCTATGCCGCGCACATGGCGGCGCTGCTCGGTGCGCACATCATCAAGACCAAGCTGCCGACCGATCATATCGAGCAGAAGGAAGCCAAGCCGCTTTATGCCGGCACCGACTGGTCCAAGCAGGCCGATCGCGTCCGCCACGTCGTCCAGTCGAGCTTTGCCGGGCGTCGCATCAACGTGTTCTCGGGCGGCGCGTCCAAGGGTGCCGATGCGGTCTTCCAGGATGCACGCGACATTCGTGACGGCGGTGGCAACGGCTCGATCATCGGCCGCAACACCTTCCAGCGCCCGCGCGACGAGGCACTGGCGATGCTCGACCGGATCATCCGGATCTACAAGAACGAGGAATAAGCGCGGCTTCGCCCGCCCGTCATCCCGGCTCTGCGCCGGGGTGACGGGCGCGGCGCGACCCGCTAGGGGCGGGGGATGACCGAAGAAGATCCGCTGGGCCCGCTCGACCCGACATTCGCCGAGAATTTCCGCCGCGACATGCGGCGGCCGCCATGTCAGCTCTATCTCGTCTCGCCACTCGACGTCGGCGGCGACTTTCCGGAGCGGCTGGCACGCGCGCTCGACGCCGGGCCGGTGGCGGCGTTCCAGTTCCGCGTGAAGGACATCGACCAGCACGCCGCCGCCGCGCTCGGCGCGCCGCTGCGTGCGATCTGTGCCGAGCGCGACGTCGCGTTCATCGTCAACGACGATATCGGGCTGGCGAAGCGGCTCGACGCGGACGGCGTGCATCTCGGGCAGAGCGATGGCGATCCGCGCGAGGCGCGCGCGCAGCTCGGCCCCAATGCGCAGATCGGCGTGACCTGTCACGGCAGCCGGCATCTGGCGATGGAAGCGGGCGAGGCCGGCGCGGACTATGTCGCGTTCGGGGCCTTTCATCCGACCACGACCAAGACCGTCGAGCATCTGGCCGAGCCCGTGCTTCTGTCCTGGTGGTCGACGCTGTTCGAAATGCCGTGTGTCGCGATCGGCGGGATCACGCCGGACAATGCCGCGGCGCTGGCGGCGGCGGGGGCCGATTTCGTCGCGGTGTCGGGCGCCGTCTGGAATGGTGACGAGGTCGCTGCGGTCAAGGCATTCGGCGAGGTGCTCGCCAAGCGCTGAGACCCTGCGTCGCCCTCGGATACCTCAACTGTCGCGCTGCGCCTTGCGGCTCTGGATCCTGACTTTCGTCAGGATGACAGTTTGGGGTGATGGAGGCGCGTTGGCTGGCGTCACGGAAACAACCGTCGTTCCAACCGTTTGATGCAGTAGCGTAACGGTTGGGATGACGAGCATGACGGCATTTGTGACGAAAGCTTCGGTTCTTGCAGGTTGCCTGCTCGCGGCCCTGCCGGCGGTGGCGCAGCCTGTCCCTGCCAGGCCTGTACCGATCGACCGCAACGTACTGCACGTCCAGGTGATCCTCGATCATCTGGGTTTCGGTCCGGGCGTACTCGACGGACGCGGCGGGCAGTCGCTCGTGGCCGCGCTCAAAGGGCTCCAGGAGGCAAAGGGGCTGCCGATCACGGGCAAGCCCGACACGCAGACGATGCGCGCGCTGTATCCCTATCGTGCGGCACGGCCGACCGTCACGGTCGCGCTGACGCCCGAGATGCTCGCAGGGCCGTTCGTCAATCCGCTGCCCAAGGACCCGGCGAAGCAGGCCGAGCTTCAGACGATCGGCTACCGGACGGTCATGGAGAAGCTGGGTGAGATGTTCCACACCACGCCCGCAGTGATCATGGCCCTCAACTCGCCGTCGACCAAACTGTCGGCGGGGACAAAGGTGGTGTTCCCCAACGCTCTCCCGACGTCGCGCGACTATGATCCCAAGTTCCGTCCCGACTGGCGCGCGACGCTCAACATGCTCAACGTCGATGCGAAGCAGCCTCAGGCGGATCACGTCGTCGTCGACAAGTCCGACGGCGTGCTGCGGGTGCTCGACGCGAACGACAAGCTGATCGCGCAGTTCTCGGCGACGATGGGGTCGAGCCACGACCCGCTGCCGCTGGGGACGTGGACGATCAAGGGCTCCGACTATAACCCCAAATTCCACTTCAACCCGGCGCTGTTCTGGGATGCGAAGAAGGGACAGAAGAAGGAGATGCTGCCGCCGGGGCCGAACGGTCCGGTCGGCGTCGTCTGGATGGACCTGTCCAAGGATCATTACGGCATTCACGGCACGCCCAATCCCGAGACGATCGGGCGCGCCGAAAGCCATGGCTGTATCCGCCTGACGAACTGGGATGCGGCGCGACTGTCGATGATGATCAAGCCGGGGACCAAGGCGGTCTTCCAGGCCTGATCGCATGACGCGGACGTTCTGGGTTATTCTCGCGCTGATCGTCCTGGTGGTCGGCGCGTTCGCTTCGATGCTGTCTTTCGGGGATGGCGGGCGACGGTCGGTGGCGTGGCGCGCGTCGTCGCCGGCGGCGTCGAACGTCGCGGTCGCGGAGGACGGGGTTGTGGACGCGCCCCGTTCGTTGACGATGCCGGTGCTGGGTGTCCCACGCACCGCGGTCGGCAACAGCTGGAACGATCCGCGCGGCGGCGGGCTGCGCGGGCATCACGGCACCGACATCATGGCGGCGGGCGGCACGCCGGTCGTCGCCGCGGCGCCGGGACGAATCGAGAAGCTGTTCCAGAGCGCGCTTGGCGGGATCACCGTCTATGTCCGGTCACCCGACCGGCGCTGGACCTATTATTACGCGCACCTCGCGGGCTATGCGCCGGGCGTGCGCGAAGGGATGGCTGTCGCGGCGGGGGACCGGCTTGGCTATGTCGGCGACACCGGTGACGCGGGCGCAGGGAATTATCACCTGCATTTCGGGGTCAGCCGGATGCAGCCGGGCCAGCGCTGGTGGCAGGGCGAAGAGGTCAATCCCTACCCGCTGCTTGCCCGCGCGCGGCCATCCCGCTAAAGCGCGCGGCTTCGGGTTTCCGCACGGCCTTGCCTGGCGGACGGCCCCTAGCTCTTTCCAGCAGGAATCGGTCATGAAGATCAACGCGGTCGAGATTCGTCCCGGCAACATCCTTGAATATGAAGGCGGCATCTGGCGCGCCGTGAAGATTCAGCACACCCAGCCCGGCAAGGGCGGCGCCTATATGCAGGTCGAGATGAAGAACCTCATCGACGGCCGCAAGAGCAACACGCGCTTCCGCTCCGCCGAGAGCGTCGAGAAGGTCCGGCTCGACACCGTCGATTTCCAGTATCTGTTCCGCGACGGCGACGCGCTGACCTTCATGGACAAGATCAATTACGAGCAGATCACGCTCGATGCCGACATTCTGGGCGATGCCGCGGCGTTCCTGCAGGACGGCATGGATGTCGTGATGGAGCTCTGGGAGGAGCGGCCGATCTCGGTCCAGCTGCCCGACACGATCGAGGCGCTGATCGTCGAAGCCGATGCCGTCGTGAAGGGGCAGACCGCCTCGTCGTCGTACAAGCCTGCGGTGCTCGAGAACGGCGTGCGCGTGATGGTGCCGCCGCATATCGGTGCCGGCACGCGGATCGTGGTCGATGTCTATGAGCAGACCTATGTAAGGCGTGCTGATTAAGGCCGAGCGGCCGAGACGGATAGCTTAAGCTATCCGCACGACCCGCCGGCCCGGCCGGCGGGCATAGCCCGGCCGACGACGCGGGCTTTGCCCGCGGCCTGGGTCTGCGGCACTGCCCCACCCCAACCCCTCCCCTGAAGGGGAGGGGCTGAAAGGATTGAAATGCCCAGCCATTCCGGCATCATGACCGTCATCGAGCGCGCCGCCCGCAAGGCCGCGCCGCGCCTGCGCCGCGATTTCAACGAGGTCCAGCAGCTGCAGGTCAGCCGCAAGGGTCCCGCCGACTTTGTCAGCCAGGCCGACCAGCGCGCCGAGCAGACGATCTTCGAAGAGCTGAGCCACGCACGCCCCGACTGGGGCATGTTGATGGAGGAGCGCGGCGAGGTCGCGGGTGATCCCAACAAGCCGCGCTTTATCGTCGACCCGCTCGATGGCACGTCGAACTTCCTCCACGGCATCCCGCATTTCTGCATCTCGATCGCGGTCGAGGAGCCGATGCCGAACGGCAAGCGCGAGGTCACGACTGCGCTCGTGTATCAGCCGCTCACCGACGAGAGCTTCTGGGCCGAGCGAGGCCGCGGCGCGTGGCTGACCGACCAGCGCCTGCGCGTGTCGTCGCGGCGCGACCTGGCCGATTCGCTGATCGCGACGGGTATTCCGTTCCTCGGTCATGGCGATTTCGCGCAGTGGAGCCGCATCTTCGGTGCGGTCGCACCCGAGGTGGCGGGGATCCGTCGTCTGGGCGCGGCGGCGCTCGATCTCGCCTGGCTGGCAGCGGGGCGGTTCGACGGCTTCTGGGAATCGAACCTGAAGCCGTGGGACGTCGCGGCGGGGATGTTGCTGGTCAAGGAAGCAGGCGGCTACGTGACCGACTTCCGCGGTGGCGACCGCGCGATGGAGCGCAACGAGTTCCTCGCGGCGAATGATGCGCTGCATTCGCGCCTGCATAAGCTGGTGGCCGGCGCGCTGCGCTGATGCATTTGGGTCGGTAGGCCGGGCCGGCCTGCCAAATGTCCGTCACCCCAGTTTTTGCTGGGGTGACGGTCTTGCTGGGGGCTACGACCGGCGCCTGGCGGTTGCCGTTGCTTGCGGAACCATGCAGGTAACGCAGGTTTCCCGCGGGGCTCATACAGCTCTTGCGAGTGATTCTCACGGGCTGCTAGCCTTGCCCCACGGGGCCCATCGGCCTAAAGGCTCCCCATCTGTTCGCATCTGCGAGAAGCCATTTGGTCGACCTGTCGCACTATCTTCCGATCCTCCTGTTCCTCGGGGTCGCCATCGCATTGTCGAGCACGTTCGTGTTCCTGCCGATGGCTGTCTCCAGGCTCACCGGGTCGCACAAGCCTACGCCCGAGAAGCTGAGCGAATATGAGTGCGGCTTCCCCGCATTCGAGGATCCGCGCAGCCAGTTCGACGTGCGCTTCTACCTGATCGCCATCCTCTTCATCATCTTCGATCTCGAGGCGGCGTTTCTGTTTCCCTGGGCCGTCTCGGTCTTCACGCTCGGCTGGACCGCGTGGATCTCGATGATGATCTTTATCGGCGAACTGGCCCTTGGCCTCGCCTATGCATGGAAGAAGGGAGCACTCGATTGGGAGTAGAGCTCACATCGCAGCCCGGTTCCGGTCTGCTGGCACCCGCCGGCGGTGGCGCGATCGTGCCGCCCGACCAGGGCTTTTTCGACGGCCTGAACGGTGAACTGACCGACAAGGGTTTCCTGGTCACCTCGACCGAGGAGCTGTTCCAGTGGGCCCGTACCGGCTCGCTGTGGTGGATGACGTTCGGGCTCGCCTGCTGCGCGGTCGAGATGATCCACGTGAACATGCCGCGCTACGATCTCGAGCGCTTCGGTGCCGCACCGCGCGCGTCGCCGCGTCAGTCGGACGTGATGATCGTCGCCGGGACGCTGTGCAACAAGATGGCGCCCGCACTTCGCAAGGTCTACGACCAGATGTCGGAGCCGAAATACGTGATCTCGATGGGATCCTGCGCGAACGGCGGCGGCTATTATCATTATAGCTACAGCGTCGTGCGCGGTTGTGACCGGATCGTGCCCGTCGACATCTATGTCCCCGGGTGCCCGCCGACCGCGGAAGCGTTGCTGTACGGCATCATGCAGTTGCAGCGGAAGATCCGGCGGTCCGGGAGCATTGAACGGTGAGGGCGCCCGCACCAGCCTATGCCGCCAATGACGGCACGATCGACGCGGCCCGCGCGGCGCTCGGCGGCATGCTGCTCGACGCGGTCGACAAGGTCGGCGAGGTCGCTCTGCACGTCCGTCGTGAAGACCTGTACGACGCGATGATCGCGTTGCGCGATACGCCGGGGCTTGCCTATCAGCAGCTCATGGAAATCGCCGGCGTCGACTATCCCGATCGTGCCGAGCGGTTCGAGGTCGTCTATTGCATGCTGTCGCTGACGCGGAACCACCGCCTGCGCGTCCATGTCGCGACCGACGAGGACAAGCCGGTGCCGTCGGTTACCGACATCTGGCCGGTCGCCGGCTGGCTCGAGCGTGAAGTGTACGACATGTACGGCGTGCTGTTCAGCGGCAACCCGGACCTGCGCCGCATCCTGACCGATTACGGCTTTCGCGGCCATCCGCAGCGCAAGGACTTCCCGCTGACGGGCTATGTCGAGCTGCGCTATTCGGAAGAGGCAAAGCGCGTCGTGTACGAGCCGGTGCAGCTCGCGCAGGATTTCCGCACGTTCGATTTCATGAGTCCGTGGGAGGGCGCCGAATACGTCCTTCCGGGTGACGAGAAGGGCGCGCTGCCACAGGCCAAGGGCACGCAGACGCCGCTGTCGGCCGATACGATCGTCAAGGCGGATGCGGCGCAGAGCGCGACCAAGGCGCCCGACGCGCCGAGCGAGCCCTATGCGAAGAAGGACGTCCAGAACACCACGCAGAGCGGTGCGGGCGAGCCCGATCCGGGCAACCAGAAGCAGGACAAGCCCGTGGAGTCGGACGTGATCCCGACCAAGGGCGGAGGACAGAACCAGTGAGTCTCTATGTAGAGGAGCTTCTGGGCGAGGGCGATGCGGCCGATCCCACGACCGGCGACGTCACGATCCAGAACTACACGATCAACTTCGGTCCACAGCATCCCGCGGCGCACGGCGTGCTCCGTCTGGTCATGGAGCTCGACGGCGAGATCGTCGAGCGCGTCGATCCGCATGTCGGGCTGCTTCACCGCGGCACCGAGAAGCTGATCGAGTACAAGACCTACACGCAGGCGCTCCCGTATTTCGATCGTCTCGATTACTGCTCGCCGCTGTGCATGGAGCATAGCTGGGTGCTGGCGGTCGAGAAGCTGCTCGACCTCGAAGTCCCTGAGCGTGCGCAGTATTTGCGTGTGTTCTTCGCCGAGCTGACGCGCATCTCGAACCACATGCTCAACCTCGGCAGCCACGTCATGGACGTCGGCGCGATGACGCCGAACCTGTGGCTGTTCGAGATCCGCGAAGACTGCATGAACTTCTTCGAGCGCGTCAGCGGCGCGCGCATGCATTCCAACTATTTCCGTCCCGGTGGCGTGCATCAGGATGCACCGCTCAAGCTGCTCGCCGATATCGGCGACTGGCTCGACACGCGCCTGCCGCGGCTGTTCGAGGATGCGATTTCGCTTGTCGCGGACAACCGCATCTTCAAGCAGCGTAACGTCGACATCGCGATCGTCAGCCGTGACGATGCGATCAAATGGGGCTTTTCGGGTCCGATGATCCGCGGATCGGGCATCGCCTGGGATCTGCGCAAGTCACAGCCCTATGACGTCTATGCCAAGATGGACTTCGACGTGCCGGTCGGCACGCGTGGCGACTGCTATGACCGGTTCATGGTGCGCGTCGAGGAAGTGCGTCAGTCGGCACGGATCATGAAGCAGTGCCTGCGCGACATGCCCGAGGGGCCGATCGCCTCGCTCGACCGCAAGGTCGTGCCGCCCAAGCGCGCGGAGATGAAGCAGTCGATGGAAGCACTGATCCATCACTTCAAGCTCTATACCGAGGGCTTCCATGTGCCCGCCGGCGACGTCTATGTCGCGACCGAGAGCCCCAAGGGCGAGTTCGGCGTGTATCTGGTCGCCGACGGCAGCAACAAGCCGTATCGCTGCAAGATCCGCCCGACCGCGTTTTCGCATCTCCAGGCCTTCGACTTCATGGCGAAGGGTCACATGCTGGCAGATACGACCGCGATCCTCGGCGCGATGGATATCGTTTTTGGTGAATGTGACCGCTGATGGCTGAAGCTCCGAAAATTCCCGATGAGGCAGAGACCCGCGCACGCTGGGGCTCGTTCGCCTGGACGGACGAGAACCAGGTGAAGGCGAACGAGATCCTCGGGCGCTACCCGAAGGGCCGCGAACAGTCGGCGTCGATCCCGTTCCTCGATCTTGCCCAGCGCCAGGTTGGTGCGGAAACGCAGACGCAGGGCTGGTTGCCGGTGCCGGTGATCGAGTTCGTCGCGCGTCAGATCGGCGTGCCGTACATGCGTGTCTACGAAGTCGTGACCTTCTACACGATGTTCAATCTCGCACCGGTCGGTCGCTATCACGTGCAGGTCTGCGGCACGACGCCGTGCATGCTGCGCGGGTCGGACGACGTGCTGGCCGCGTGCAAGAACCGGGGCCTCGTCAAGGGCGGCACGACGCCGGACGGCATGTTCACGCTGACCGAGGTCGAGTGCCTGGGCACCTGCGCGAACGCGCCAATGGTTCAGATCAACGACGATAACTTCGAAGATCTCGATTACGACAAGACGACCGAGATCCTCGAGGCGCTCGCCAGTGGCGGCACGCCGACGCCGGGGCCGCAGTTCGGCCGCCGCGCGAGCTGCCCCGAAGGCGGCCCGACCTCGCTCAAGGCGATGGTCGACGCGAACCAAGATTACCGGGGGGAGTGGGCCTGATGCTCGCCGACAAGGACCGCATCTTCACCAACGTCTACGGTTTTCAGCCGTGGAACATCGACGCCGCGATCATGCGCGGCGATTGGGACAATACCAAGGACCTGATGGCGCTCGGCCAGGACGCGATCATCGACGTGATGAAGGCGTCGGGTCTGCGTGGCCGCGGTGGGGCAGGGTTCCCGACCGGCACCAAATGGTCGTTCATGCCCAAGGAGCCGAAGCCCGACCGGCCGAACTTCCTCGTCATCAACGCCGATGAATCCGAGCCGGGCAGCTGCAAGGATCGCGAGATCATCCGTCACGATCCGCACAAGCTGATCGAGGGCGCGCTGATCGCCGGGTTCGCGATGCGTGCGCGTGCCGCGTACATCTACATCCGCGGCGAATATATCCGTGAGGCCGAGACGCTGTTCGCGGCGGTTGCCGAGGCCTATGATCGTGGCTTCGTCGGCAAGAATGCGTGCGGGTCGGGCTACGACTTCGACGTGTTCGTCCACCGTGGTGCGGGCGCGTACATCTGCGGCGAAGAGACCGCGATGCTCGAGAGCCTCGAGGGCAAGAAGGGCCAGCCGCGGCTAAAGCCGCCATTCCCGGCGGGTGCGGGCCTTTATGGCTGCCCGACGACCGTCAACAACGTCGAATCGATCGCGGTCGCACCGACGATCCTGCGGCGCGGTGCGGCCTGGTTCTCGAGCTTCGGCGCAGAGAACAACCGCGGCACCAAGCTGTTCCAGATCAGCGGGCACGTGAACAAGCCCTGCGTCGTCGAGGAAGAGATGAGCATCTCGTTCCGCGACCTGATCGAGACGCATTGCGGCGGGATTCGTGGCGGCTGGGACAATCTGCTCGCGGTGATCCCGGGCGGCTCCTCGGTGCCGCTGGTGCCCGCCGCGCAGATCATGGACTGCGCGATGGATTTCGATGGCCTGAAGGCGGTCGGTTCGGGCCTCGGCACCGCGGCGATCATCGTCATGGACAAGTCGACCGACATCGTCCGTGCGATCAGCCGCATCTCCTACTTCTACAAGCATGAGAGCTGCGGCCAGTGCACGCCGTGCCGCGAAGGCACCGGCTGGATGTGGCGCGTGATGGAGCGGATGCGCACAGGCGATGCCGAGCTGTCCGAGATCGACATGCTCCAGCAGGTCACGAAGCAGGTCGAGGGTCACTCGATCTGCGCGCTCGGCGACGCCGCAGCCTGGCCGATCCAGGGCCTGATCAAGCATTTCCGCCCCGAGATGGAACGCCGTATCCGCGAACGTGGTGGTGACACCGCGCCGATGATGGAAGCCGCAGAGTAATGCCCTTAGTCAAAGTCGATGGCGTAGAGATCGAGGTGCCGCAGGGTGCCACCGTGCTGCAGGCGTGCGAGCTTGCCGGCAAGGAGATCCCGCGTTTCTGTTATCATGAGCGGCTGAGCATCGCCGGCAATTGCCGGATGTGCCTGGTCGAGGTGAAGCCTGGTCCGCCCAAGCCGCAGGCGTCGTGCGCACTGCCGGCCGCGGACAAGCAGGAGATCTTCACCAACTCGCCGATGGTCAAGAATGCCCGCGAGGGCATCATGGAATTCCTGCTGATCAACCATCCGCTCGATTGCCCGATCTGCGATCAGGGTGGCGAGTGCGATCTGCAGGACCAGTCGGTCGCCTATGGCCGCGGCCATTCGCGCTATGACGAGAACAAGCGCGCGGTCACCGAGAAATATATGGGTCCGATCGTGAAGACGGTCATGACCCGCTGCATCCAGTGCACGCGCTGCATCCGCTTTGCCGAGGAAGTGTCTGGCGTCGAGGAGATCGGTGCGATCTTCCGCGGCGAGGACATGCAGATCACCTCGTATCTTGAGAATGCGGTCAAGAGCGAGCTGTCGGGTAACGTCGTCGATCTGTGCCCGGTAGGCGCGCTGACGTCGAAGCCCTACGCGTTCGAGGCGCGTCCGTGGGAACTCCGCAAGACGTTGACGATCGACGTCATGGACGCGGTCGGCACCAACATCCGGCTCGACAGCCGTGGTCGCCAGGTGCTGCGTTGCGTGCCGCGGATCAACGAGGACGTGAACGAGGAGTGGGCGACCGACAAGACGCGCCATGCGATCGACGGCCTGGTCCGTCGTCGTCTCGACAAGCCTTATGTCCGCGTGAACGGCAAGCTCCAGCCCGCAACGTGGGACGAGGCCTTTGCAGCGATCAAGGCGGTTGATGCCGGGTCGAGCGTGGCCGCGGTCGCAGGCGACCTGGTCGACTGTGAGACGATGTACGCCGCCAAGGCGCTGCTCGCGAAGATGGGCTCGACGATGCTCGAAGGCCGCCAGACCGGCATGGCCTATGACGCGTCGAACATCGCTGCGGTCAATTTCAACACGACGATCGCCGGTACCGAGCGTGCCGACGCGATCCTGCTGGTGGGCACCAACCTGCGCTGGGAAGCGCCGCTGGTGAACACGCGGGTTCGCAAGGCGATCAAGAAGGGCGCGAAGGTCTTCGCGATCGGCCCTGAGACCGAGCTGACCTACAAGGTCGAGTGGCTCGGCGACGATCTGGCCCTGCTCGGCACTCTGCCCGACGCAGTGACCGAGGCGTTCGGCAAGGCCGAGCGTCCGATGGTGATCGTCGGTGGCGCGGCGCTGAAGGGTGGCCACGGCGCCGCACTGAAGCTCGTCGACACGCTGGGCCTCGTCAAGGACGGCTGGAACGGCTTCAACGTCGTCCATATGGCCGCGTCGCGGATGGGCGGGCTGATGCTCGGCTATGCGCAGACGGGCGGAATCGCTGACGTGATGGGGGCGAAGCTCGGCTTCTTCCTCGGCGCGGACGAGGTCGATTTCAGCCAGTTCGCGGGCTTCAAGGTGTTCGTGGGGCATCACGGCGACAAGGGTGCGGCGGCTGCCGACGTCATCCTGCCGGGCGTGACCTATGCCGAGAAGTCGGGAACCTGGGTCAATCTCGAAGGTCGCGTCCAGCGCGGCGAGCGTGCAGTGTTCGCCCCCGGCGATGCGCGCGACGACTGGTCGATCTTCCGCGCGCTGTCCGACACGCTCGGCCACACGCTGCCGTTCGACAGCTTCGAGGGGCTGCGCGAAGAGATGTTCGCTGCCGTTCCCGCGCTGCGTCACCAGGCGCTCGCGACGTTCGAGTGGAGCCCGCCGTCGCTCGACGGTGCAGGCGAGGGGGTTCTGACCGGCTATCCGATCAAGGACTTCTACCTGACCAACGCGATCTGCCGCGCATCGCCGACGATGCAGCGCTGCTCGGCTGAACTTCTCCACGGGGAAGACTTTGCGGAGGCAGCCGAATGATCTCCTGGTTCGAATCTTCGCTCGGTTACGACTGGGCGTTCTTCCTCGCGACGATCATCGACATTCTCGCGATCGCGCTGCCGGTGATGCTGGCGGTTGCGATGATCATCTATGCCGATCGCAAGATCTGGGCGGCGATGGCGCTTCGGCGTGGTCCGAACGTGGTGGGTCCGTTCGGCCTGCTGCAGAGCTTCGCCGACGGTCTGAAGGTGTTCCTGCAGGAGACGATCGTCCCCGCAGCCGCCAATCGCGCGCTGTTCCTGCTGGCGCCGATCATCACCTTCACGGTCGCGCTGATCGTCTGGGCGGTGATCCCGTTCCAGCCCGGCGTCGTGCTCGCGGACATCAATGTCGGCTTGCTCTACGTGCTCGCGGCGTCGTCGCTCGGCGTGTACGGGATCATCCTCGCGGGCTGGGCGTCGAATTCAAAATATCCGTTCTACTCGGCGCTGCGTGCGGCCGCGCAGATGGTCAGCTACGAAGTCGCGATCGGGTTCATCCTGATCTCGGTCGTGCTGTGGTCGGGCACGTTCAACCTGTCCGGCATCGTGACCGCGCAGCAGAACATGTTCGGGCTGCATATCAACGGCTACATCGTCAATCCGCTGCTGTTCCCGATGGCGGTGATGTTCTTCATCTCGAGCCTCGCGGAAACGCAGCGTGCACCGTTCGATCTGACCGAGGCGGAGAGCGAGCTCGTCGCCGGTTACCAGACCGAATATTCGTCGATGGCGTTCGCACTGTTCTGGCTGGGTGAGTACGCCAACGTCATCCTGATGTGTGCGCTCAACGCGACGCTCTTCTGGGGTGGGTGGCTGCCGCCGGTTGACTGGGCACCGCTCTATTACGTGCCGGGGATCATCTGGCTGTTCGCCAAGATCCTGTTCTTCTTCTTCCTGTTCAGCTGGGTGAAGGCGACCGTGCCGCGCTATCGCTATGATCAGCTGATGCGGCTCGGCTGGAAGATTTTCCTGCCCGTCTCGCTGTTCTGGGTTTTCCTCGTGTCGGGCGTGTTAATGCTGACGCGCGTTGGAGTGGGTTCATGAGCGTTGCTCAGATCATCAAATCGTTCACCCTGTGGGAATTCGTGAAGGCGCACGCGTTGACGCTTCGCTATTTCTTCAAGGAAAAGGCGACGATCAACTATCCGTACGAGCGTAACCCGGTGTCCCCGCGGTTCCGCGGCGAGCATGCGCTGCGTCGTTATCCCAATGGCGAAGAGCGGTGCATCGCGTGCAAGCTGTGCGAGGCCGTGTGCCCCGCCCAGGCGATCACGATCGAGGCCGAGCCGCGCGACGACGGCTCGCGCCGCACGACGCGCTACGACATCGACATGACCAAGTGCATCTATTGCGGCCTGTGCGCCGAGGCGTGCCCGGTCGATGCGATCGTCGAGGGTCCGAATTATGAATTCTCGACCGAGACGCGCGAAGAGCTGATCTACGACAAGTCGAAGCTGCTCGATAACGGCGATCGCTGGGAAAGCGCGATCGCGGCGAACCTTGCCGCCGATGCGCCGTACCGTTAAGCGAGCGCCGCGATGACACAGATTAACTCCGTCATCCCAGCGCAGGCTGGGATCTCCCCGTTTCCGAGCGCGCCCGCGCGGCGTGAGACCCCGGCTTTCGCTGGGGTGACGAGGACCTCATGATCCAGGCCTTAGCCTTTTACCTCTTCGCCTTCGTCGTCGTCCTGTCGGGCGCCATGACGATCGCGTCGCGCAATCCGGTCCATTCGGTGATGTGGCTGATCCTCGCCTTCTTCAACGCGGCGGGTCTGATGATCCTCGTCGGGGCCGAGTTCATCGCGATGCTGCTCGTCATCGTCTATGTCGGTGCGGTCGCGGTGCTGTTCCTGTTCGTCGTCATGATGCTCGACATCGACTTTGCCGAAATGCGTGCCGGCGTGGCACGGTACTTCGGTATCGGGCTGGCGCTCGCGGTCGCACTCGCGGCCGAGGTGATGATCGCGATCGGCGCATGGAGCACGGGGCCGATCCAGCTCGCACGGCGCGCGGCGCCGATCGATGCGCGGGTGCCCAACATCCAGGCGATCGGCAACCTGCTCTACACGCGCTATCTGTTCGTGTTCGAGGCGGCCGGGCTCGTCCTGCTGGTCGCGATGATCGGCGCAATCGTGCTGACGCATCGACAGCGTGGCGGCGTGAAGGCGCAGAACATCAGCCGTCAGAACGCACGCCGTCCGCAGGACGCAACGCGCAATACGCGCCCGGTCGTCGGGCAGGGAGTCGAACTGTGACGATCGGTCTCGTCCACTACCTCGTCGTCGCGGCGATCCTGTTCACCATGGGGGTGCTCGGCATCTTCCTGAACCGCAAGAACCTCATCGTCATTCTGATGGCGATCGAGCTCATCCTGCTCGCGGTGAACATCAATCTCGTCGCCTTCTCGGCCTTCCTCAACGATCTCGTCGGACAGGTGTTCGCGATGTTCGTGCTAACGGTCGCGGCGGGTGAGGCCGCGATCGGCCTGGCCATTCTGGTCATCTATTTCCGCGGTCGCGGCACCATTGCGGTCGACGACGTCAACCGGATGAAGGGGTAATACGGTTGATCCAGCTTATCGTCTTCCTGCCGTTACTGGCCGCGATCGTTGCCGGGTTCGGCAATCGCGCGATCGGCAACGTGCCGGCGAAAATCGTCACCACGGCCGCGTTGTTCGCGTCGTGCCTGTTATCCTGGCCGATCTTCCTCGGTTTCATGGCGGGCACCAGCAGCGCGACCGTCGAGCCGTTGCTCAACTTCATCCAGTCGGGCGACATGAACGTTGCGTGGTCGCTGCGCGTCGATGCGCTGACCGCGGTGATGCTCGTCGTCGTCACCTCGGTGTCGGCACTCGTCCATCTGTATAGCTGGGGCTATATGGACGAGGATCCCGACCAGCCGCGCTTCTTTGCGTATCTGTCGCTGTTCACCTTTGCGATGCTGATGCTGGTTACCGCGAACAACCTCGTCCAGATGTTCTTCGGCTGGGAAGGGGTGGGCCTCGCATCCTACCTCCTGATCGGGTTCTGGTTCCGCAAGCCCTCGGCCAGCGCCGCCGCGATCAAGGCGTTCGTCGTCAACCGTGTCGGCGATCTGGGCTTCATGCTCGGCATCTTCGGCACGTTCCTGGTATTCGGCACTGTCTCGATCCCCGAGATCCTGGCGGCTGCACCCGGTATGGCCGGCTCGACGATCGGCTTCCTCGGCTACCGCTTCGATACGATGACGGTGCTCTGCCTGCTGCTGTTCGTCGGCGCGATGGGCAAGTCGGCACAGCTCGGCCTGCACACCTGGCTGCCGGACGCGATGGAGGGGCCGACGCCGGTGTCGGCGCTGATCCACGCGGCGACCATGGTCACCGCAGGCGTGTTCATGGTGTGCCGCCTGTCGCCGATGTTCGAGATGAGCCCGGTCGCGCTGACGGTGGTCACCTCGGTCGGAGCCGCGACCTGCCTGTTCGCCGCCACTTGCGGCCTCGTCCAGACCGACATCAAGCGCGTCATCGCCTATTCGACCTGTTCGCAGCTCGGCTACATGTTCTTCGCCGCGGGCGTCGGCGCCTACGGCGCGGCGATGTTCCACCTGTTCACGCATGCCTTCTTCAAGGCGCTGCTGTTCCTGGGTGCCGGCTCGGTGATCCATGCGATGCACCATGAGCAGGACATGCGCTATTATGGTGGCCTGCGTAAGGAGATCCCGGTGACGTTCTGGGGCATGATGGCGGGTACGCTCGCGATCACCGGCGTCGGCATCCCCGGCATCTTCGGCAACACCGCATTCGGGTTCGCAGGCTTCCATTCGAAGGATGCGATCATCGAGGCGAGCTGGGCTGCGGGTCAGCCGGGCGTGTGGTTCGTCGGTGTGCTCGTCGCGCTGCTCACCAGCTTCTATTCGTGGCGCGTGATGTTCCTCACCTTCTGGGGCAAGCCGCGCTGGGCCGCATCGGAGCACATCCAGCATGCGCTCCACGACGCCCATGGTCACGACGACCATGCGCACGACGCGCATCACGTCGACGATCATCATGCGAACCCGGCCAAGGCCGAGGACGCAGGCCATGCGCCGCATGATCATCACGATGCCGTGCATGCGCCGGCGGAAGGCGATGGCGGGTATCACCCGCATGAGAGCCCGCTGCCGATGCTGATCCCGCTGATCGTCCTGTCGATCGGTGCGGTGCTGGCGGGCTTCGTCTTCCACGGTTACTTCATCGAGCCGAGTGCAGGCGAAGAGTTCTGGAAGGGCGCACTCGCGTTCCGCGAACATCTGATGCACGAGATGCACGGCGTGCCGCTCATCATCAAACTGTCGGCGACGATCGCGATGCTGCTCGGCCTGCTGACCGCCTGGTACGCCTATATCAAGAACCCGTCCTTCCCAGGCAAGGTGATCGAACAGTTCGGCGTGCTCTACGACTTCCTGCTGCATAAGTGGTATTTCGACGAGCTGTACGACCTGATTTTCGTCCGCCCCGCCTTCGCGATTGGCCGCTTCCTGTGGCACCGCGGTGACGAGAAGACGATCAACCGGTTCGGCCCCGACGGGTCGGCCTGGCTGGTCCAAGTCGGCGCGCGCGTCGCCGGCCGCTTCCAGACGGGATATCTCTACACCTATGCCTTCGTCATGCTGATCGGCCTGACAGCCGCCGTAACCTGGGCGATCGGACTCTATTGATGACCGGCTTTCCTATCCTTTCCGTCCTGATCGCGGTCCCGATGATCGCGGCCATCGTGTGCCTGTTCGTCTCGGCGAACACGGCCCGGATGCTCGCGCTGGCGGCAACGCTGATCGACTTCGCGCTCGGCATCATGCTGTGGATGAACTTCGACATCGGCGGCGCACAGTGGCAGTTCGTCGAGCATGCCCCCGGCATCTTTGGGCCGTTCGGTTGGTCGCTCGGCATCGACGGCTTCGCTCTGATGCTGATCATGCTCAGCGTGTTCCTGATGCCGATCTGCATCGGCGCCAGCTGGCGCTCGATCACGACGCGCGTGCCGGAATACATGGCGGCGTTCCTGTTCACCGAAGTGCTGATGATCGGCACGTTCGCGGCGCAGGATCTGTTCCTGTTCTACGTCTTCTTCGAAGCCGGCCTGATCCCGATGTACCTGATCATCGGTATCTGGGGTGGCGCGAACCGGATCTACGCGTCGTACAAGTTCTTCCTGTACACGCTGCTCGGCTCGGTCCTGATGTTCATCGCGATGCTGTACATGGCGAAGACCGCGGGCACGACGAGCATCCCGGCGCTGCTGAACTACGACTTCCCGGCGCATGTGCAGACCTGGCTGTGGCTGGCGTTCTTCGCGTCGTTTGCCGTCAAGATGCCGATGTGGCCGGTCCATACCTGGTTGCCCGACGCGCACGTGCAGGCGCCGACCGCAGGGTCGGTGATCCTGGCGGGCGTACTGCTGAAGCTCGGCGGATACGGCTTCCTGCGCTTCCTGTTGCCGATGTTCCCCGAAGCCTCGGGCCAGCTGACCTGGCTGATCTTCGGCCTGTCGGCGGTCGCGGTGATCTACACGTCGCTGGTCGCGCTCGTGCAGTCGGACATGAAGAAGCTGATCGCCTATTCGTCGGTGGCGCACATGGCGATCGTCACAATCGGTCTGTTCGCGTTCAACCGCCAGGGCATCGAAGGCGCGATGATCATGATGCTAAGCCACGGGCTGGTATCGGGTGCATTGTTCCTGTGCGTCGGCGTGATCTACGACCAGCTCCATACCCGCGAAATCTCGCGCTATGGCGGCTTGGCAATCAACATGCCGCGCTATGCGATCTTCTTCCTGTTCTTCACCATGGCGTCGATCGGGCTGCCGGGGACCAGCGGCTTCGTCGCCGAGTTCCTGTCGCTGATGGGCACCTATCAGGTCTCGACCTGGACGGCCCTGCTTTGCACGACGAGCATCATCCTCGGCGCGGCATACATGCTGTATCTTTACCGTCGCGTGGTCTTTGGCGAGATCAAGTCGGACGAGGTTCGCGGCATGGTCGATCTGTCGGCGCGAGAATTCTGGTTGCTCGCGCCGATCGCAGCCGTCGTGCTGTGGATGGGCGTCTATCCCGAGAGCTTCCTCGCGCCGATGCGCAAGGATGTGAGCGTCCTGCTCGCGCGCGTCGACCGCGCCAAGCCGGCCAGCGATTCGAACCCAACTGCGGGGAAGCCCGCCACCGTGCATGAAGCCGCGCACGGGGAGGCACACTGATGGAATACGCCGCTAACATCGCAATGACGCTGCCCGAGCTGGTGCTGGCACTGGGGGCGATCGCGCTGATGCTCGTCTCGGCCTGGGGCGGGGACTCGTCGACGCGCGCCGTGTCGATCGCCTCCGTGTTCGTTCTGGTTGGTGCCGGGATCGCGCTGGTCGGTCCGGCATCGTCGGGCGGCTATGCGTTCGACGGCCTCTACCGTGCCGATGCGTTCGGTGCGTTTGCCAAGGTGCTGATCTACATCGCATCCGCGGTCGCGATCATGATGGCGCCGAGCTTCTTCGCGCGGTCGCAGGGCGAGGATCTTCGTCCCGAATACCCCGTGCTGATCCTGTTGTCGGCGTGCGGCATGGGCATCATGGTCTCGGCCAGCGACATGCTGACGCTCTATGTCGGTCTCGAGCTGCAGAGCCTTGCAGCGTATGTCCTCGCCAGCTTCATGCGGCGCGACGGGCGCTCGGCCGAGGCAGGCCTCAAATATTTCGTGCTCGGCGCGCTCGCCAGCGGCATCCTATTATACGGCATCTCGCTGGTCTACGGTTTCAGCGGCACGACATTGTTCTCGGGCATCGCCGACGCCTATGCCGGGACCAAGTCGCTCGGCCTGCTGTTCGGTCTGGTGTTCGTGTTCGCAGGGCTCGCATTCAAGATCAGCGCAGTGCCGTTCCACATGTGGACGCCCGACGTCTATGAGGGCGCACCGACCCCGGTCACCGCGTTCTTCGCCTCGGCCCCCAAGGTCGCGGCAATGGCGATGGCGGTGCGCGTCGCGATCGAGGCGATGGGGCCGGCGACGGACCAGTGGCGTCAGATCGTGATCTTCGCGGCGCTCGCCTCGATCATCCTCGGCGCGGTCGCCGCGATCGGCCAGACCAACGTCAAGCGCCTGCTGGCCTATTCGTCGATCAACAATGTCGGCTTCGCACTGATCGGTCTTGCCGCGGGGACGCCCGAGGGCGTGTCGGGCGTGCTGATGTATCTGACCATCTATGTCGCGATGACATTGGGCTCGTTCCTGGTCGTGCTGCAGATGCGCGGCGATGACGGGCAGCCGGTCGAGACGATCGCGAGCCTTGCGGGTATGTCGCGGACGCGGCCGGGGCTTGCCGCAGCACTCGCGATCTTCATGTTCAGCCTTGCCGGCATCCCGCCGCTGTTCGGCTTCTATGCGAAGTTCGCGGTGTTCAGTGCGGCCGTCGATGCAGGCCTCTTCCCGCTGGCCGTGGTCGGCATCGCGGCATCGGTGATCGGCGCCTATTATTACCTGCGCGTCGTCAAGACGATGTACTTCGACGATCCGGCACCCGCCTTTGCGCCGATGGAGAACAAGGTCGAGGGCGGGTTGATCGCGCTGGCGGCGGTGTTCGTCTCGCCGGCCGGCTATCTGCTCATCCCCGTGCTCGGCGCATGGACGATGGCGGCAGCGCGGGCGTTGTTCTGAGCATCATCCGTACCGTTGCGGAGACAGGATCGACCAATGCCGACCTGCTGGCGCTGGCCCGCACCGGCGCCGATGACGGCCTCTGGCTGAGGGCGGTTCGGCAGACTGCAGGACGCGGCCGACAGGGGCGGGAATGGTCATCGCCCGACGGTAATCTCTATGCGAGCACGCTGGTGCGGCTGCGTCCGAGCGATCCGCCCGCCGCCAGCCTCGCGCTCGTCGCGGCGGTCGCGTTGTATGAGGCCGTGTCGACCTTCGTCGTCGCCGGTATCCGACAGGGAACCACGGACTCGAGCGCGACGCTGCTGCTCAAATGGCCGAACGACCTGTTACTTGCCGGTGCCAAGCTGTCGGGGATCCTGCTCGAGCGGGCCGACGATGCGGTCGTGGTTGGCTTTGGGGTCAACATTGCGCACCATCCCGAGCTGGCCGATCGCAAGACGACCGATCTCACGGTGCATGGCGTCGTCATTGAGCCCGCGTCGTTCCTCGACATCCTTGCCGACGGGTTTGCGCGCTGGGTCGCGCGTTGGCGGACGGAGGGGCTGGCGCCCGTCCGTGCGCGCTGGGTCGATTGCGCGCATCCGGCGGGCACCGCGCTGACCGCGCGGCTCGCGGACGGCGACGCGGTCGAGGGACTGTTCGTGGGGCTCGATAGCGATGGCGCGTTGATCCTGCGCACCGCGACGGGCGAGCGTCGTGTCATCCACGCCGCCGACATATTCCTGCTGTGATGCGGCGCGTCATCGCCATCGCCGCGGGTCTCGACTATGCACTATCCGCACGGAAAGGTTGAAGGTCCCCGCATGCTGCTCGCCATCGATGCCGGCAATACCAATGTCGTGTTCGCGCTCGTCGAGAAGGGCGTCATCGTGGCGCGGTGGCGGATCGCGACCGATCCACGCCGCACGGCGGACGAATATGCGGTGTGGCTGAGCCAGCTGATGCAGCTCGGTGGGCATGACCGGGGCGCGGTCGAGGGCGTGATCATCGCGACGGTGGTGCCGCGCGCGCTGCACAATCTGCAGGTCCTCGCGTCGAAATATTTCGCGACCGAGGCGCTGATCGCCGGCCGCGCGCCGGTCGAATGGGGGATCGCGATCGATGTCGACGAGCCCGCCTCGCTGGGCGCTGATCGTGCGGTCAACACGATCGCCGCGCACGCGCTGCACGACGGCGACCTGATCGTCATCGATTTCGGCACGGCGACGACGTTCGACCTCGTCGACTATCGCGGCGCGTATAAGGGCGGCATCATCGCGCCGGGGATCAACCTGTCGCTCGACGCGCTGGTCACTGCCGCGGCCAAATTGCCGCGGATCGCGATTGAGGCACCCGGCGATACCAGCGTGATCGGGCTGAACACGGTCTCGCAGATGCACATCGGCATCTATTGGGGCTATGTCGCGATGATCGAGGGGCTGGTGGCGCGAATGAAGGCCGAGGTCGGACGCCCGGTCAAGGTCATCGCGACCGGCGGACTTGCTACCCTCTTCGAAAAACAGACCGACGTGTTCGACGTCATCGAGGCCGACCTGACGATCCAGGGGCTGGCGATGATGTGGGACCGTCACCATATCTAGGGCCATTGGGCTCGCGCCAACCGGCCTGCGGGCCACATTCCCCTGTAATCCTGAAAGTAATCAATGACTCCGAAGAACGAACTCCTTTTCTGTGGCCTTGGCGGCTCCGGCGAAATCGGCATGAACGTCAACCTGTATGGCTGCCAGGGCAAATGGGTGATGGTCGATCTCGGCATCACCTTTGCAGATCCGCAATATCCCGGCGTCGACGTCATCCTGCCCGACCTGTCCTTCATTGAGGAGCGGATCGACGATCTACTCGGCATCGTGATCACGCATGGCCATGAGGACCATATCGGATCGCTGCCCTATCTCGCCGAAGATCTGGGCGTGCCGATCTATGCGACGCCGTTCACGATGGGCCTGGTCCGCGGCAAGCTCGAGGAAGAGGGGATCGCCAACCGCGTGAAACTCAAGATGATTCCGATGGGCGGCAACTTCCAGCTCGGGCCGTTCGGCTTCACCTTCGTCGAAATGTCGCATTCGATCCCCGAGGCGAACGCGCTGCTGATCGACACGCCCTATGGCCGCGTGTTCCACACCGGCGACTGGAAGCTCGACAAGAACCCGGTGATCGGCAATCCGACCAAGCCAGAAGGCTTCATGGCGATCGGCGACAAGGGCGTCGACGTGCTGGTCTGCGATTCGACCAACATCTTCAACACCACCGCGTCGGGCAGCGAGAGCACGGTCCGCAAGGGCCTGTTCGAAGAGGTCAGCAAGGCCAAGGGCCGGGTGATGATCACCAGCTTCGCGTCGAACGCCGCACGGCTTCACACGTTCGGCGAAGTGGCGAAGGAAACCGGGCGCAAGCTGTGCGTCACCGGACGCTCGCTCGACCGGATCATCAAGGTCGCGCGTGCGACGGGGTATCTGAAGGACTTCCCCGAGACGATCGATCCCGACACCGCGATGCGTCTGCCCAAGAACAAGGTTCTGATCATCGCCACCGGCGGGCAGGGCGAGGAGCGTGCCGCGCTCGCGCGCGTCGCCAATGGCAGCCACACGATCACGCTCGAGGCCGATGACACGGTGATCTTCTCGTCGAAGCAGATTCCCGGCAACGAGGTCCAGATCGGCCGCATCCAGAACACGCTGGCCGCCAAGGGCATCCGGATGGTGACCGAGCGCCAGGCGCACGTTCACGTCTCGGGCCATCCCGGCCAGCCGGAACTGGCGCAGATGTACGAGTGGCTGCGTCCCGACACGCTGATCCCGACGCATGGCGAGATGCGCCACATGATGGAGCATGCGCGCTTCGGGCTGGAGCAGGGGATCCCCCGTGCGCTTGTGCAGAGCAACGGCGACATCGTCCGGCTCGCGCCAAAGGGGCCGGTCAAGATCGGCAATGCGACGGTTGGCCGTCTGGTCCTCGACGGTGACGTGATCCTGCCGGCGGACGGCACGACGCTGAACGAGCGTCGCAAGCTGGCGATCAACGGCCAGATTTCGGTCGCGGTGGCGATCGGCAAGGACGGGCGGATGCTCGGCCAGCCGCAGGTCCGCGTTCAGGGCGTGCCTGTCGAGGAAGATCGTGCCGCGTTCGTCGCGGATGCGGTCCAGGCGGTTGCCGACACCGTGCGGGGCGGCAAGCGCGATATCGACAAGATGCGCGAGCAGGTCCGGCTTGCGGTCCGCAAGGTCTCGACGCGCTGGACCGGCAAGAAGCCGATCGTCGACGTTCTGCTGATCGAAGGCTGAGCCGATGCGCTGGACCTCGGCACTCGCGATCTACGTCCTGTTCTGGGCGTTCTCGGTGTTCCTGGTCCTGCCATTCGGTGTACGGACGACGCGTGAGGTCGGGGGCGAAACCGTCCCCGGCCAGTCCGAAAGCGCGCCGCATGATTTCCACGCCGGCCGCGTTGCCTGGCGCGTGACGATCGTCGCGACGACGCTGTTCGTGCTGTTCCAACTGAATTACGCTTACGGCTGGATCACGCCGCAGATGTTCGACCTGTTCGACACACGCGACATGGTCCGCCGCTAGCGCGACCGGGGCGGGCGCCCCCTTTAGCGGAGGCGTTCGATTGCCTGTGCGAGCGCCACGTAGAGTTTGCCCATATCCGACGAGAGCAGAGTGACACCGAGCGGTGAGCCGTCGCGCTGTGCCAGGATCGCGCGCAACATCGATTCGAAGTCGTGGATGTAGCGGTTCACCATCTCGCGGAAGCCCGCATCGTCGTCATACAGGTTCGCGATCGCGCGGGCATCGTTTGCATCTAGGATCCGCACCGCTCGCCGCGTGAAGACGCCGCGATCACCCTTGAGATAGGCGGCCCAAGCGCTGTCGGCGACTTCGGGCGCGAACGCCTTGGCGATATCGATCGAGGCCGAATTCAGCGATTCGATGAGCAGCGATACCCGCCGTGCGAAGGTGTCGCGGTCGGCGGTTTCGCGGTCGTTGCGCGCCTCTTCGAGCCGGGTTTCGACGACCGCGGTCTGTTGCGCAATCGCCTCGACCTGTGCCGCCAGCCGCTCGGTCGCGCGCGTCGTCGCGTCGACCGCGGCGTCGGTCGCGTCGCCGATCGCCTGGATCTGCCGATCGACGGTGTCGCCGGTCGCGCGGCGCAGTGCAGCACTGCTGGCGAGCTCGAGCGCCTGCGCGGCGTCGGGAATGACCTGAGCCAGCGTGTGGCGCGCGGTATCCGCCGCCGCGGTCGCGGTCTCGCGGACGCGCAGCAACGCCTCGACGAGACGGGGTGCGGCTTCCTCGGAGAAGCTGTTGGTGCGATCGATCGTCTCGTCGACCATCTGGCCAAGTGCGTCCGCTTTGGCGCGTCCCGAGGCCAGCGTGTCGAGCAGCGTGTTCGACAGGCGATCGAGCACGCTACGCTGTTCGGCGATGACACCGGCAATCGCCTCGATCGCATCGTGCGTGCTTTCGGCCGCGGTGACGAGCGCGAGCAGTTCGGGCTTTGCGGCCACGACGATCGCCTTGCTGTCGGCGACGCGCCGGTCGAGCCGTGAGAGCGCATCGGGCAGCGTTTCGTCAATCTCGCGCGCCGCGGCGTCGAGGGCGATCAGCAGCGATTCGGTCGTGCCGATCGTCCGCCCCGCCATCGCCTCGCCCGAGCGGAGCGCCTCGGTCATCGCATCCGCCGAGCCGCCCAGCGCGCTGATCGACGCAGCGAGCAACTGGGTTCGTTCGACACCATGATGGTGGAGCGTGTCGATGCGAGTCTCGACCTGGTCGAGGCCCGAACCGAGCGAGCCGAGGATAACCTCCCCGGCTGTACGCTGATCCTCAAGGCGGCGGGCAACCTGGGCGATCGCCGAATCGACGCCGGCGATCCGGTCGGCGATTGCCTCGGCGCTCGCGCGCGTCGCGCCGTCGAGTGCAGCCTGATTGGCACTGACCATCGCCAGCACCGCGTCACCCTGCGCGGCAATGCCCTTGCGTGCTTCGTCGACCGCATCGGCGGTGCGCCCGAGCAGCGCGTCGACCGCTGCGGACATCGTCTCGGTGACGGCCTCGAGCCGCGCGCCCGCGGTTTCGCTGGTCGCTTCCATCCGGATGATATGCGCGGCCAGCCGCTGCGCCGCGCCGCTCGCCACCGCATCGGCCTCCCGGCCACGGGCTGCCAGCGCGCCGATCTGCGCATCGAGGGCACCGGCATGTTCGCTGGCGGAAAGGCCGGCGCGCTCAAGCTGGTCCGCCATCGCTTCCGTCTCGGCATGCGCGCGCGGCAGCGAGGCGAGCAGGACACCGAGCGACGTCTGCGTCGCGTCGGCCGCGGCAACGAGGCTGCGCGTGTGTGCGTCGGCGCGTTCGATCTCGGTCGCGAAGCCTTCGCCGATCGCGCCGAGAAACTGATGCGCGGTCTCGCCCATCGTCATCAACGTGTCGACCTGATCCGCCAGATGACGGCGATTGCGGTCGATCGTCTGCGCAGTCGCGGCGACCGCCTGCTCGAGCCGGGCGGATTCCGCCTGCATCGCGCGCGCCGTGACACCGAACCGCGCCGCCTCGGCCCGGCTCGTCCGCATCGCGAGCAACCAGATGATGCCGATCAGCGCCGGCACGACGCACAGCGCTGCGAGGAGCTGGACCAGCGCGACCGGTCCGATCGCACCGATCTCGCCGCGGACGAGCCAGAGCATGACGGCGAGCCAGAGCAGGACCGCGGCGATTGCGGCACCTGCAAAGATCCGGCCGCGATCGGCGCCGTCGTCGTCCGCCGGCAGGATATAGTCGTCGATAAACACGGGTGCGCGTTCCTTCAAAGGCGGTGGTGGGACGTCGCCAAGGTCCGGATCCCGGGCAGGGTCCGCGCGCAGGCCGATGATGGAAGAACCCCCGTTCATGTCCGGGTTTTACCATGAAATCGGCTTTGACAAAGCGAATAGCGCAACCTCCCGTTAAGTCGGTCGCGTGTACGCCCCATCTCATGGCCTATGATCCCGGAGCAATCGACGCCGCCCTGGCAGCCGCGGTCGGGGACGATCCGCTGCTGATCGCCGACCTGCACCTCGCCTTCACCCACAGCGCGGCGGACGCGCTGGACGCTATGGTGGACGCATCCGACACCGAGGCGTGGCGCGCCGCGGCATGGCGGCTGAAGGGGCTGGCGGCGAGCTTTGGCGCAATGCCGCTGATGACGCTGGCGCGCGTGGCGGCCGACACCCTGCCCGGCGACGACGACATGCTGCGCCGGCTGCGCGACGCGGTCGAGCAGCTTTGATGCGCATGCAGGGCGTCGATCTGCACGCGCTTCCGACGCGCGGGCTTTGCATCCGCCGTTTCGACGCCTAACAGCCGCAGATGCTTGCCGGGCTTCTCTTTGCTATTCACGATGCCGACGATCGCCCCGATCGCCTGGCTGCCACTTTGCCGTTCAGCGGCGTCACGCTGATCGAGTATCAGGCGCGGTTGCTGATCGCAGCCGGCGTGCGTCAGGTGATCGTGGTCGTCGCGCGGCTGACGCCTGAGTTGCTGGGCGCGATCAACCGCATCAACCGCCGCGGCGTCGCGGTCGATACCGTCCGGACTGCGGCCGAGGCGATGGAGAAGCTCCATCCGCTGGCGCGCGTCTTGATGCTCGGCGACGGGCTGGTCACGACCGAGAGCATCGTCGCGGCGATGGCGAACGAGGGCGGCGATGCGCTGCTCGTCGTGCCGGAGGACGATGCCGGACCCGGGTTCGAGCGTGTCGGCGGCCAGATGGCATGGGCCGGGGTCGCCCGGCTGGAGCCCGCACGGATCGCCGAAGTCGCTGGCCTGCCCAATGATTACGACCTGCAATCGACGATGCTGCGGATCGCGGTGCAGGCGCGCGCGGTGCAGATCCTGTTGCCGACCGATGCAATTCGCAGCGGGCACGGCATCGAGCGCGAGGCGCGGACGCTGGAAGAACGCGGTCGTGCGGTGCTGGCGACGATCGTGTCGGGGCGCAGCGGCTGGTTCGACCGTTTCGTGCTCGCGCCGATCGCCAGGCTCGGCCTGCCGTTCCTGGTCGATAAGAGCGTTGCTGGCACGACCGTCGGCGCGACGTCGCTGGGTATCGCCGCAGCCGGGCTTGGCGCCATGCTGTTCGGCTGGCTGGCGACCGGACTGGTGCTTGCCAGCACGGCCTGTGTCGGTCTGGCGATCGGCTCGGTGCTGAGCGGGCTGCGCGACGATGAGTCGGTCGCGACGATGCAGACGCGCGGGATCGGCGTCGTCAGCGCGCTCGCCGTGCTATTGTTTGCCTTTCTGTGGGCGGGCTATTCGGCGGACAACAGCGCGCTGGTCATGGCGGCCGCACTGCTCGCGATCGCGGCGCTGGGGGAACGCGCGATCGTCGAGCGCGCGCGTCGCATGTGGTGGGGCAGTGCGCCGGCCTATCTGCTGATCGTCACGATCGTCGCGATCCTCGGATTTCCGCTGTTGGGCCTTGCGATCGCCGGACTGTACGCGACGGTCACGCTGGCTGCGGCAATCGAGCATCTTCGTCTTCAGCCTTAGTACCGCCTTAATAATAAGGGGGTAGGCACGGCGCATGTCGGTTGGCTCTGAACCCTTGCCTGATCCCGCGCTGTCACGGGCGAGTGCGATCGCGCGCGCCGCGCGTGCGCGTCAGCGGGCCGACGACCGGCTGGAAACCACAATCACCGACTTTTTCCTGACCGCCGATGCGCGGCTGGAGGAACGTACGAGGTTGATGCTGGCGCATGTCCTGCGCGGGATCATCGGGGCGATCGAGGCGGATATCCGCCGTCATGCCGCCCGCGTTCTCGCCGGGCTGGGGGAGACGACGCGGGCGGAGGCGATCCTGACGCAGGGCGGCGCCTTGCTGCGGCTGACGCGGTCGGGGGTGTTGCGCGATCGCGACCTGATGAAGGACCTGATCGCTCGCGTCCGGCACGACCTGATCGCAGACGCCCTTCCCGCCGCGATTGCCGGTCCCGAGGAGCCGAGCCTGTTGATCCGCCTGACGGGGGTGTCGGATACGACCGTCGCCACCGCGGCCGGCGCGCTGCTCGCGGCGGAAAGTCGGCGTCGTGCTGCCAATGAATCGGGAATGATCGCCGGAAGCGACGTGCCCGCCGACCTGCATCGCCGCCTCGTCTGGTGGGTTGCCGCAGCGGTGCGCGACGGGCTTGACGATGCCTTGAAGGACGCTGGCGAGATGGTCGCGATGCAGGGCCGCGGCCAGAGTGATCAGGCAATCACCGAAGCGGCGCTGCGCAGCCTTGCCGCGCATGATGACGCGGAGCGCCCCGAAGCGGTCGCGATCCGCCTCGCCGCGGCGATCGATGCCCGTCGCGACGAATTGCCGGCGCTGCTGGTCGAGGCGCTCGGCGACCGGCGTCTGACCCTGTTCGTCGCGGTGCTGGCGCATGCGATCGGGATCGATGCCGAACAGGTCCGGGTGATCGTACTCGATCCCGACGGAGAGCAACTGTGGCTGGCGCTGCGGGCGGCGGATCTCGACCGGGAGACGATCGCGCGGATCGGGCTGGCGCTGGCCGATGCCGATCCACGCCGTGATATCGAAAGTTTCGCCGACGCGCTCGACAGCATCGCGAGCGTCGCGGTCGACGATGCGCGCGCGGCGATCGCACCGCTGGCGATGCACCGCGAGTTTCGCGCTGCGTTGCGGGCGCTGGCCGGGGCAGACCGACGATGACGGGATATACGACAGGCGATACTGCGGTCGCACTGGCGGAAGTGGCAGGGGACGGCGTGTTGCTGTCGGCGGATCCGATCCTGCTTGCGCTCAACAGCCGCGCCGGGGGGGTGATCGGCGCGCCGATCGCGGTGCCGCAGCTCGCGATGATCGCCCGCCTGGCGCGCCGGCTGGGAATCGCGGTTTCGCGTAGCGTGGTGATCGCCGATGACGACGTCGATCTGGACCTCTGGGTCCGTGCGCAGCCCGAGGGCGATACGGTCGGCCTTGCGGTGAGTGGCTGGCGCGAACTCCAGCCGTGGCGTCCAGCGGCACCGAACCCCGGTGCAGGCGTCGATTTCCTGTCGAGTGGTGCCGACTGGCGCTGGGAAACCGACGCAGCACTTCGCCTGACATTCGTATCGCCCGACGCAGGGCCCCGCATGGGCGTCGACCCGCTCGCGTTGCTCGGCAAGCCGCTGACGAGCCTCGTCATGCTCGACAGCGGCGATGACGGCGCGCTGCCGATCCTCGACGCGGTCGCGCGCCGCCAGCCGCTCGACGCACAGCCCGCGCGGCTGCGAAGGTCGGGCCGCGCGATCATGCTGAGCGCCGTGGTCCGCCGTGATGCAGAACGCGCCTTTGCAGGGTTCATCGGCAGCGGGCAACTGATCGACGATCCCGCGGACGTACCATCGCCGCCCGCCAAGCCCCGGCAGGCGGGGGCGGACCAGCTGTCGCCGACCTTCACCGCCGGGCTCGACCGAGCGTTGCGGACACCGCTGGCGCGCATCGTCGCGAACGCCGACAGTATCCATGCGCAGACCGATGGTCTGGTGCAGCCCGATTATGCCGATTATGCCGCAGATATTGCCAATGCCGGCCGCCATCTGCTGGCGCTGGTCGACGATCTGGTCGATCTTCAGGCGGTCGAGCGGCCCGACTTCGCGCTGCTTCTCGAGACGATCGATATGGCCGATATTGCGCGGCGTGCGGCCGGGCTGCTGGCGGTGCGAGCGGGCAACGCGAATGTGACGATCACCCGCCCCGCCGCGGAAGCCCGCGTCGTCGCGCGCGGCGATTTCCGTCGCGTTTTGCAGATCCTGGTCAATCTGATCGGCAACGCGGTGCGCTATTCGCAGTCGGGTGGCGCGGTGCTGGTGACGGCGCATGCGGGGAGCGATCAGGTGACCGTCGTCGTCGCGGATACCGGCAAGGGCGTGGCGCCCGCGGATCATGCGCGGATATTCGAGAAGTTCGAGCGGGTCGACTCGTCCGAACCGGGCGGCAACGGCCTCGGTCTCTATATCGCGCGGCGGCTGGCACGCGCGATGGGCGGCGACCTGACGATCGACAGCGCGATCGGCGAGGGCGCGCGGTTCGTGTTGTCGTTACCGACACAGGCGGCGCGCAGCCAGGATCAGTACCAGGCCTAATACCGCGAGCGCGGCGCCGCGGTCTGCCCATGGCCGCTGATCGAGCATGAAGCTCGATCGCGGCCAATGGACATAGCCAAGCCCCTGGCCGATCCACAGGAACCCCATCAGCGCGCACAGCACGCCGATGACCATCAGGATCGGCCGGAGCTTCATCTCAGCGCGACGCCATCGGCGTATAGTCGCGCTGCGTCGGGCCGCTGTAGAGCTGGCGCGGACGGCCGATCTTCTGGTCGGGATCGGTGATCATCTCGTTCCACTGCGCGACCCAGCCGACGGTGCGGGCGAGTGCGAAGAGCACCGTGAACATTGAGGTCGGGAAGCCGATCGCCGAGAGGATGACGCCCGAATAGAAGTCGACGTTCGGGAACAGCTTCTTCTCGATGAAGTAGGGATCGCTCAGCGCCAGACGCTCGAGCTCGATCGCCACGTCGAACACGGGGTCGGTGACGCCCAGCTCGCCGAGCACTTCCTTGACGGTCGTCTGCATGACGGCCGCGCGCGGATCGTAGTTCTTGTAGACGCGGTGACCGAAGCCCATCAGGCGGAACGGATCGTTCTTGTCCTTCGCGCGGGCGATGAACTCGGGGATCCGGTCGACCGTGCCGATCTCGTGCAGCATGTTGAGCGCGGCTTCGTTCGCGCCGCCATGCGCGGGCCCCCACAGGCAGGCGATGCCGGCTGCGATGCACGCGAACGGGTTCGCACCCGACGAGCCGGCGAGACGGACGGTCGAGGTCGACGCGTTCTGCTCGTGATCGGCGTGGAGGATGAAGATGCGGTCCATCGCCTTTTCGACGATCGGGTTCACGACGTACTTCTCGGCCGGGACGGCGAACGTCATCTTCAGGAAGTTGCCGGTGTAGCTCAGCGTGTTGTCCGGATAGACGAACGGCTGGCCGACACTGTACTTGTACGCCATCGCGGCGATCGTCGGCATCTTGGCGATCAGGCGGTGCGACGCGATGACGCGCTGTGCCGGATCGTGGATGTCGGTCGAATCGTGATAGAAGGCCGACAGCGCGCCGACGACGCCGCACAGGATCGCCATCGGATGCGCGTCGCGACGGAAGCCACGGAAGAACTGTGCGAGCTGTTCATGCACCATCGTGTGGCGCGTGATCGTGTTCGAGAAGGTCGACAGCTCGTCTTCGCTCGGCAGTTCGCCGTTCAGCAGCAGATAGGCGACTTCCATGAAGTTCGACTGTTCGGCGAGCTCGCCGATCGTGTAGCCGCGGTGGAGCAGCGTGCCCGCATCGCCGTCGATATAGGTCAGCTTCGACTGGCACGAGGCGGTCGAGGTGAAGCCCGGATCATAGGTGAAATTGTCGGTCTGCGCGTACAGCTTGCGGATGTCGATGACATCGGGGCCGACCGTACCGGACATGACCGGATAATCGAATTCCTTGCCGTCGACCTTGAGGTTTGCGGTCTCGCTCATGCTTGTATCCTTCCTCGAAATCTTATCAGTCTGCCATCCGGTCGGCGATCCGACCGAGGCTCTCGTCACGCCCGAGCAGGTCGAGCACATCGAATATTCCCGGCGACGTCTTGCGACCGGTCAGCGCGGCGCGAAGGGGTTGTGCAACCTGCCCGAGCTTTAGGCTTCGCGCTTCGGCCACGCGCCGTACCGCGCCTTCGAGCGCTTCCGTATCCCACTTGTCGAGCGCGTCAAGTTCAGCATGCGCGTTCGTCAGAATCGCACTCGCTTCACCCTGCAAAAGGCTCGCTGCGGCGTCATCCATGGCCAAGGGGCGCTGGCTGAACAGGAAATTCGAACCTTCGGCGAGTTCGTTCAGGTTCGCTGCACGTGGCTTCAGGACAGGCATTGCGCGAGTCAGAAGGTCGAGTCCGCCATCGGGCAGGGCATGACCGAGACGATCGGCGGCGAGCTGGGCCAGACGCGCATCATCTGCCTCGCGGATATAGTGGCCGTTCAGATTCTCGAGCTTCTTCAGGTCGAAGCGCGAGGGTGACTTGCCGACGCCCGACAGGTCGAACCATTCGACCGCCTGTTCGCGGCTGATGATCTCGTCGTCACCGTGCCCCCAGCCGAGCCGCAGCAGGTAATTGTCGAACGCCTCGGGCAGGATGCCCATCTCGTCGCGATACGCCTCGATGCCGACGGCGCCGTGCCGCTTGGACAGCTTGGCACCATCGGGGCCGTGGATCAGCGGGATGTGCGCATAGATCGGATCGGGCCAGCCGCCCTCGATGGCGTCCATCGCGCGGTAGATCGGCAGCTGGCGGAACGCGTTGTTGAGGTGATCGTCACCGCGGATCACGTGCGTGACGCCCATGTCGTGATCGTCGACGACGACCGCGAGCATGTAGGTGGGCGTGCCATCGGAGCGGAGGAGGACGAGGTCGTCGATTTCCTCGTTGCGGACCGTCACCGATCCCTGGACGCGATCCTCGATCGTGACCGCGCCTTCCTGCGGCGCGCGCAGGCGGACGACATGGGGAAGATCGGGGGCCTCGCTTGCCGGACGGTCGCGCCACGGGCTGCGGATGCGAAGCGGCTTCTTGGCCGCCTGCGCCTCGGCACGCATCGCCGCGATCTCGTCATTGGTCATGTAGCAGCGATAGGCGTGGCCGGCCTCGACCATCTGGTGCGCGACGCGGGCGTGGCGATCGGCGCCGGCGAACTGCATGACGACGTCGCCGTCCCAGTCGATCCCCAGCCAGCGCATCCCGTCGATGATCGCGTCGATCGCCGGCTGGGTCGACCGCACGCGGTCGGTATCCTCGATACGCAGCAGGAATTTGCCGCCATTCGCCTTGGCGAACAGCCAGTTGAACAACGCCGTGCGCGCGCCGCCAAGATGCAGGAACCCCGTCGGCGACGGAGCGAAACGAGTAACCACGGGTGCGGCCGAAACGACGGCATCCGTATCAGATATTGCGCCCAACCGCGGGTGCTCCCAGACTGTAGAAACGATGGCCGGATCAGCCGTCGCCGCCTCTAGCATGCGTCCCCGGCGGCGACAAATGGGCGTGCCGCCCTGGATGGCGGAGCCCGGCCGGGCGATCGAACGCTGGCTGGAGGCAGAGCGCGACCAGCTCATAACCTGGTTGCCGGTCGGGCTTGGCGGCGGCATCGCGCTGTGGTTCGTGCTGCCCGATCCCGTGGCATGGGGCACCGCGATCCTTTTGCTGGCCGCTGGCGGTTTGGCCGGACTTGCGGTGGGGCGCGGCGGGCGTGCGGCGCGGATGCTCGCGATCGGCGCGATTGCGGCGGCGCTCGGCATCGGGCTGATCTGGGTGCGATCGGACCGCGTGGCGGCACCGGTGCTCGCGGGGCCGATTTTCGTGCAGCTGTCGGCGCGGGTCGAGACGATCGAACCGCTCGTCGCGCGTCGACTGGTGCGGTTGACGGTGCGGCCGGTCGGGCCGGGGCAGGACGCCGATGGCGCACCGGTTGCGTTGCCAGGCCGCGTCCGCATCAACCTGGCAGAGGCGGATGCGCCAGTGACGCTGGGGATCGGCGCGACGATAAGGCTGCGCGCTCGACTCATGCCGCCGCCCTTGCCCGCGGTACCCGGCGCCTATGACTTTGCGCGCGTCGCCTGGTTCAGCGGGATCGGCGCGACGGGGCGGGGCTTTTCTCCGGTCGAGGTGACGATGCCGGGCCGCGGCGGCGCTGGGGTCCGGGTGGCCTTGTCGCGGCATATCGTTGCGCAACTCGACGGGAGCGCGGGCGGGATCGCGGCGGCGCTGGCGACCGGCGACGTCGGCGCGATCAGCGACGCGGATGCGGAGGCGATGCGCCGCGCCGGGCTGGCGCACCTCCTGTCGGTGAGCGGCCTCCACATCACCGCCGCGGTCGCAGCTACGATGCTGATCGTGCTGCGGCTGCTGGCGCTCAGCCCGTGGCTCGCGCTGCACACGCGGCTGCCATTGATTGCCGCGCTTGCCGGTGCGGCGGCGGCGATCGGCTACACCGTGCTGACGGGCAGCCAGGTGCCGACGATCCGCTCGTGCATCGCGGCGTTGCTGGTGCTGGTCGCGCTGGCGATGGGGCGCGAGGCGATGACGTTGCGGCTGGTCGCGACGGGAGCGATCGCGGTGATGCTCGCGCTGCCCGAATCGCTCGCCGGGCCGAGCTTTCAATTGTCGTTTGCCGCGATCACCGCGATCATCGCGCTGCACGAGCATCCCGTCGTCCGTGCCACGTTCGCGCCGCATGACGAGGGCCGCGGCAGGCGCCTGTTGCGCGGCGCCGCGTCGCTGCTGCTGACCGGGCTCGTCGTCGAGACGGCGCTGATGCCGATCGCGGTCTATCATTTCCACAAGGCCGGGCTGTACGGCGCGGTCGCCAATATCGTCGCGATCCCGCTGACCACGTTCGTCGTGATGCCGTTCGAAGCGCTGGCGCTGCTGCTCGACACGATCGGGATTGGCGCGCCCGCCTGGTGGCTGGTGCAGCATGCGCTCGACGCGCTGCTGTGGCTCGCGCGCGGCGTGGCGCATGCACCGGGCGCGGTCCGCGCGCTGCCGGCGGTGCCCGACGGGGCGTTTGCCTTGATGGTCGGCGGCGGTGTGTGGATCGCGCTGTGGCGGACGCGGTGGCGACGGATCGGGATCCTGCCCTTGGCAGTCGGCGCGATCTGGGCGCTGATGACGCCGTCACCCGATATCCTTGTGACGGGCGATGGCCGTCACGTCGCGGTCCGGACCGCCGCCGGGCTCGCGCTGCTCCGCGATCAGGCGGGGGACTATGTCCGCGATACACTGGCGGAGAATGGCGGGGTCGACGGAGAACCGCTGTTGCTGGCGGATCAGCCCGACGCGCGGTGCAGCCGCGACCTGTGCTTGACGGATGTCGTCGCGCGGGGGCGGGCGTGGCGTGTGCTGGCGACGCGCAGCGTTTACCGGGTGCCGATCGCGGAGATGGTTGCCGCCTGCCGGCGCGCGGACATCGTCATCAGCGAGCGCGGGCTGCCGCGCGATTGTACGCCGCGATGGCTGAAGCTCGATCGATCGGTGCTCACGCGGACCGGGGGGATCGCCTTGACGCTGACCACAGGGCGGATGGTGACGGTGCTCAATCCGGGGGACCGGCACCCGTGGCGCGATCCTCCGACGGTGGCGCGGTCAACGCGACGGTTCGGGGCGGCGGGCGATCAGCATGGGGTCGCCGGACGTGCGGCGTCGGTCCGGTTTTAGGTGCCGGGTCGGGGGTGGTCAGGGCGATAGGTCGCGACTGGGAATGTCGGGTCATGATCCTGCGAAAGTGGGGCCTCCGATTGGGAGGGCCGCAATTCCGAAACGCGGACGATGGTGCCTGAGGCCGTTGGTCACGAACGCCACTGCCGGTTGCGTGGCGGTGATGACCGCCAGCGCTCCCCGGCATTTGTCAATCGTAGCGGCGCAGGATACCCGACAGCTTGCCCTGAACCCGGACCTGTGCGGGCGCATAACGCTGAGGGTCATAGGCACGGTTGGCCGGGTCGAGCCGGACCATCGCGCCTTCGCGGCGGAAATATTTGAGCGTCGCTTCGCTGTCCTCGATCAGCGCGACGACGATTTCGCCGTCGCGGGCGATCTCGGTACGGCGGATCAGCGCATAATCGCCGTCGAGGATGCCGGCTTCGACCATCGAGTCCCCCGAAACCTCCAGCGCATAATGCTCGCCGGTGCCGAGCAATGCGGCCGGAACGGCGAGCATCGAACTGCCTTCAAAGGCTTCGATCGGGACGCCGGCGGCGATCCGGCCGTGCAGCGGGATCTCGACGACGTCGTTCGCCGCGATGCGGGCGGGCGACGCGGGCGTGGCGCTGGCCGTGTCCGGCGCAGATACGGTGCTGGCCGATGCCTTAGCCTCCGACTTCGGCCCCGACTTCGCCGCAGTTTGTGCGATTGCCGCCTCCGGACGCTCGGGCATCCTTAGCACTTCGAGCGCGCGCGCCCGGTTGGGCAGGCGCCGGATGAAGTTGCGCTCCTCAAGCGCGCTGATCAGACGGTGCACGCCCGATTTCGATTTCAGGTCGAGCGCGTCCTTCATCTCCTCGAACGAGGGCGACACGCCCGTCTCGGCGAGGCGGTCATTGATGAAGCAGACAAGCTCGTGCTGCTTGCGCGTGAGCATAACGGTTCTCCGTCCGGAACAGACGAGGAACTTCTATGGAACACTTGCAGCTTCGTCAAGCGGTGACGTCACGCGATGACGAGGATTTCCGCCGAGTCGCCCGCCCTTGCCGCCGGCGCGTCGCCGTCGCGGACGATCAGGCAGGACGAGCGGGCGAGCGTCAGCAGCATCGAGCTGTCCTGGATGGTCGAGGCATAGGCGCGGCCGTCGCGCAGTTCGGCGCGCATATAGTCGGTCCGCGACTGGTTGGGCGGAAGATCCTCGCCGAGCAGCGCGTGCGTCGTCTGCGGCAGGGGATCGCGCGCGCCGAGCATGTGCGCGACGACGGGGCGGACGAAGAGGATGGCGGTGACGAAGGCGGAGACCGGGTTGCCCGGCAGGCCGAGCAGCATCATCCGCCCGAGCGCGCCCGCCATCATCGGCTTGCCCGGGCGCAGCGCGATCCGCCAGAAGTCGATCGTCCCGCCCGCCGCCTCGATCGCGGGGCGCACGAGGTCGTGATCGCCGACCGACGCCCCCCCCGTGGTCACGAGCAGATCGGCATCGACCCCGGCAAAGGCGTCACGCAGCGTGTCGAGCCGGTCGGGGAGAATTCCGAGATCGATAATGTCGACGGGCAGGTCGGCGAGCATCGCGGCGAGCATGATGCCGTTTGATTCCGGTAGCGGGACGGGGTCGCTGGTCGAGCCGGGCGGAACGAGCTCGTCCCCCGTCGCGGCGACCGCGACGCGCAGCCGGCGGCCGACCGACAGCGTGCCGTGTCCGCCGGTCGCAGCGACCGCGATGCGCGCGGGCGTCAGCCGGTCGCCGGCCGCGATCAGCCGGGTGCCGGTCGCGAAGTCGAGCCCCTTGCGGCGCGTGTTGCGTCCCTCGAAGGCGGGGCCTTCGCCGTCGAGCATCAGCCGGTCGCCGTCGCGCGCGGCTTCCTCCTGGACGAGCACCGTGTCGGCGCCTGCCGGCATCGCCGCGCCGGTGAAGATGCGCGTCGCCTGTCCCGCGTCGACTAAACCGGTGAAGGGGCGGCCGGCCGCGCTCTCGCCGATGACCGTCCACGGCCCGGGCAGATCGGCGTAGCGGATCGCATAGCCGTCCATCGCCGAGAGGTCGGTCGCGGGCTGGGTGCGGCGGGCGAGAATGTCCTCCGCCGCCCATCGACCCATCGCCGAGCGCAGCGGCACGGTTTCGGCCGGCACGCGCGAGGCCATGGCGAAGAGGCGGGACTGGGCTTCGGCGACGGGGACGAGAGGGCGCATGCGGGCTCCGTTCAGCGGGGCGATGAAGGTCTGCGCTGCTCGCACGAAAGCCGCGGGGCGGAAAGCGGGCAACGCCGCGACCGGCAGGACACCGGTCGGTTACGCGATCAACGTACGAGGTACGGCAGACGTTGCGGTGAAATGGGACGACATGCCCTGCGTTGCGCCGCACGCAAATCCTGTCGTCAGCGCGGGCAAAACGCGCTAGCCCTGTGGCGCAGGTCCGACGCAAGCCGGATCCGCACAGATCGCGTCGGTGCCCCTCGGGGCTTGAATGGGAATGCGGTGCGGGGTTTGCCCCAAGACCGCAGCTGTCCCTGCAACTGTAAGCGGCGAGCGACACGCACGCGCCCCCTGCAACGGGGGCAGCCACTGGGCCGATGGCCTGGGAAGGTGTGCGTCGAGCCTTGACCCGCGAGCCAGGAGACCTGCCGGCGTCTGGTCGCTCTTGTCCCGGCCCAGGGGGTGGCCGAGGCACGGTGAACGCCGTCTGAGCGACGACCATGCGGCGGGGGCCGCATCGGCGACGCATGCCGGCCGCTCAGGGCGTCCGGTCGGCGCGCGTCCCGGTCGTTCGCGGCAGGCCCCCGTCCTCGTCGGACGCCGGGGATGTACCAATGACCAAGATTATGACCGGGCGGACCGCCGGTCGTTCGACGCGACACCGGATCGGCTGGATGTTCGCGATGCTGGTTGCGGCCAACATCGCCGCCTGGGGATGGGCGTTCGCGCTGTTCCAGGCGCAACCGCTGATGCTGGGTACCGCGATGCTCGCCTGGGGGCTGGGGCTGCGCCACGCGGTCGATGCGGATCATATCGCGGCGATCGACAATGTGACGCGCAAGCTGATGCAGGACGGGCAGCGGCCGATCGGGGTCGGCTTCTGGTTCGCGGTCGGCCATTCGGGGATCGTCCTGATCGCCGCGGTCGCGATCGCGCTGACCGCGAGTGCGCTGGCGCAGTTCGAGGCGTTCAAGCAGGCGGGCGGGGTGATCGCGACACTGATCTCCGCGCTGTTCCTGTTCACGATCGCGGCGATGAACCTGATCATCCTGCGATCGGTGTGGCGGACCTTCGGCCATGTCCGCGGCGGGGGGCGCTATGTCGAGGAGGATCTCGACCTGCTGCTCGGCAATCGCGGGCTGCTCGCGCGGCTGTTCCGGCCGATGTTCCGGCTGGTCACGCGCAGCTGGCACATGGCGCCGCTCGGGTTCCTGTTCGGGCTGGGGTTCGACACCGCGACCGAAGTCGCGATCCTCGGCCTGTCTGCAAGCCAGGCGGCGGACGGGCTGTCGATCGGCACGGTGCTGGTGCTGCCGGTGCTGTTCGCGACGGGCATGGCACTAGTCGACAGTGCCGACGGGGTGGTGATGCTCGGCGCGTATGAATGGGCGTTCGTGAAGCCGATCCGCAAGCTCTATTACAACATCACGATCACGCTGATCTCGGCGATCGTCGCGATCGCGATCGGCGGGATCGAGACGCTCGCGCTGCTGGCGTCGAAGCTCGGCCTGAGCGGGGGCGTGTGGGACGTTGCTTCGGCGCTGGGCGAGAATTTCAACGGGCTGGGCTTTGCGATCATCGCGCTGTTCGTGGCGTGCTGGGTGCTGAGTTTCGCGATCTACCGGTGGAAGCGGTTCGACGAGATCGAGGTGGTGCGGGGGTAACGAGCAGCGTCGTCATCCCCGGCTCGACCCGGCGCCCAGAGCCAATCACCGGATCATGCGTGGCCCTGGATCCTGACTTTCGTCAGAATGACGGAGGTCAGGTGCATTGGCACAGTCACGAAACTCCTCTAAACCCAACCCCGAGGTTTGGTTTTACCGAACCTCAACAGATCGCGCCGGTGCCCTTCGGGGCTTGAATGGGAATGCGGTGCGGGAGCTTTGCCTCCCAATGCCGCGGCTGTCCCTGCAACTGTAAGCGGTGAGCGAGACGCACAGGCCCCCGATGCGGGGGCAGCCACTGGGTCACGGGACCTGGGAAGGCGTGCATCGAGCTTCGACCCGCGAGCCAGGAGACCTGCCAGCGTCATGGTCGCTCTTGCCTTGATCCAGGGGATGGTCGCGGCACGGTACTCCGTCTGAGCGACGAACGCGTGCGGCCGTCAGGTCGTGCGCGCGTGTGGCTGCGGGCGTGCGTCCGTCCGTGGCTGTCGTTCCGACGCCCGGAGAGTATCGCATGACCGACCCCCAGCCGAGCCTGGCCAAGATTCCCGTCACCATCGTCACCGGGTTCCTCGGCGCGGGCAAGACCACGCTGATCAGCCACCTGATCCGGAATGCCGGTGGCCGGCGGCTCGCGGTGATCGTCAACGAATTCGGCACGCTCGGCATCGACGGCGACATATTGAAGGGCTGCGCGATCCCCGATTGCCCGGCCGAGAATGTCGTCGAGCTCGCCAATGGCTGCATCTGCTGCACCGTCGCGGACGATTTCATCCCGACCGTCGAGACTTTGCTCGCGCTCGACCCGCGGCCCGACCATATCCTGATCGAGACGTCGGGGCTCGCTTTGCCCAAGCCGTTGCTCAAGGCGTTCGACTGGCCCGCGATCCGGTCGCGGATCACGGTCGACGGGGTGATCGCGCTGGCCGATGCGGAAGCGGTCGCCGCGGGACGGTTCGCGCCCGATCTCGCCGCGATCGAGGCGCAGCGCAGCGCCGATCCGAGCGTCGATCACGAGACGCCGCTTGCCGAGGTGTTCGAGGACCAGCTCGCCTGTGCGGATCTGGTACTGCTGACCAAGGCGGATCTGGCGGGCGAGGCGGGGGTCACCGCGGCGCGCGCGGTGATCGCGGCGGAGTCCGCGCGCGTGCTGCCGGTGATCGCGCTGACCGACGGGGTGATCGATCCGCGCGTCGTGCTGGGGCTGAACGCGGCTGCGGAGGACGACATCGCGGCGCGGCCGTCGCATCATGATGGCGCTGACGATCACGAGCATGACGATTTCGACAGCATGATCGTCGAACTCGGCGAGATCGCGGACCCGGCGGCGCTCGCCGCGCGGATCGAGACGCTGGCGCGCGACGCGGACATCCTGCGCGTGAAGGGCTATGCCGCGGTGACGGGCAAGCCGATGCGGCTGCTGGTGCAGGCGGTCGGGGCGCGGGTGCGGACGCAATATGACCGGCCGTGGCGCGCCGACGAGGCGCGGCAGACGCGGCTGGTGGTGATCGCCGAGCATGACCGGATCGACCCTGCAAGGATCCGGGCCGCGCTTCAGGGCTGACGGCGATGCACGTCGTCTTCCGCGAAAGCCACGGGCTGGAGGAAAGCGCGGTCCCGCAGGACCTGGCGCAGAGCCCGGCGGATCTCGTCGTCCTGTCCTTTTCGGACGGGGATCTCGGCGCGTTCGCGGCCGGGTGGCGGCGTGCGGCGGCGAGTGGAAGCCCGCTGCCGTCGCTCCGGCTCGCCAACCTGTCCGCGCTCGCGCATCCGCTGTCGGTCGATACCTATGTCGAGCGGACGCTGAGCGGGAGCGGTGGGGCGAAGGGGATCGTGATCCGGCTGATCGGCGGGCGGTCCTACTGGTCCTATGGGTTGCAGCAGGTCGAGACGCTGGCGCGGGCGTGGGGGATCGCGCTGGCGGTGCTGCCGGCCGACGGGCGGATCGACGCGCGGCTCGATGCGGCGTCGACGGTGCCGGTGTCGACGCTGCGCCGGCTCGCCGCGCTGTGCGACGATGGCGGCGCGGTCGCGGCGCAGGCCGCGCTGGCGCAGATGGCGCTGGCGGCGGGGCTCTATGCCGGGCCGGTCGCGGGGGTGAAGACGGTCCCAGAGGTCGGCGGCTGGCAGCCGCGCGACGGGGTGACGTGCCCGGCGGCGTTCGCGATGACCGCGACGCGGCCGCGGATCCTGCTGATCTTCTACCGCTCCTACCTGACCGCTGCCGATCTCGACCCGGTCGAGGCGCTGCATGCCGGGCTGAGTGGGGCGGGGTTCGACGTCGTCGGGCTGTTCGCGCCGTCGTTGAAGGCGCCGGGCGTCGCGGGGTGGCTCAAGCGCTGGGTCGTCGCGCTCGCCCCGGCGGCGATCGTCAACGCGACCGCCTTTTCGGGCCGCGGCGTTGACGACACATCGCCGCTCGACGGAGCAGGTGTGCCGGTGTTCCAGGTCGCGCTGGCGACGTCGGACCGTGCCGCCTGGGCGGGATCGACGCGCGGGTTGTCCCCCGCCGACCTGGCGATGCACGTCGTCCTGCCCGAGGTCGACGGACGGCTGTTCGCAGGCGTCGCGAGTTTCAAGGAGGACGGCGTCCGCGACGACGCTCTCGGCTATGCTCGGCGCGAGCACCGGGCTGACCCCGAGCGGATCGCGGCGATCGTCGCGCGCGTCACCGCGTGGGTGCGGCTGGCGGAGCGGCCGGTCGCTGACCAGCGGCCCGCGGTCGTGCTGTCGACCTATCCGGGCAAGGACTATCAGATGGCGCATGCGGTCGGGCTCGACGCGCTGGCATCCGCCGAGGCGATCGTCGAGGACCTGGCGGCGGCGGGTTACGCGACCGGCGGCGCGGCGCCCGAAGCGCTGGCCGGGGCGCTGGCGACGGGGCGGATCGCGTGGCCGGTCGCGGCGTATCGTGCGGCACTTGGGGGCCTGCCGGCCGTGTTGCGCGATGCGCTCAAGGAAAGCTGGGGCGCGCCCGAGGACGATCCGGCCTGTATCGACGGCGCGTTCCAGTTCGCGGGCGTCGAGCGGGGGCGCGTGGTGATAGCGCTCCAGCCCGAACGCGGGCGCAGTGCGGCGCGGGTCGGGGAGTATCACGACCTGTCGCGCTGTCCCTGCCACGCCTATGTCGCCTTCTATCTGTGGCTGCACGCGCGCGGGACCGATGCGCTGATCCATGTCGGCGCGCACGGGACGCTCGAATGGCTGCCGGGCAAGGCGGTCGCGCTGTCGGGGGAATGCTGGCCCGAGGCGCTGACCGGGGCGATGCCGGTGCTCTATCCGTTCATCGTCAACGATCCGGGCGAGGCGGCGCAGGCACGGCGGCGGATCGGCGCGGTGACGATCGGCCACGTCCCGCCGCCGGCCGCGACGACGCGCAGCGGCGCGGGCCTGGGGCGGCTCGAATCTTTGCTCGACGAGTTTTCAACAGCCGACGGGCTCGACCCCGCGCGCCGCGACCGATTGCAGCGCGACATCGCCGACGAGGCGCGCGCGACCGGGCTGGCGGCGACGCTGCGGCTCGACGAGGCGGCGAGCCAGGCGGAGGCGATCACGCGGATCGACACGTTCGTGTGCGACGTGAAGGAGAGCCAGTTCGGCGACGGGCTGCACGTCTATGGTCGCGGCGAACAGGGCGAGGCCGAGCGCGACGGGCTGCTGAGCGCGTTGCGGGGCAGGCGGATCGCGGCGGGGCCGTCGGGGTCGCCGTGGCGCGGACGCAGCGACGTCCTGCCGACCGGGCGCAACCTGTATGCGACCGACGCGCGCGCGGTGCCGTCGCGCGCGGCGCATGCGCAGGGCGTGCGGCTGGCCGACGAACTGGTCCGCCGGCATCTGCAGGACGAGGGCGACTATCCGCGCGCGCTGGTCGTCGACCTGTGGGCGTCGGCGACGATGCGGACCGCAGGCGAGGAATTCGCGATGGCGCTCCACCTGCTCGGCGCGGAGCCGGTCTGGGATCATGCGTCGGACCGGGTCACGGGGGTCGAGATCCTGCCGCTGGCGAGGCTCGACCGGCCGCGGATCGACGTGACGCTGCGCGTGTCGGGGCTGTTCCGCGATGCGTTTCCCGCGCTCGGCCAGATGTTCGGGCAGGCGGTGCGCGCGCTGGCGCTACGCGACGAGCCCGGTGACTGGAACCCGTTCGTCGGCGCTGCCGTCGGTGCGCGGGTCTATGGGCCAGAACCGGGTCGCTACGGGCTCGGGCTGGGTGATGCGGGCGAGGCGTATGGCGAGGCGGCGCGGGCGGCGGCGGGTGCGGCGTGGCTGGCGGCGTCGAGCCATGCGCTGGACGGGGCGGGCGACGTCGGTGCGACGCGGTTCGATCCAGCGGGGATCCGCGACCGGGTCGTCGCCGCCGACGCGTTCGTCCATGTCCAGGACCTGCCCGAGACCGACCTGTTGCTCGCCGCGGATTATGCCGCGCACGAGGCGGGGTTCGCGGCGGCGCAGGCGGTTGCCGGGGGTAAGGGCGCGGCGCTGTATCATCTCGATGCGCGCGATCCGGAACGGCCGCGTGCGCGTCCGCTGGATGAGGAGATTGCGCGAGTCGTCCATGCGCGGGCGGCGAACCCGGCCTGGGTCGAGGGGATGATGCGGCACGGGTTTCGCGGCGGCGCGGAGATCGCCGCGACGCTCGACCATATGGCGATGTTCGCGCAGCTGGCGCGGGTGGTGTCGCCCGAGCTGATCGACCTCTATTATGATGCGACGCTGGGGCGCGACGCGGTGCGTGCGTTTCTGGAAAGCGCGAACCCCGCGGCGCTGGCGGCGATGACCGCGCGGTTCGCGGCGCTGCACGCGGCGGGGCTGTGGCCGACGCGGCGCAATTCGATCCTCGCGCAGCTCGAGCTGCCGGCATGAGCGCGTTCGCCGTCAAGGGATGGTGCCCCGATGCGTGGCGGCCGATGGCGGCGGGCGACGGGCTGCTGGTGCGCATCCGCCCGCCGCTCGGCCGGCTGACGCGCGCGCAGACACTCGCGCTGTGTGATGCGGCGATGGCGTGGGGAAATGGCGAGATCGACGTGACCAGTCGCGCCAACCTGCAGATCCGCGGTGTGACCGAGGCGGGCTGGCGGGGGCTGGTCGAGGCGTTGCTGGCGGTCGGGCTGATCGATCCCGATCCGGAGCGCGAGGCGCGCGGCGCGATGCTGGTCGCGCCCGACTGGCGGGACGGGGACGACACGCAGCATATCGCCACCGCGTTGCGCGAGCGATTGGCTGACCTGCCGGTGCTGCCTGGCAAGGTTGGTTTTGCGATTGATGCGGGGCTCGCGCCCGTGTTGACCCGCGCGCCCGCCGATTTCCGGGTCGAGCGCGCGGTGGACGGCAGGTTGCTGGTCCGCGGCGAGGGGCGTGCGGCGGGGGTGGACGTGACGCGCGACACCGCCGTCGACGCGCTGGTCGCGCTGGCGCGGTGGTTCGTCGACAGCGGCGGTGCGGCGGCGGGGCGGATGGCGCGCCATGCGGCGGCCGTGCCGGGGGCCGCGACCTTGGTTCCCGCGCCCACCGCGCCACCGCCCGAAGCCGGGGCGCATCCGCTGGGCGCGGCGGTCGCGCTCGGCTTCGGGCGGATCGCGGCAGTAGAGTTGCGCGACCGGATCGCCGCGGACCCGGTCACGGCGATCCGCGTGACGCCGTGGCGGATGCTGATCCTCGAAGGCGGGGTGGCGGATAGCGCGCGTGACCAGAGCAGCGTGCGCGCCGGGGTCGACGCCTGTGTCGGTGCGCCCGCCTGCCCGCAGGCGAGCGTCGCGACGCGCGACCTCGCGCGGCGGCTCGCTCCGTTGGTTGCTGGTAGCCTGCACGTGTCGGGATGCGCCAAGGGCTGCGCGCGGGCGCGGCCTGCGGACGTGACGCTCACCGGGCGCGCCGGGCGGTTCGATCTTGCCCTGCACGCGCGGGCGGGCGCGCCGCCGCTGCTCGGCGCGCTCGAACCAGCTCAGATTATCGCCCATTTCTCCCAGCCGTCCGGAGCCGCCTGATGCCCTATGCCTATGAGACCGACGGGGCCGCGATCTATCGCCAGTCGTTCGCGATGATCCGCGCGGAGGCCGATCTCGCGCGGTTTGACGCCGAGGAGGAGCCGGTCGCGGTGCGGATGATCCACGCTGCGGGGCTGGTCGCGCTGGCGGGGGATATCCGCTTTTCGCCCGGCTTCGCACGGGCCGCGCGCGCGGCGTTGCGGGCGGGTGCGCCGATCCTGTGCGATGCGCGGATGGTGACCGAGGGGATCACGCGCGCGCGCCTGCCGGCGGACAATGCGGTGATCTGTACGCTGCACACGCCCGAGACGGTCGCGCTGGCGAGAGAAATGGCAACAACGCGCTCGGCCGCGGCGCTGGAGTTCTGGCGGCCGCATCTGGCGGGTGCGGTGGTGGCGATCGGCAATGCGCCGACCGCGCTGTTCCACCTGCTCAATATGCTTGAGGATCCCGATTGTCCGCGGCCCGCGGCGATCATCGGCTGTCCGGTGGGTTTCGTCGGTGCGGTCGAATCGAAGGATGCGCTGTGGGCGGCGCAGCCGGTGCCGTGCGTGATCGTCGAGGGGCGGCTGGGCGGCAGCGCGATCACCGTCGCGGCGATCAACGCGCTGGCGAGCGCGGCGGAATGATCGGCGTGGCGGAGCCGTCCGCGACCCTGGTGGCGCCGCCGGTACAGGTGGTCGTGACGGGCACGATCCACGGCGTCGGGTTGGGGCCGGGGGCGTGCGACCTGATGAGCGTGCGCGCGGACCGTCTGGTGCGCGGCGCGCGGCATATCGCCTATTTCCGCAAGGCGGGACGGCCGGGGCAGGCGCGGCGGATCGTCGAGGGGATGCTGCGCGACGACGTGATCGAATATCCCATGGAATATCCCGTCACCACCGAGATCGCGCTGTCCGATCCGCGCTACAACGACCGGCTGTCGGGCTTTTACGCGGGGTGCATCGATCACCTCGCGGCTCTGGCGCTGGGCGGCGAGGACGTGGTGGTGCTGTGCGAGGGCGACCCGTTCTTCTACGGATCGTTCATGCACCTCTATACGCGGTTGCAGGGGGTCGCGCCGGTCGCGGTCGTCCCCGGCATTACCGGCATGTCGGGCGCCTGGACCGCGAGCGGCGCGCCGATCACCTGGGGCGACGACGTGCTGACGGTGGTGATGGGGACGCTGCCCGAGGCGGACCTGGTGCGGCGCATCCGCGATACCGACGCGCTGGTGGTGATGAAGATCGGCCGCCACCTCGCCAAGCTGCGCCGCGCGGTCGCCGCGGCGGGGCGCGAGGAGGCGGCGTGGCTGGTCGAATATGCGGCGATGGCCGAGCAGCGCGTCACGCGGCTGTGCGAGGCGGATGCGGTCACGCCCTATTTCGCGATCCTGCTCATCCACGGGCAGGGGCGGCGGCCATGATGCAGAGCGCAGGGACCGGCTGGCTGGCGATCGCCGGGCTGGGGCCGGGGGATGCTGCGCTGGTGACGCCCGAGGTCAGCGCGGCGCTGGCCGAGGCGACCGACGTGATCGGCTATATCCCCTATGTCGCGAGGGTTCCGGCGCGCGACGGCCTGACACTGCATGCGAGCGACAACCGGGTCGAGATCGACCGCGCGCGCCATGCGCTCGAGCTGGCAGCGGAAGGCGCGCGCGTCGTCGTCGTGTCGTCGGGGGATCCCGGCGTGTTCGCGATGGCGGCGGCGGTGTTCGAGGCGCTCGAGGCGGGACCGGCGGCGTGGGGCGCGATCGACATCCGCGTGCTGCCGGGGATCACCGCGATGCTGGCGGCGAGTGCGCGCGCGGGCGCGCCGCTGGGGCATGATTTCTGCGCGATCAACCTGTCGGACAATCTGAAGCCCCAGGCGCTGATCGAGCGACGCGTGCGGCTGGCGGCGGAGGCCGATTTCGCGATCGCCTTCTACAATCCGCGATCGAAGGCGCGACCCGACGGGCTGGTCCGCGCGTTCGAGATCCTTCGCACGACGTGCGGCGACGATCGCCCGGTGCTGTTCGCGCGGGCGGTGTCGACGCCCGAGGAAGCGCTGTCGATCGTACCGCTGACCGAGGCGCGGGCGGAGATGGCGGACATGCGGACGATGGTGATCGTCGGTTCGAGCCTGACGCGGATCATCGCGCGGGCGCAGGGGCCGATCCTCTATACGCCGCGGTCCGCGCCATGATCGAGCCAGTAGAGCACCGCGTCGACCGTATCGACCGCGTGTCGAGCGGGCAGCGGCGGACGGTCGATCATGATCACCGGCAGGCCGAGCGTGCGCGCGGCGACCAGCTTGGCCGCCGCGCCGCTGCCGCCCGCGTTCTTGCACACGACCAGGTCTGTCGCGTGATCGCGCATCAATTGGGTGTCGCCGGCGGCGTCGAACGGGCCGCGGTCGACGACCAGGCGGTGGCGGGGCAGCGGCGGCGGATCGTCGGGCGTATCGACGAAACGCAGCAGATAGTCGTGTTGCGGCTGCTGCGCGAAAGCGTCGACATGCATCCGGCCGAGCGCGAGCATCACGCGCTGCGGCGGGCCGGCGAGCGCCGCGACGGCGGCCGGGATATCGGCGACGCGGTGCCAGCGATCGCCCGCGACCGGGGTCCAGGCGGGGCGGGCGAGCGCGACATGCGCGACGCCCGCCTGTGCCGCGGCGTCGACCGCATGGCGGTGCATCTGCGCGGCGAAGGGATGCGTCGCGTCGATCAGGTGCGTGACACGGTGCTCTTTGAGATAGGTAATGAGGCCTCCGACGCCGCCAAAGCCGCCGATGCGGATGGGGACCGGCTGCGCGCGCGGGCTGGCGACGCGGCCGGCATAGCTCAGCACGGTCGGATCGCCGCGCGCCGCCAGCCGTGCGGCGAGCGCGCTGGCTTCGGTGGTGCCGCCGAGAAGCAGGATGGTCGGAATGACTGAGGCTCCGTGGCTGACGATCGTCGGGATTGGCGAGGACGGCGCGGCCGGGCTGTCCGCCGCGGCGCGCACGGCGCTGGCCGATGCCGAGATCGTGACGGGCGCGACCCGGCATCTGGCGCTTGCCGGCGAGCTTAGGGGGGCGGTCGAGGCTTGGCCAGTGCCGTTCGAGGACGGGATCGCGCGGCTGATCGGGCATCGCGGTAAGAGGGTGGTGATGCTGGCATCGGGGGATCCGTTCTGGTTCGGCGCGGGGACGTCGGTGACGCGGCATCTGAGTTCGGGCGAGTGGATCGCGCATCCCGCGCCGTCGAGCTTCGCGCTGGCGGCGGCGCGGCTCGGCTGGGGACTCGAGGACTGCACATGCCTGGGGCTGCATGCCGCGCCGTTCGGCCGGTTGCGGCCGCATATCACGCGGGGGCGGCGCGCAATCGTGCTGGTGCGCGACGGGGCGGCGGTCGGCGGGCTGGCGGCGTATCTGGATGCGGCGGGGTTCGGCGCGTCGGCGCTGCACGTGCTCGAGGCGCTGGGCGGGCCGCGCGAACGGATCCGCGTTGCGACTGCAACGACGATGGCGTTCGACGACATCGCGCATCCGGTCGCGGTCGGGATCGTCTTCGACGGGGCGGGCGCGGTCGTGCCGCAGGCGGGGCTGTCCGACGACTGGTTCGCGCATGACGGGCAGATCACCAAGTCGCCGATCCGCGCGGTGACGCTGGCCGCGCTCGCGCCGAAACCGGGCGAGAACTTGTGGGATATCGGCGCGGGATCGGGATCGATCGGGATTTCGTGGCTCCTCGCGCACGCGTCAATGCGGGCAATTGCGTTCGAGGCGGATCCGGTCCGCGCGCGGCGGATCAGCGACAATGCCGCGACGATGGGCGTCGACCGGCTGGTGGTGGTCGAGGGGCGGGCGCCCGAGTGTCTCGACACGCAGGCATGTCCCGATGCGGTGTTCGTCGGCGGGGGGCTGTCCGAGGCGCTGTTGCGCGCGCTGTGGCCGCGGGTCGAGCAGGGCGCGCGCATCGTCGCGAATGCGGTGACGCTCGAATCGGAGGCGCTGCTGACGCAGTGGCAGGCAGCGCAGGGGGGGAGCCTGATGCGGATCGAGGTGGCGCAGGCGGTGCCGATCGGGACGCGACGTGGGTGGCGCGCGCAGTACCCGGTGGTGCAATGGGCGTATCCGGCATGATCGTCGCCGGTTTTGGCTTCAATACGGCCGCGGATGCCGCCGCGTTGCGCGCCGCGCTGGCCGCCGCGCAGCAGGGGCTGCCGCCGGTCGAGGCGCTGGCCGCGCCCGACGACAAGCAGGGGCTGCCCGGCGAGATCGCGGCGCTGCTGGGTCTGCCGCTGATCACGGTCGATCCCGCCGCGCTGACTGCGGCCAGTCCCGCCACCCGGTCGCCGGTAAGTCTTGCCGTGCGGGGGACCGGCAGCGTCGCGGAGGCCGCTGCACTCGCCGCCGCGGGGCAAGGCGCGCGGCTGCTGACCCTTCGCCATGTTTCGCCGTGCCGACGCGCGACCTGCGCCATTGCCCAAGGATTTCGACCATGACCGTGCATTTCATCGGTGCAGGGCCGGGTGCGCCCGACCTGCTGACGTTGCGGGGGCGCGACCGGATCGCGATGTCGCCGGTGTGCCTCTATGCCGGGTCGCTGATCCCGGAGGCGCTGCTCGAGCATTGTCCGCCCGGTGCGCGGATCGTCAACACCGCGCCGATGGACCTCGACCAGATCATCGCCGAGATCGTCACCGCGCACGCAGGGGGGCAGGATGTCGCGCGGCTGCATTCGGGGGATCTGTCAATCTGGTCGGCGATGGGCGAGCAGCTGCGGCGGCTGCGCGCGCTGGACATTCCGGTGACGATCACCCCCGGCGTCCCCGCCTTTGCCGCCGCCGCCGCCGCGCTCGAGGTCGAACTGACCTTGCCCGAACTGGCGCAATCGGTGGTACTCACGCGGACGCCTGGGCGGGCAAGCTCGATGCCGTCGGCCGAGACGCTGGCCGCGTTCGCCGCGACACAGGCGACGCTGGCGATCCATTTGTCGGTGCACAATCTGCCGCAGGTCGTCGCGGACCTGCTGCCCGCTTATGGTGGCGACTGCCCGGTCGCGGTGGTGTGGCGCGCGAGCTGGCCCGACGAGCAGATCGTCCGCGCGACGCTGTCGACGATCGAGGCGGCGGTGACGGGGCGGCCCGAGCGGACCGCGCTGATCCTGGTCGGGCGCGTGCTGGCGCCGGGCGATTTCGCGACGAGCAGCCTGTACGCGCAAGGCTATGACCGGCGGTTCCGGCCGCAATCGGCGGAGTCCCGGTTCGCAGGAGACACGCCATGACGCGCGGCATGACCCCGGGGCTGCTGGTCGCTGCGCCTGCGTCGGGAACGGGGAAGACGACGGTGATGCTCGGGCTGTTGCGTGCGCTGCGCGACGACGGGATCGCGGTGCAGCCGTTCAAATGCGGGCCCGACTATATCGACCCGGCATTCCACCGCGCGGCGAGCGGGCGCGCGTCGTTCAACCTCGACAGCTGGGCGATGACGGGGCGGCGGCTCGACGGGATCGCGGCGCGCGGCGACGATGCGGACATGACGCTGGCCGAAGGGTCGATGGGGCTGTTCGACGGGGTGGCGCACGCGGGCGCGACGGGCAATGGCGCCAGCGCGGACGTCGCGCGGCGGATGGGCTGGCCGGTCGTGCTGGTGATCGACGTGTCGGGCCAGGCGCAGTCCGCGGCGGCGACCGCCCTGGGGTTCGCGCGCTATGATCCGGGCGTGCGGGTCGCAGGCGTGATCCTCAACCGCGTGGCGAGCGAGCGGCACGAGCGGCTGGCGCGCAGCGGGATGGAGGCGGTCGGGATCCGCGTGTTTGGCGCGCTGCCGCGGCGCGGCGACCTGACGCTGCCCGAGCGACATCTGGGTCTGGTGCAGGCGATCGAACATCCCGCGCTCGACGCGCAGATCGCGGCCTATGCGACGTTCCTGCGCGCGCATGTCGATATCGCCGCACTGCGCGAAGCGGCGGCCGCGACGCCGCGTCCCATGGCGCAGGGGACGATGGTGCCAACCCCGCCGGCGCAGCGGATCGCGCTGGCGCAGGATGCCGCCTTTTCGTTCACCTATGCGCATGTGCTGGACGGGTGGCGCAGCGCGGGGGTGGAGATCCTGCCCTTTTCGCCGCTGGCGGATGAGGCGCCGGCGAAGGATGCCGATCTGGTCTGGCTGCCGGGGGGCTATCCCGAGCTTCATGCCGGGGTGCTGGCAGCGGCGGACCGGTTCCGTGCGGCGCTGGCGCTGCATGCCCGGACGCGACCAGTGCACGGCGAGTGCGGCGGGTACATGGCGCTGGGCGAGGGGCTGATCGATGCGGACGGGACGCGGCACCGGATGGCCGGGTTGCTCGGGCTGGTGACGAGTTACGAGAAGCGGCGGATGCATCTGGGCTATCGCCGTGCGACGCTGCACGCGCCGATCGGCGGGATCGCGGCGGGGGCGATGCTGGCGGGGCATGAGTTCCATTATTCGACGATCCTCGACCAGCCCGACGCGCCGCTGGCGCAGGTGGTCGACGCGAATGCGCAGGCCGTACCCGAAACCGGCTCGCATCGCGGCGGCGTGACGGGTAGTTTCTTCCACATGATCGCCCCCCTTGGCCCACCGGCTGCATGACCGGTTTCGTTTCGTTCGTCGGATCCGGCCCCGGCGACCCCGAATTGCTGACGCTGAAGGCGGTGACGCGGTTGCAGCGCGCCGACGTCGTGCTGTTCGACGATCTGTCGTCGGGCGCGGTGCTGGGCCATGCGCGCGTCGGTGCCGAACTGGTCGCGGTCGGCAAGCGCGCGGGGCGGCCGTCGCCGCGCCAGTCGCATGTCTCGCAGCTGCTGGTCGACCATGCGCTGACCGGCGCGCGCGTCGTCCGGCTGAAGTCGGGCGATGCGGGGATGTTCGGGCGGCTGGAGGAGGAGATCGTCGCGCTGCGCGAGGCGGGCGTGGACTTCGAGATCGTCCCCGGAATCAGCGCGGCGAGCGCCGCCGCCGCCGCCGCGGCGATACCGCTGACGCGACGCCTGTCCGCGCGCCGGGTGCAATATGTCACCGGCCATGACGTGACCGGGAAACTGCCCCAGCAGCGCAACATGGCTGCGCTCGCCGATCCGGAGGCGACGACGGTCGTGTTCATGCCGCAGCGGACCTTTCCGGCTCTGGTCGAATCGCTCGTCGCACATGGTCTGTCGGGCGACACGACCGCGCTGCTCGCGGAAAATGTCGGGCATCCCGACCAGAGCCTGACCTGGTCGACGATCGCGGGGCTCGCGGCGCGGCTGGCGGGGGGCGTGTCCGACAAGCCCGCGCTGATCCTCTATGGCTCGCTGATGGCGCCGTGAGCGGTGGCGAGATCGCGATATCGCTGATCGGGATCGGCACGGGCAATCCCGATCACGTGACGCGCGCGGCGGTCACGGCGATGAACGCTGCCGACCTGATCCTGCTTCCGCGGAAAGGCGCGGGGAAGTCCGATCTGGTTGATCTGCGCCGGACGATCTGCACCGCGTTGCTGACCGGGCCTGCCAAGGTGGTGGAGTTCGACCTGCCCGAGCGCGATGCGGACGTGCCGTACCGTGCGGCGGTGGACGCGTGGCACGACGCTATCGCGGCGGCGTGGGCGGCGCAGATCGCAGAGCATCTGCCGGGCGGAGGACGGGTCGCGTTCCTCGTCTGGGGGGATCCGTCGCTCTACGACAGCAGCCTGCGCATCGCTGACCGGCTGCGCGCGGGAGGGCGGTCGATCGGGGTCAGCGTGGTGCCGGGGATCACCAGCCTGCAGGCGCTGACCGCGGCGCATGCGATCCCGCTCAACACGCTCGCCGCGCCGGTGACGATCACCACCGGTCGGCGGCTGCGCGCGGAGGGGTGGCCGGCGGGAGTCGAGACGCTGGCGGTGATGCTCGACGGAGCGTGTACGTTCGAGACGCTCGCTCCCGAGGGCATCATGATCTGGTGGGGGGCGTATCTGGGCATGGCGCAAGAGGCGCTAATCGCCGGGTCGCTTACTACGGTTGGACCAAAGATCGTCACACGCCGTGCCGGGCTGCGCGCCCGGCACGGCTGGATCATGGACGTGTATCTCCTGCGCCGCACGGGCGGCTGAGCGTCACTCCGACAGGTCGCTCAGCAGCTCGCGGACGCGATCGAGGCGGGCGAGGGGATCCTCGATCCGTTCGCGGACCAGCCAGCGGCGCTTCGCCGGTTCGAACGGCGCCGGAAGGGCGGCGGTCGGATTCCCCGGGGTGAAGGCGATGGCCCCCGGGCCGACATCGATCTGGCGAATGTCGGCGGCGGCGGCGAGTGCGCGGATCCGCGCGCATTCGAGCAGGCGGACGGCATTGTCCGGCAGCGCGCCGAACCGGTCCTCGAGCTCGGCCTGGAACGCGTCGAGCGCGGCGATGTCGGTCAGATGCGCGAGCTGGCCGTAGAGCGTCAGCCGCAGGTCGGTTTCGGGGATCCACGCCTCGGGGAGCATGCCGCCGACGCCGAGATTGAGCACCGGCTGGCACTGATCGACCGGTTCGCCACGCGCGGCCTTCAGCGCGCGGCCGAGCAGGTGCTGGTAGAGGTCGATACCGATCAGCTTCATGTGGCCGGCCTGATCCTCGCCGACCAGATCGCCCGCGCCGCGCATGTCGAGATCACGCGCGCTAATCGCGAACCCCGCGCCGAGCTGGTCGAACGCCTGGAGCGTGCGCAGGCGCTTCATCGTCGCCTCGGCAATCATGGCCTCACCGTCGGTCGACAGCAGGATCTGGCCGCGCCGGCCGCCGCGTCCGACCCGGCCGCGCAGCTGGTGGAGCTGCGACAGGCCGAACCGGTCGGCGTGGTGGACGATCATCGTGTTGGCGCGCGGCACGTCGAGCCCCGCCTCGATGATGTTGGTCGCGAGCAGCACGTCGCCGTCACCCGCGGCAAAGCCCGCCATGGCGTCGTCGAGCTCGGCGGCGTCCATCTTGCCGTGCGCGATGACGAGGCCGAGTTCGGGGACGAGCCGCGCGAGCGTCTTCGCGAGCGGGGCGATGTCATCGATCCGCGGCACGACGACGAAGCTCTGGCCGCCACGCGCGCGTTCGCGGCGGAGCGCCTTGCGGACCGCGGCGTCGTCGAATGGCGCGACGATGGTGCGGATCGGCTGGCGGCGCGCGGGCGGCGTCGCGATCACCGAGATCGCCTGGATGCCGACCATCGCCGACTGAAGCGTGCGTGGGATCGGCGTGGCGCTGAGCGTGAGGACGTGACCCGCGCCCATGTCGCGCAGCGCTGTCTTGGCCTTCGCGCCGAACCGCTGTTCCTCATCGATCACGACCAGCGCGAGATCGGCAAAGACGACGCCCTTGCCGCCGATCGCGCTGGTGCCGACCACGACCGCGATCGACCCGTCGGCGAGGCCGGCGCAGACGCGCTTGCGCTCGGCAGGCGTCGACAGCCGAGACAGTGCAGCGACCTCCAGCCCGGTGCCGACAAAGCGCGTGCGGAACGTTTCGAGATGCTGGCGGATCAGCACCGTGGTGGGCGCGACGATCGCGACCTGGCGACCGGCCAGCGCGACAAGCGCGGCGGCGCGAATTGCGACCTCGGTCTTGCCATAGCCGACATCGCCGACGATCAACCGGTCCATCGGCTTGCCGCTGGCGAGGTCGCTGCGGACCGCGGCGATCGCGCGCGCCTGGTCGGGGGTCTCGGCGAAGGGGAAGCCCGCAGCGAACCGTTCGTAGAGTGCGACATCGGGGACGATCGGCGGCGTCGTCCGCGCGTCGCGTTCGGCGGCAACCGCCTGAAGCGCACGTGCGCTTTCGGCGATCGCGGTGTCGATCGCAGCGCGACGCTTGGTCCAGCTTCCGCCATCGAGCGTGTCGAGCGTCACCGCATCCGCGTCTGCGCCATAACGCCAGATGCGATCGGCTTCATGCACGGGTACGAGCCGGCGGGCGCCCTTGGCATAGTCGAGCACGATGGCGTCGGCCGCGACGCCATCGAGGTCGGGCAGCGCCTCGACCCCGAGAACGCGACCGATGCCGTGATCCTCATGCACGACAATGTCGCCGGTCTGCAGCGTCGCACCTTCGGCAAAGGCCGCAACGCCAACACCGGGGCCGTCGTCCAGTCGTGCGCGGCTGCCGAGCAGATCGGCGGCGGCGACGATGGTGAGATCGGCATGGACAAAGCCCTGGTCGAGCGGAGCGCAGAGCAGTGACACCGAACCGACGGGTGCGGCCGCCGCCTCGGCAAGGCTGTCAACGTGTTCGGCGTCGACGCCGAGCCGCGATGCGAGGAAACGGAGGTCACGCGCGGACCCGGCGATCGCGAGCCGGCCGTCGGCGATCACCGAACGCGCGAAGCGGCGGAATGCGCGGACCGGATCGCGCCGCTCGATGAAGCGCGGGGTGCGTTCGACCGGGGTGTCGGTGGCGAGGATTTGGCGGCCGGCGGTCGCCTTGTTCCAGGCGCGGGCGTCGACCAGCGCGGCCTTGACCTGACGCGCCGCGGTGCCGTCGGCGGCAAGCGCGAGGAAGCGCGTGCGGCGGTCGTCGACCAGAGGGTCGAAATGGAGCGCGGCGTCGGGTAGATGCTCGGTGATCGCGACGCCGTCACCTAGATCGGGTTCGCAGGCGCGACCGACGATTACCGCGTCGAGCGTCTCGAGGCTGCGCTGCGACACCGGGTCATAGCTGCGAATTTCGGTGATAACCGAATCGTCGTCGAATTCGATCCGGGCAGGGTTCGCGCGGTCGGCTGGAAACAGGTCGACGACGCTGCCGCGGATCGCGATCTCGCCGGGTTCGTCGACGCGGTCATCGATCGTGTAGCCGATCGTGTCGGCGAGCGCGGGCAGCGCGGCGATGTCGATCGTGTCGCCCACGCGGAACACCGGTGGTGCCTCGTCGAACGCGGCGGGGGCTGGATAGCGGACTGCGCTCGCCTCGGCGGAGAGGACGAGGAGAATCGGGCCGGTCGAGGCTGTAGCGGTCGCGGCGCGCAGACGGCGCAGCGCCTCGACCCGGCGCCCGACATTGGCGGCGCTGGGCGGCGCGGAGTCGCCGGGGAGCGCATCGCTCGCAACGAGATGGACGACGGTCATCGCAGGGGCGAACCCCTCCGCGAGACAGGCGATTGCCTCGGCGCGCGCCTCGTCCTCGACCACCAGAATGGCACGGTCGATCCCGGCGGTCAGCAGCTCGGCAACGACGATCGCCGCGGGCAGTTTTGCCGGTGCGGCGCGCGTGTCGCCCGGCAGGTCGATATGGTCGGTACGCTTCAGCATGGCCCCTCCGGTCGGGCCGTTGGCGCCCATTGAATGAACGGTATGCGGACCGGCTCGTTCCGTGATCCGTGCACGAAATGTTCCGACCGGCTCAACCGAGCAGGCGTCGATACTCGGATTCGGCATGGCCATAGGTGTCGCCCGCCATCCGCATCAGAATGTCGCGGTCGCGGACCAGCACGCGGCCTCGGACCGAGCGAATCGCATGCTCCTCCTCGAGCCGGTGCAGCGCTTCGGTCACGCTGCTGCGACGGACGCCGAGCATCAGGCGGAACTCCTCATGCGTCATGCAGATCGCGTCGTCGCGGATGCGATCGTGATAGAGCAGGATCCAGCGCGCCATGCGTCGCTCGATCGAATGCGCAAGCGACGATACGATCGTGCGGCCCATCTGGGTCATGAACACCTGCACGAAACGGAGCAGCGCGAGCTGCAGCGTGTCGCTCTGCGCGGCGGCGGCGTGGAAGCGATCGAGCGGGAGCTGCAGCGCGACGCCCTGTTCGGCGCGCATCACGACGTCATAGGGCGAGCGGTCGTCGCCGAGTAGTGCGGACCAGCCGACAAAGCCCTCCGCACCGATCAGCCCGACCGCGAACCGATGATCGCCCTCGAGCGCGTCGAGCACGCCGGCGATCCCCTCCTCGGGAAAGCAGAGCGTCTCGATCCGGTCGCCCGCCCGTGTCAGCGACGCGCCGACCTCAAAGGGGACGCGGTCGAGATGCGGGGCGATCAGTGCGAAGTCGGTGGGGCTCAAGCGCTGAAGCAGCCGGTTTTCTGTGCCGCGTGCCGACGACGCGTCGCCAGCCCCATCCCGGTTGATGGTCTCCAGTCGATTGTCGCCCGCCATCACGCCCCCTGAAACACTGCACGAATTCAATACGATCCGGTCTTCGTCCGGTTTCGTACAGCAACTCCCACGCCGCCGCCGGGGTTGCGCCTCTCAATGATACAGGAGGCAATTTTGACACATTCCATTCGACGGACGCTGCTCGCCGGCGTGTTTGCATCGACGCTCGTAATCATCCCGGGCACCGCGTTCGCCCAGTCGGCGCGCAGCGACACCGCGCCGCCGCCGCCCCCGCCGCCCGCCACGAAGATGGCGCCGGCCAAGGCTGCACCCGACATGCAGGCCGTCCTCGACGCGCTGGCCGGTCTCGGCGGCAAGCCGATCGAGACGCTGACGCCCGCCGAAGCACGCCAGCAGCCCTCGGCTGCCGATGGCGCCAAGGCGGTGATGGCACAGAAGGGCATGCCAACGACCCCCGACGCATCGGTGACGACGCAGGACATGCCCTATGGCAGCGACGCCAAGCAGTTCGCCCGCGTGTACAAGCCGGCGAGCGCCGCCAATGCCAAGGGCCTGCCGGTCGTGGTCTATTATCACGGCGGCGGCTGGGTGATCGCGGATGTCGCGACCTATGACGCGGCACCGCGCGCGATGGCAAAGGCGCTGAATGCGATCGTCGTGTCGGTCGAATATCGTCATGCGCCCGAGTTCAAGTTCCCCGCGCAGCATGACGACGCGGCGGCGGCCTATCGCTGGACGCTGGCCAATGCCGCGGCATGGGGTGGCAACCCGGCGAAGATCGCGGTTGCGGGCGAGAGCGCCGGCGGTAATCTGGCGGTCGCGACGGCGATCTATGCCCGCGACAATCGCCTGACCGCGCCGCTGCACATCGTCTCGGTCTATCCGATCGCCAACAGCAGCAAGACGCTGCCGTCGCGCCGGGATTCGGCGAATGCGAAGCCGCTCAACGGCGCGATGCTGCCGTGGTTCGGTTATTACTACCAGACCAGCAAGGCGGATGCGCAGGATCCGCGGCTGAACCTGGTCGGGGCGAACCTGCGCGGGCTGCCGCCGACGACGATCATCAACGCGCAGATCGATCCGCTGCGGTCGGACGGCGAGACGCTGGCCGCGGCGATGCGCGCGGCGGGCGACAAGGTCGAACAGCGCACCTTCCCGGGCGTGACGCATGAATTCTTCGGCATGGGCACGATCATGCGCGGCGCCAAGGATGCGAACGATCTCGCGGTGGCACGGCTGAAGGCGGCGTTCGCCATGGCTCCTGCGAAGCGCTGATGCGTTGGGAGGGGAATAGTTTCTCCCTCCCATTTTTGCAGCGAGTAATGCCATGACGTCGACGACCCATGCCTCTTCGCCCCGCTATCGTGCGTTCGGGCCGGTTGTGGCCCTGCCGATGGCGGAGCGCTGAGATGCCCGTGATGACGACGCCGACGCTGGCAATTGCCTATACCGATACGGGCCCGCGCGAGGGCGACGCGGTGTTGTTGCTGCACGGCTGGCCCGATGATTCCTCCACCTGGGACGACGTCCTGCCCGCGCTGCACGAAGCCGGGCTGCGGACGATCGTGCCCACGCTGCGCGGGTTCGGCGAGACGCGGTTCGTGGCGGCGGATGCGCCGCGCACGGGCAACAGCGCGGTCCTGGCGATGGACGCGATTGCGCTGATGGACGGGCTGGGGATCGCGCGTTTCATGGTCGCGGGGCATGACTGGGGCTCGAACATCGCCGAGGCGCTGGCGGTCGGTTGGCCCGAGCGGGTGCAGCGGATCGCGATGCTCGCGACGCCGCCGCGACTGGGTGGCATGCCGACACCGCCGTTCGAACAGACTCAGCGGCAATGGTATCACTGGTTCATGGCCACCGCGCGCGGCGCGCAGGCGGTGCGCGACGATCCCAGGGGGTTCGCGCATGTCCACTGGACCAACTGGTCGCCGCCGGGCTGGTTCGACGAGGCGACCTTTGCGCGAGTGGCGCGCGCGTTCGGGAATCCGGACTGGGTCGACGTCACGCTGCACAGCTATCGCGCGCGCTGGGACGAGGCGGCGCCCGATCCCGCGAGCGTCTGGCTCGAGGAAGCGGTAAAGGCGAGCGAGACGCTGTCGCTGCCCGCGCTGTACATTCAGGGTGCGGAGGACGGGGTGAACCCGCCGAGCGCGACCACCGCGGTACCGGAGAAATTCTCGGGCCCCTTTGCCTTCGTCACCTTGCCGGGCGTCGGCCATTTTCCACAGCGTGAGCGGCCCGAGGCGGTCGCCGACCTGCTCGTCACGCTGTTCACCGGCGATCCCGCCACCTTGTCCGACACGATTTACCGGAGCCAAGACATGTCCAAGTTCAAACCCCTTCTCGCAGGCGCCGCGCTGTTCGCACTCGCCGCCGCCGCAACCGCGGCCGGCGTCGCACAGGCCAAGACCGCGGCGAGCCCGCTGACTCAGGTGGCGACGTTCGACCACCAGGTGACCGGCGTCGCGGTGACCGCAGACGGACGACGGTTCGTCAACTTTCCGCGCTGGACCGACGATGCGCCGATCTCGGTCGCCGAGGTGCTGCCGGACGGAAAGCTCAAGGCCTATCCCGACGACACGTGGAACAGCTGGCGCAACGCCCGCGCCAGCGAATTGCCGGTCGGCGACTATTTCGTCTGCGTCCAGTCGATCGTGCCCGACGGGCACGGCAATCTGTGGGTGCTCGATCCCGGCGCGCCGGGTAACGAAAAGCCGCTCGAGGGCGCGCCGAAGCTGGTCAGGATCGACCTGGCGACGAACCGCGTGACCAAGGTGATCAAGGTCGCGCCCGATGTCGCGCTGCAGGGTACGTACCTCAACGACATCCGCTTCTCGCCCGACGGCAAGACCGGCTACATCACCGATTCGGGCACGCGCGGCGCGATCATCGTGATCGACCTGGAGAGCGGCAAGGGTATGCGCGCGCTCGACGGGCATGGCTCGACGCAGATCGACAAGAGCGTGACGGTCATGACCGACGGCAAGCCGCTGGTCCGCCCCGATGGCCGCCAGCCGGCCTTCTCCGCGGATGGGATCGCGATCTCGAACGATGGCAAAACGCTGTATTACCAGGCACTCACCGGCAAGACGCTGTACGCGATCGATACCGGGCTGCTCCGCGAGGGCGTGAGCGCAGCGCAGCAGGCGGCGGGGGTAAAGACCATCGCCGAGACGCATGTCGCGGACGGTCTGTGGATGAGCAAGGCGGGGGTGCTGTACATCACGTCGCCCACCGACGACAGCATCACGCGGCTGGTCGGCGATCACGTCGAGCCGGTGCTGACCGACAAGCGGCTGCGCTGGCCCGATACCTTCTCCGAAGGGCCCGACGGGCGGATCTATGTGACCGCGAGCCATATCCAGGACACCAGCTGGTTCAAGCCGGGTGCGCCGGCATCGCTGCCGACCGCATTGTTCGCATTCGACCCGGTGCGGTGACATAAACGGGCGCCCCGGGCATGCAGACATGCCGGGGCGCCGCTGTCCGGCAGCGGCAGAAAACGTCAGATTGCAACAGGGTTAACATAGCGCAACGCGATAACCGCGCACCCCGGGATCGAATGTCGTGGCGTGTCGTTTCGCCATACTAACGATACGGGGTCGCCTTGTTCATTCTCCATTTGGCCCTCGGGGGCTGCCTGAAAGCGCCGCCCATCGACTTCGGCATTACCGCCGACTCCGGGGGGCATCTTGCGTATGTGGTCGACGCAGCGCTGGTTCAGGCAGAGCTTCCCGGCGTGGACCGGGTCTCGATCGTTACCCGGTTGTTCCGGTCTGCGGATCTGCCATCCGTGCATGGCCAGCGATCGGAGCGCATTACCGACAGGTTGACGATCGACCGGGTCGATAGTGGCGACGACCGCTATCTCGAAAAGGAGGCGCTCGCCGCCGACCTGCCTGCATTCACCGAGGCGTTTTGCCGTCACATCGCCGGACAGGCGGTCATGCCCAACGTCATCCATGCGCATTTCGCCGATGCCGCAGCGGTCGCGATCGAGGCACGCCGCCGGTTCGGCATTCCGTTCGTGTACACGCCGCATGCGCTGGCGATCGACAAGCGGCGGCAGGGCCTTGGCGGAGCCGAACTCGACACGCGGATTGCGGCGGAAACCACCGCGATCGCTGCGGCAGACGCGCTGATCGTATCGACGCGGGACGAGGCCGAACGGCAGGTCCCGGCCTATGGCGTCGAGGTCGCGGGCCGGATCCACTGCGTCCCGCCAGGCGTACCCCGCCGTCCCGATACAGGAGGCACGGTGACGCTGGTCGACAGCTTGGAAGACTGGCTCGATCGGCCGGATCTTCCGATCCTGCTGGCGATCGCGCGACCGGTGGCGAAGAAGAACCTCGCGGCCCTTGTTCGCGCGTTCGCGGCGGATCCGGTTTTGCACGACCGTGCGAATCTGGTGATCCTCGCTGGGCAACATGGGGGCCAATCGTCGAGCGAGGAACGGGCGGTGCTGGGCGAACTGCAGGCGCTTGCCGCTAGTCCTGCGCTGCGTGGGCGCTTTGCCTTGCCGCCGCGGCACGATGCGGCGGACGTCACCGCGCTGTACCGGCGAGCGGCGGCAGGCGGCGTGTTCGTCAACCCGGCGCTGCACGAGCCGTTCGGGCTGACCCTGATCGAAGCGGCAGCGGCCGGCGTTCCGGTCGTCGCGACCCGCAACGGAGGGCCAGCGGAGATCGTCGCGCAGATCGGTCACGGGCTGCTGGTCGATCCGCGCGACGAGGCGGGAATCGCTGCGGCATGCCGCGCGGTGATCGGAGACGCCGGACTTCATGCGCGGCTGAGCCGGGCGGCACGCGTGGGGAATGCGGCGTATGACTGGCGGCGTTATGCCGGGTCGGCTGTCGGGATCTATGCGGCATTACGGCGCCAACCCGCTCTGCTGGCCTGCGACATCGACAATACGCTGACCGGGTCGGTCGACGGCGCAGCGGCGTTCGCACGCTGGCGGCATGGCAGCAGCCTGCCGTTCGTGGTCGCGACGGGGCGCAGCTTCGCCGAGGCGCGCGCGGTGCTGGCGCAGTGGCATTTGCCCGAGCCGGACGCATTCATCGTCGACGTCGGGACGCGGATCCTCCGTCCAGCGGCGCATGGCGGGTGGCAGTGCTGCGCAGCGTTCACTGCCGCGCTCGATAAGGACTGGGACCGGGCGGCGGTACGCGCGGCGATTGCCCCGCTCGGCATCTGTGCCCAGCCGGTCGTTACCGAGGGCGCGCACAAGCTCAGCTTCTTTGGCGACGCCGCCGACGCTGCAGAGATCCGCGCGGCTCTGGCGCAGGCGGGGCTTGCAGCGCGGGTCGTGTTCTCGCACGGCCGGCTGATCGACGTGCTGTCCCCCGGCGGCGGCAAGGCGGCGGCGATCGCGGCCTATGCGGCCGGGTTGGGACTGACGCTCGACGACTGCATTGCAGCGGGCGACAGCGGCAATGACCTCGACATGCTCGACGCATGCGGGTTCGCGATTGTCGTCGCCAATGCGAGTGATGAACTGGCGACGCTTGCCGCGCGTCCCGGGCTGCATCGCGCCACGCGCAACCATGCCGCCGGGCTGGTCGAGGGGCTGGCACGGCTCGGATTGACCACGCCGGCCGTGCAAGTCGCGGCATGACGCGTCCGTTCGGCTATTTCGTCCACCATCAGGGTCGCGGGCATGCGGAACGCTGTGCCGCGATCCTGCAGGCGCTGCCGCCGTCGCGTCCCGTGACGATATTCTGCGCGCGCGACGACATCTTCCCCGCGCTGCCGGCGCAGGCGCGGATCGTGACGATCCCGTCGCTGTTCGAACCGACCGGGCAGGAAGTGGCGATGGACTGGGTCGCGACGCCGGCGACGCTGCACTGCGCGCCGCTCGGCTGGCCGGGGATCCGAAGCGCGATGGCGACGATCGCCGACTGGTTCGCGCAAGCGGACCCCGCGCTGATGATCTGCGACGTGTCGGCGGAGATCGCACAGCTGGCGCGGATCTGCAGCGTCCCGCACGTCAAGGTGCTGCAGCATGGCGACCGCGGCGATGCCGGGCACCGCGCGGCCTATGACGGCGCCGCCGGGCTGCTCGCCGCGTTCCACGTCGATCTCGCCCAGCCCGACTGGGACGCGGCGATGGTCGAAAAGACGTGTTTCGCGGGCGGGCTGGGGGTCGATACGCGGGGCCCCGACCGGAGCGCGGCGCGGGAGCGGCTGGTGATTGGCGAGCGCGAGGAGATGATCCTCGTCATGGCCGGCGGCGGCGGCAGCGGGTTCGGGCAGGCGCCGCTGGGCGTCGGCGCGCGCAGCCGGCCTGCCGCGCGCTGGATCACGATCGGGCCGGTCGTGCGCGACTGGCATGCGACCGAGCCCGCCAATATCGAACATCGCGGCTGGGTGGAGAATGCGGCGGACTATGTCGCGGCGGCGGATCTGGTGATCGCGTCGACGGGCAACACGACCTGCCAGCAGATCCTGGCGGCGGCGCGGCCGTGGATCGCCGTGCCCGAATGGCGCTATTTCGACGAGCAGCACCGCAAGGCGGACGCGCTCGGCGCGGCGGGGGTCGCGTGCATCCGGCCGCATCTGCCGTCGTCGGCGGACGCGTGGACGCAGGCGATCGACGCCGCCTATGCGCAGCACCGTCCCGAACGGCAGCGCGCGATGATCGCCGATGCCCCCGCCGACGATGCCGCGCGCTGGCTCGAGGCGCTGGCGGCGCGGCTCTGGGGTACGGCACCGCACCCGGCCTGATCCGTTCTGCCCCCGTCATTACCCTGTTCCGTCCTGTCCCCCCGATCCCATTGGAGCCCTGCCCATGTCCGCTATCTCGATCGTCACGCTGGCCAAGGGGCGGGCCGAGCATCTCTACAATCTGGTTTTGGGGCTCACGCGACAGACGACCCCGCCGCGCGAGCTGATCGTCGCGGTGATGCAGGACGAGCCCTATGTCCTGCCCGAGACGGATTTTCCGGTCCGCCAGCTGATGATCGCGGGCGAGGCGTTGCCGCTCGCCGCTGCGCGCAACCTGGCGGCGCGGACTGCGACGGGGGAGGGGCTGATCTTCCTCGACATGGACTGTATCCCGGCGCCGGGCTTGGTCGCGGACTATGCCGGGCACCTTGCAACCTACGACGGGTTGCTGATGGGCGAGGTGATGTACCTGCCGGGCGGCGCGACGAAGGGGGACTGGCGCAGCGAGGATTTCGCGGCAGTCGCGGTGCGGCATTCGGACCGACGCGGCCCGCCTGCCGAGGGGATCGAGGCGTGCGGCGACTATCGCTGTTTCTGGTCGCTCAACTTCGCGATGCGGCGTGCGACCTTCCTCGCGGTCGGCGGGTTCCACGAGGGCTATAACGGCTATGGCGGCGAGGATACCGATTTCGGCAAGGTGCTCGACACCGCGGGCGTGCCGATCGCGTGGATCAAGGGCGGGTTGGCGCATCATCAATATCACCCGCACCACATGCCGCCGGTCCATCATCTCGACAGTGTGATCCGCAATGCCGAGCTGTTCGAGGCGCGCTGGGGCTATCGGACAATGGGGCACTGGCTGCACGCATTCCGGCTGATGGGGCTGATCGACGACCGGCCCGGCCAGCCGATCCGCGTGCTCCGCCGCCCTGATGACGCGGATCTCGCGCTGACCGGACAGCAGAGCCACCAGCCCTATGCCAATACCGCAAGCGTCATCCGGCTGCTGGAAGAGCGTGTCGCTGCGAGTGCTGCGGCGGCGTGAGGATCGCTTTGCTCTCGCACGTCCGCCAGCGGATCGCGCAGCCGTTCATGGGCGGGATGGAATCGCACAGCTGGTATCTGGCGGAAGGGCTGCAGGCACGCGGTCATGACGTCGTGCTGTTCGCGAGCGGCGACAGCGATCCCCGTTTCGCAATCGATCCGGTGCTGCCCCAGCATTACGAGCGCGTGTTTCCCTGGGCCGAGCATCGCGGGTCGGCGCCGCTGATCGCGCACGTCGACCAGGGCTATATCGCGGCGTGCGAGAGGATCGCGGCGGGCCGGTTCGACGTGGTGCACAACAACAGCCTGAGCCGCTTCCCCATCGAGCCGCAGCGGACCGCGATCGTGCCGACCGTCACCTCGCTCCACGTGCCGCCCTATGACGCGCTGCACTGGTTCGTGAAGGCGAGCCCGTCGCCGACGCACCGGCTGACGGTGACGTCGCAGTCGCAGCTGAGCGCCTGGTGGCCGGACGGCGCGCCTGCCGAGGCGTCGGTGCTGCACAACGGCATCGACCCCGCCGCGTGGCGGTTCTCGCCCGCAGGGGACGGCAGCGCGGTCTGGTCGGGACGGATGACGCCGAACAAGGGGCCGCATCTGGCGGTACAGGCGGCACGGCGCGCGGGTGTGGCGATCACGCTGTACGGGCAGATCGAGGATCCGGACTATTGGGCGGCCGAGGTCGCGCCGCATCTGGGACCCGACGTCCGTTATGGCGGACATCTGGACGGCGCGGCGCTGGCGTCGGCGCTCGGGCAGGCGTCGGTGTTCCTGTTCACGCCGTGCTGGGACGAGCCGTTCGGGCTGGTCGCGGCGGAGGCGATGGCGTGCGGCCTGCCGGTCGCCGCATTCGACATGGGAGCCGCGCGCGAGGTCGTGGGCGAGGCGGGGTGCCTTGCAGCGCCGGGCGACGTCGAGGGGCTGGCGGCGGCGATCCCTGCGGCGATGGCGATCCCGCGCGATGTACCGCGTGCGCGGGTCGAACGGCTGTTCACGCGCGACCGCTGGCTCGACCGGTGCGAGGCGCTGTATGCGGAGGTATGCGCGGCCAAGGCGGAGATGGTCGCGTGACTATGTCTGCACGGATACGGGGCGATGACGTCGTTACGGTGCAGCAGGCGGCGCTGGCGGCGCTGTACCGGCGGCATGTGGGGCCCGGTGACCGCTATGCGCTGCTCGACTTTCCCGATCACGCCAATGTCGGCGACAGCGCGATCTGGCTGGGCGAGATCGCGATGCTCCGCGCGATCACCGGGCGCGATCCCGATCATGTCTGTACCTGGGACGCGTTCGACGCGGACGCGTTTCGCCGCGACAGCCCGGCGGGGGTCGTGTTCCTGCACGGCGGCGGCAATCTGGGGGATATCTGGCCGCATCATCAGCATTTTCGCGAGGCGATGCTGGCGGAGTTTCGCGACCGGACGATCGTCCAGCTGCCCCAGTCGATCCATTTCCGCGCCGGCGAGGGGCTCGACCGCTTCGCCGCCTGCGTCGCCGCGCACCCCGATTTCCACCTTTATGTCCGCGATGCGCAGAGCCTCGACCTCGCACAGCGGTTGTCCTGCCCGGTCACGCTCGCGCCCGATTCCGCGTTCGCGCTGGGGGCGCAGCCGCGTGGGCCGGCGGATTGCGACCTGCTGATGCTGATGCGGACCGATGACGAGCGCGTGGCGGGGGATCGCGGGCCGGTGCCGGAGGGGGCGGTGGTGCTCGACTGGCTGGAGGACGGCGTGCTGCCCGTATGGGAGGTGGGGGCGCCGCGTCCTGCGCACTATGAGCGACTGGCTTATGCGCGGGTCGCGCGCGGGCTGACGCTCCTGTCGCGCGGGCGGCAGATCGTCACTGACCGGCTGCACGCGCATATCCTCGCGCTGCTGCTGGGCATCCCACACGTCGCGCTCGACAATGATTATGGCAAGCTGTCCGCCTATATCGCCGCCTGGACCGCGCCGTCGCCGCTGCTGCTGCGCGAATGATCGACGTCAGTGTGCTGATCTGCACGCGCGACCGGGGGGCGTCGCTGTCGCGCACGCTCGACTCGGTGACGCGCGCGGTCGGCGTTGCGGGGGACGTGGCGGTCGAAATGGTGGTGGTCGACAACGGGTCCCGCGACGACACCGCGGCGCGGCTGGCGGCCTGGCAGGCGGAGCAGGCGTTTCCCGTGCTGCTGCTGGCCGAACCACTCGCGGGGCTGGCGCGGGCGCGCAATCTGGGGCTGGCGCATGTCCGCGGGCGGATCGTCGCGATGACCGACGACGATTGCGTGCTCAAGCCGGACTATCTGCTCGCGCTGGTCCGCCGGTTCGCGGGGGTTGCGACGCCGACGATCGTCGGCGGGCGGATCCTGCCGGGCGATGCCGCAGACCTGCCGGTGACGCTGAAGCTTGAGGATCATCCGATGGAGCCGGTGCCGGGCGCGTTTCCCGGCGGGTTCGTGATGGGCGCGAACCTTGCCTTCACGCACGACGTCATCGCGCGGACGGGGCCGTTCGATACGCGGTTCGGCGCGGGCGCGCGGTTCGTGGCGGCGGAGGATACGGATTTCCTGTTCCGCGCGATCGCGGCCGGGGTGGTCGTCGCCTATGACCCGTATTTCGTCGTCGAGCATCATCACGGGCGCTGCCGGCCCGATCAGGTGATCGCGCTGCTCGCGGGCTATGGCTATGGCGACGGCGCGCTCTACGCCAAGCACATCCTGAGCGACCGGCGGATCCTGGGGGCGATCCGCCGCGACCTTGGCGATGCGCTCGGCGAGACCCGCGCGGGGACGCGGCCCTTTCCCTATATCCGGCGGTTTCACAGGTTCCGCCTGCGCCACATGCTGCGCGGCTTTCTCGCTTATGCCGGGCACGGGCTTACGGCGCGGGTACGGCTTTCAAACGCACACGAAAAGGCCTGATGCCGTGGCGTCGCAGCATCAGGCCCATGATCGATTGTCCAGACTGAGCCCTCAGGCTCAGGCGGTGATTACTTCGAGCGTTCGACCTGCTCGAACTCGAGCTCGACCGGGGTCGCGCGACCGAAGATCGACACCGACACCTTGACGCGGCTGCGGTCGAAATCGAGTTCCTCGACCAGACCGTTGAAGCTCGCGAACGGACCGTCGAGCACCTTGACCTGATCGCCGATTTCGTAGTCGACCTTGACCTTCTGCTTGGGAGCGGCCGCGGCCTCTTCCTTGCTGTTCAGCATCCGCGTGGCTTCCGCCTCGCTGATCGCCTGCGGCTTGCCCATGCTGCCGAGGAAGCCGGTCACCTTGGGGGTGTTCTTGACGAGGTGATAGACGTCGTCGTTCATGTTCAGCTTGGCGAGCACATAGCCCGGCATGAACTTACGCTCGACCGCGATCTTCTTGCCGCGGCGGGCCTCGGTGATCGTCTCGGTAGGGACTTCGATCTGCTCGACGAGCTGTTCGAGACCCATACGGGTCGCCTCTGCCATGATCGAGTCGCGGACCTTGCCCTCGAAACCCGAATAGGCGTGAATGATGTACCAGCGCGCCATGTGCGGACCTTATTGAGCGAGTTTCAGGAGGGCGGTGACGATCGCCTGAAGGATCGAGTCGACGCCGAAGAAGAAGAGCGCGAGGATCGTCGTCATGATGACGACCATCACCCCGGTCATGATCGTCTCGCGACGCGTCGGCCACGTAACCTTCGAGGTTTCGGTGCGGACCTGCCGGATGAATTCGAGTGGGGACGTTTTAGCCACGGTGCTGTTCGAACCCGCCTGATGGAGACATGAAAAGAAGCGAGGCATAGACCCATAACCCGCTCCCTGTGAAGGGTCGCCCCATCAATAGGGCCCCGTCAAAGGGGTCGGGCATGCGTCCGTCTCGCTGTCGGATGGCGGCGCAGATAGCTTCCACGCCGACGGAACGCAAGGGGCGGGGCGGCAGCGTCCGCCAGGCGTGCCCGTTATGGCCCGACTCGGCAGCGCGTAAGCCGCGATGCACCGGCCTTTCGCACACGGTTGGAAGCATAAGGGGATGCGTGGAAGGCGGGACCGGAAGGCGCGGGGGCGGGCGTTTGCGCCCTCTCCCCCGCCGGCCGTCAACCGGTGCCGGTCTTGCCGGCGGCGCCTCTCCTGCGTTTCTGTTATGTTTGCCGGCGTGACGGACCGTCATCGGTATATCAGCGCGCAGACCAAAAAAAAGGCCGGTCAAAGACCGGCCGTAAAAGTTTTAGGAGAGGATGCCTGAAAGGCACAGTCTTTGTGCATCGCAGCAGCGGATTTCACAACTGCGCAAATTGCATTATGAAATGCGTTTTGTGCAATCGCGATGGAGGCGGCTTTGCTGATCACTGACCCGGTGGTCAGAGATGCATATCGACGGCGATGTGAGAAGATATGGCAGGAGTGCTCGGATTCGAACCGAGGGCCTTCGGTTTTGGAGACCGACGCTCTAACCAACTGAGCTACACTCCTGTGCGGTGGCGGGCTCTAGCGCCATGTCCGCGGCAGGGCAAGCACCTGTTCATGCCCGATGCACGATTGTCGAACGTGCAACCAATCTGGCGTCGGCTTCAGGGCAGGGGGGGTGATCCCCGTGTTGACCGCGGCTGACTCCTGACCTATAGGCGCGCCCTGTTCTTCGGGAGTCTTTCCCGCCGGGCATGCTTGAACATTGCTGGATGCATTCCAGGGCCTGAGGAGCGTTTTGCGCTTCCTAGGGTCCTTTTTGTATTCTCAGGCGCCTCAATGGCTCCAGCAAAGTAACCATTTGAAAGGTGAAGGCTTCAATGCCGACGATCAACCAGCTGGTCCGCAAGGGCCGCGATCCGCAGAAGGCCAAGTCGAAGGTCCCTGCGATGGAAGCCAACCCGCAGAAGCGTGGCGTTTGCACGCGCGTCTACACGACGACCCCGAAGAAGCCGAACTCGGCTCTGCGCAAGGTGGCCAAGGTTCGCCTGACCAACCAGCGCGAAGTCATCAGCTACATCCCGGGCGAGGGCCACAATCTTCAGGAGCATTCGGTTGTCCTGATCCGTGGCGGTCGTGTCCGCGATCTTCCCGGTGTTCGCTATCACGTCCTGCGCGGCGTGCTCGATACACAGGGTGTGAAGGACCGGCGTCAGTCGCGTTCCAAGTACGGCGCCAAGCGTCCGAAGTAAGCCGATCAGGTATCTGATCACACAGGCTGAAGTTTAGAAGGAATATAAAATGGCACGTCGTCGTCGTCCCGAAAAGCGGGTCATCCTGCCTGATCCCAAGTTCGGGGATGAGGTTCTGTCGAAGTTCATGAACAGCGTCATGCTGGACGGCAAGAAGTCCGTCGCAGAGCTGATCGTGTACGGTGCATTCGAAACCGTCGAGAGCCGCGCCAAGCGCGACCCGATCGGCGTTTTTCACGATGCGCTCAACAACGTGAAGCCGGGCATCGAAGTCCGTTCGCGTCGCGTCGGTGGTGCAACCTACCAGGTTCCCGTCGAAGTGCGTCCCGAGCGTGCACAGGCGCTGGCAATCCGCTGGCTGATCGGTGCGGCCCGTTCGCGCAGCGAGAACACGATGGCCGCACGGCTGTCGGGCGAGCTGATGGACGCGGCCAACAACCGCGGCAACGCGGTCAAGAAGCGCGAAGACACGCACCGGATGGCAGAAGCCAACCGTGCATTCTCGCACTACCGCTGGTAACAGCGGGCTTCGAAGCCTAGCATTGGTAACCGTGTCACGGGCGGTCTTTCGCCCGTAACGCAAACACCTATATATTGGGGAGCCGGCACGTTCGGCTCCCCATATCCTTAAGGAAGCACGATCATGGCCCGCAGCCATCCGCTCGACCGTTACCGCAACATCGGCATCATGGCGCACATCGACGCCGGCAAGACGACGACGACCGAGCGCATCCTCTATTACACCGGCAAGTCCTACAAGATCGGCGAAGTGCATGAAGGCACCGCGACGATGGACTGGATGGAGCAGGAGCAGGAGCGCGGGATCACGATCACGTCGGCTGCAACCACCTGCAAGTGGCGCGCCGAAGAAGGTAAGGGTGAAGAGCACCTTATCAACATCATCGACACCCCGGGCCACGTCGATTTCACGATCGAAGTCGAGCGTTCGCTGCGCGTCCTCGACGGCGCGGTCGCGTGCTTCGACGGCGTTGCCGGTGTCGAGCCGCAGTCCGAGACCGTGTGGCGTCAGGCCGACAAGTACGGCGTGCCGCGCATGTGCTTCGTCAACAAGCTCGACCGCACCGGTGCCGACTTCTACTTCTGCGTCGACTCGATCATCGAGCGTCTCGGTGCGCGCCCGGCGGTCCTGTACCTGCCGATCGGCATGGAAGGCGGCTTCAAGGGCCTGGTCGACCTCGTCGAGAACCGCGCGATCATCTGGCTCGAAGAGAGCCTGGGCGCGAAGTTCGAATATCAGGACATCCCGGCGGACATGGCCGACAAGGCCGCGAAGTATCGCAGCGACCTGATCGAGATGGCTGTCGAGCAGGACGATGCTCTGATGGAAGCCTATCTTGAGGGTAACGAGCCCAGCGTCGCCGACCTCAAGAAGCTGATCCGCAAGGGTACGCTCAGCATGGCGTTCGTCCCCGTGGTCTGCGGTTCGGCGTTCAAGAACAAGGGCGTCCAGCCCCTGCTCGACGCCGTGGTCGACTATCTGCCGTCGCCGCTCGACGTTCCCGCGATTCAGGGTCTGAAGCTCGACGGCGTGACGCCGGACGAGCGTCCTTCGTCGGACGAGGTTCCGTTCTCGGCACTGGCGTTCAAGATCATGAACGATCCGTTCGTCGGCACGCTGACCTTCGCCCGCATCTATTCGGGTAAGCTGGAGACCGCATCGCAGGTCACCAACTCGGTCAAGGACAAGAAGGAAAAGGTCGGCCGCATGCTGCTCATGCATGCGAACAGCCGTGAGGACATCCAGGAAGCGTTCGCGGGCGACATCGTTGCTCTCGCAGGCCTCAAGGACACGACCACGGGCGACACGCTCTGCGCGATGAACGCACCGATCATCCTCGAGCGGATGGAATTCCCCGAGCCCGTGATCGAGCTGTCGGTGGAGCCGAAGACCAAGGCCGATCAGGAGAAGATGGGCGTCGCGCTCAATCGTCTCGCACGCGAGGACCCGTCGTTCCGCGTGTCGTCGGACCCCGAGTCGGGCCAGACCATCATCAAGGGCATGGGCGAGCTCCATCTCGAGATCCTGGTCGACCGCATGAAGCGTGAGTTCAAGGTCGAGGCCAATGTCGGTGCTCCTCAGGTCGCGTATCGCGAATATCTGAAGAAGCCGGTCGACGTCGACTACACGCACAAGAAGCAGTCGGGCGGCACCGGCCAGTTCGGTCGCGTGAAGGTCAAGGTCACGCCGGGCGAGCGCGGTTCGGGCATCACGTTCAAGGACGAGATCAAGGGCGGCAACATTCCGAAGGAATATCTGCCCGCGATCGAGAAGGGCTTCCGCGAGACCGCCGCGTCGGGTTCGCTGGTCGGCTTCCCGATCATCGATTTCGAGATCGTGCTGTATGACGGCGCGTATCACGACGTCGACTCGTCGGCTCTGGCGTTCGAAATCTGTGCACGTGGCGCAATGCGCGAAGTCGCGCAGAAGTCGGGCATCACGCTGCTCGAGCCGGTCATGAAGGTTGAGGTCGTCACCCCGGAGGACTATCTGGGCGACGTCATCGGCGACATGAACAGCCGTCGTGGCCAGATCCAGGGCACCGACAGCCGCGGCAACGCGCAGACGGTCGAGGCGATGGTGCCACTGGCCAACATGTTCGGCTATGTGAACTCGCTCCGCTCGTTCACGCAGGGCCGCGCGCAATACTCGATGCAGTTCTCGCATTATGATGAAGTGCCGCAGAACGTCGCTGACGAGGTGAAGGCGAAACTGGCCTAACCCTTTAAGGGGGTAGGGCTAGCGTCAGGCTTTAACAGCCGCTATGGGGCCGCGTTCGCGCGGTTCCCGGTGTGGCACCGGAATACGAATCAGAAGGTAGGAAACAATGGCCAAGGCAAAATTTGAGCGGAACAAGCCGCATCTCAACATCGGCACCATCGGTCACGTCGATCATGGCAAGACGTCGCTCACCGCTGCGATCACGAAGGTTCTCGCCGAGACGACCGGCGGTACCGCTGTCGACTTCGCAAACATCGACAAGGCTCCCGAGGAGCGCGAGCGCGGCATCACGATCTCGACCGCACACGTCGAGTACGAGACGGCCAACCGTCACTACGCGCACGTCGATTGCCCGGGCCACGCCGATTATGTGAAGAACATGATCACCGGCGCAGCCCAGATGGACGGCGCGATCCTCGTCGTTTCGGCGACCGATGGCCCGATGCCGCAGACCCGTGAGCACATCCTGCTCGCACGCCAGGTCGGCGTGCCTGCCATGGTCGTGTTCATGAACAAGGTCGATCTGGTCGACGACGAGGAAATCCTCGAGCTGGTCGAGATGGAAATCCGCGAGCTGCTCAGCTCGTACGACTTCCCGGGCGACGACATCCCCGTCATCAAGGGTTCGGCAACCTGCGCGCTGTCGGGTTCGAACCAGAAGCTCGGCGCCGACGCCGTCACCGAGCTGATGCAGGCTGTCGACGACTACATTCCGCAGCCCGAGCGTCCGCTCGACAAGCCGTTCATGATGCCGATCGAGGACGTGTTCTCGATCTCGGGTCGTGGTACGGTTGTCACCGGCCGCGTCGAGACCGGCATCGTCAAGGTTGGCGAGGAAGTCGAGATCGTCGGTATCCACCCGACCGTTCGCAAGACCACGGTCACGGGCGTCGAGATGTTCCGCAAGCTGCTCGACCAGGGCCAGGCTGGCGATAACGTCGGCGCGCTGATCCGCGGCGTTGCACGCGACGAAGTCGAGCGTGGCCAGGTGCTCTGCAAGCCAGGCACGATCAAGCCGCACACCGACTTCAACTCGGAAGTCTACGTGCTGTCGAAGGAAGAGGGTGGCCGTCACACGCCGTTCTTCGCCAACTACCGCCCGCAGTTCTACTTCCGTACGACGGACGTGACCGGCACCGTCGAGCTGCCTGAGGGCACCGAGATGGTCATGCCAGGCGACAACGTGTCGCTCGGCATCAAGCTGATCGCACCGATCGCCATGGACGTGGGCCAGCGCTTCACGATCCGCGAAGGCGGCCGTACCGTCGGTGCAGGCGTCGTCAGCCAGATCGACAAGTAAGCATCTTCTCCTTCGGGAGATGATCGAAGAGCCCGGCTTCTCGCGAGAGAGGCCGGGCTTTTTCGTGTTCGGGGGCGGCCGCAGCGTCGTCAGAGCGTTGGGCGGCAAGCAGGCAATTGCCAGGGTCTGGCAAACGGCTAGATTAGGCACGCCACGGGGGGCGGGACTTATGCGTGCGCAATGTCAGTGCGGTCGACTCACGGTCGAGCTTCCGGGGCCATCGCCTGCCGTGGTGGCATGTCACTGCATCGCCTGTCAGCGCCGAAGCGGATCGCCCTTTGGTGTTCTCGCCTATTATCCCGAGGAGCTGCTCACAGTCGGAGGTGAGGGCAAACGGTTTGAGCGGGCGACGGACGAAGGCAATCGCTTCGAGACGGTCTTCTGCCCAGAGTGCGGATCAACGGTCTATGCGAGGACCGTCAAGCACCCGTCGATGATCGGGGTCGCCGTGGGCGCAATTGCCGATCGTGCTTTCCCAGCTCCCGTTCGCTCTGTCTGGGAGGAATCGATGCATCACTGGGTGACCTTACCAGGGGAAGTACAGCATTTCGCCAAAGGACGCGTGTAGGCGTCGGTTATCCGGCTGATCGGGCGCCCGCCCTAGGCCGAGGTAGCGTCATAGGGGTTGGGTGAGGGTAGTCATGGAGCCTATCGCCGCCGCGATGGGCGGCCTAAAATCGTCGTCGCCCTAGTTGCCTTTTCGGCGACTCTCCCGTAATGGCCCGCCTTCGGTTTAAACATCAACCAGCAAGAGCCCGGAAACGGGCCCGCTCTTTCGCATCGGTAGGGACTATGGACAGCAATATCCGCATTCGTCTGAAGGCGTTCGATCACCGCGTGCTCGATCAGGCCACCGGCGACATCGCCGACACCGCACGCCGCACCGGCGCGCTCATCCGCGGTCCGATTCCCCTTCCGACGCGCATCGAAAAATTCACCGTGAACCGCGGCCCGCACATCGACAAGAAGTCGCGCGAGCAGTTCGAGGTGCGCACGTACAAGCGTATGCTGGATATCGTCCAGCCGACGCCGCAGACGGTCGATGCGCTGATGAAGCTGGACCTCGCCGCTGGCGTTGACGTCGAGATCAAGCTCGCCTAAGGGCGAGCGCGGCGCGGTCGACCGGTAACGGTCCCGCGCCGTTCGACATTGGGATACCGCCGTCGGTGCAAACCGACGGGGCAGCGTCCCCCGTCACGTTCCTGCGTCAGCAGGAACACCAGCCCGGGACGGGGCGCGTTTCGTATTTACCGGGTTGATCCGACTCCATTCAGGGCTTTTGCCGGGGATGGGGTCAGGTGGATGCATCAAGGAGCTTGCTCCGGACATGGTCCGCAAGCCCCTGAGGAATAGTCCGACGGGGCCTCTGTCTAGGAAGGGACAAGATCATGCGTACTGGCGTGATCGCGAAGAAAATGGGGATGACCCGCCTGTTCCAGGAAGATGGTCGGCACGTGCCGGTCACCGTTCTGGCACTCGAAGGCAATCAGGTCATTTCCGTTCGCGAAATGGATCGTGACGGCTACACGGCCGTCCAGCTTGGTGCAGGCGTTGCCAAGTCGAAGAATGTCGCAAAGCCGCAGCGCGGCCATTTCGGCAAGGCCGAAGTGGAGCCCAAGGCTGTCGTCCATGAGTTCCGTGTGAACGCAGACGGCCTGCTCGACGTTGGCGCCGAGATCTCGGCCGACCATTATGTCGCAGGCCAGATCGTCGATATCCAGGGCAAGACCCAGGGTAAGGGCTTCCAGGGCGGCATGAAGCGTTGGGGCTTCGGCGGTCTGCGGGCAACCCACGGCGTGTCGGTCTCGCACCGCTCGCTCGGTTCGACGGGTCAGCGCCAGGATCCGGGCAAGGTCTTCAAGAACAAGAAGATGGCCGGCCACATGGGCGACAAGTATCGCACCCAGCAGAACCTCGAGATCGTATCGACCGACGTCGAGCGTGGTCTCCTGTTCGTCAAGGGTTCGGTTCCTGGCTCCAAGGGCGGCTGGCTCTTCGTCAAGGACTCGGTGAAGGTCGCGCGCCACGCCGACGCACCGTTCCCCGCCGGTCTCAAGACCGCCAACAGCAACACCGCAGCAGACACGCCGGCCGAAACGACCGACGCACCTGCAGCCGACGGCCAGGAGGGCTGAGCGTGAAGATCAAGCTTTCATCTTTCGCCGGCACCGAGGGCGCGGACATCGAACTCAACGACGAGATCTTCGGTCTCGATCCGCGCGCCGACATCCTGCACCGTGTGGTCACCTGGCAGCTCGAGAAGCGTCGCGAGACGGCTCGTGGCACCCGTGAGCGCGCAGACGTCGCTCGCACCGGCAAGAAGTTCGGTCGCCAGAAGGGCGGCGGTACCGCACGTCACGGCGATCGTCGCGCGCCCGTGTTCATCGGTGGTGGTAAGGCTCACGGCGCTCGCGTCCGTGACTTCAACCCGTCGCTGAACAAGAAGGTTCGCTCGCTCGGTCTGCGCATGGCACTCAGCAGCCACGCCAAGGCGGGCTCGCTGGTCATCATGGACAGCCTGGCTGTCGAGGGTGGCAAGACCAAGACGCTGCAGGGCGATCTCGCCAAGCTCGGCTTCGGCAAGCGTGCGCTCGTCATCGACGGCGACATGGTCGACACCAGCTTCGCATTCGCTGCGGGCAACCTGTACGAAGTGAACGTGATGCCGGCAGCCGGCGCGAACGTTTACGACATCCTGAAGCATGACACGCTGGTGCTGACGCGCGCCGCTGTCGAAAAGCTGGAGGCGCGCTTCCATGGCTAAGAAGCAGAAGGCGGGCATCGATAATCGTCATTACGACGTTATCCTGGCCCCGCACATCACCGAGAAGACGACGACCCTGTCGGAGCACAACGCGGTGGTGTTCAAGGTGTCCAACGACGCCACGAAGCCCGAGATCAAGGCGGCCGTAGAGGCGCTGTTCGACGTGAACGTCGTCGGCGTGAACACGCTCGTCCAGAAGGGCAAGACCAAGAAGTGGAAGGGCACGAACTACTCGCGCTCGGACATGAAAAAGGCAATCGTGACGTTGAAGGACGGTCAGTCCATCGACGTGACGACGGGGATCTGAGGCCATGGCACTCAAGCATTATAATCCGACATCGCCGGCACGCCGCGGTCTCATCCTGGTCGACAAGTCGTCGCTCTGGAAGGGCAAGCCCGTCAAGGCGCTGACCGAAGGCAAGCACAAGACCGGCGGTCGTAACAACAAGGGCCATGTGACCTCGCGCGGCATCGCCGGCGGTCACAAGCAGAAGTACCGCTACATCGACTTCAAGCGTCGCAAGTGGGACGTCGAAGGCACTGTCGAGCGGATCGAGTATGATCCCAACCGCACCGCGTTCATCGCCCTGGTCAAGTACCCGGACGAAGAGCTCGCCTACATCCTGGCGCCGCAGCGTCTGGCCGTCGGCGACAAGGTCCTCGCGGCCAAGAAGACCGACGTGAAGCCGGGCAATGCCATGGAACTCGGTCAGATGCCGGTCGGCACCATCGTCCACAACGTGGAGATGAAGCCGATGAAGGGTGGCCAGATCGCTCGCTCGGCCGGCACGTATGTGCAGGTTGTCGGTCGCGACAAGGGCATGGTGATGGTCCGCCTGAACTCGGGCGAGCAGCGCTATATCCGCAGCGATTGCATGGCGACGGTTGGCGCGGTTTCGAACCCCGACAACCAGAACCAGAACCTGGGCAAGGCAGGGCGTTCGCGCTGGCTTGGTATTCGTCCGCTGACGCGCGGCGTCGCCAAGAACCCGGTCGACCATCCGCACGGCGGTGGTGAAGGCCGTACCTCGGGTGGCCGTCATCCGGTCACGCCGTGGGGCAAGCCGACGAAGGGTGCGCGCACGCGTCACAACAAATCGACCGACAAGATGATCATCCGGTCGCGTCATTCGACGAAGAGGAAGGGCTAACATGGCTCGTTCAGTCTGGAAGGGTCCGTTCGTGGACCTTCATCTGCTCAAGAAGGCAGAAACCGCCCAGGACACCAACGCGCGTTCGCCGATCAAGACCTGGTCGCGTCGCTCGACGATCCTGCCGTCGTTCGTGGGCCTCACGTTCAACGTCTATAACGGCCGCAAGTTCGTGCCGGTCTCGGTCAACGAGGACATGGTCGGGATGAAGCTGGGCGAGTTCGCGCCCACGCGCTACTTCCCCGGCCACTCCGCCGACAAGAAGGGCAAGCGCTGATGTCTAAGCAAGTCAGCCCGCGCAAGGTCGCGGACAACGAGGCGCTTTCGGTCGGTACGCAGATCCGCGGTTCCGCACAGAAGCTCGGCCTCGTGGCTGCGCTCATCCGTGGCAAGAAGGTCGGCGATGCGATGAACATCCTCGCCTTCTCGACCAAGGGCATGGCGATCGAAGCCCGCAAGGTGCTGGCCTCGGCCATCGCCAATGCGGAGAACAACCACAACCTCGACGTCGACTCGCTGGTCGTCGCCGAGGCATCGGTTGGCAAGTCGATCACGATGAAGCGCTTCGCGACCCGCGGCCGCGGCAAGTCGACCCGCATCCTCAAGCCATTCAGCCGTCTGCGCATCGTCGTGCGCGAGCAGGAAGAAGCATAATGGGTCAGAAGAGCAACCCCATCGGTCTGCGTCTGCAGATCAACCGTACCTGGGATAGCCGCTGGTACGCCGAAGGCGCCGACTATGGTCGGCTCCTGCTCGAGGATCTCAAGATCCGCGCATATATCATGAAGACGCTGCCGCAGGCTGCGATCTCCAAGGTTGTGATCGAGCGTCCGGCCAAGCTGGCCCGCATCTCCATCTTCGCTGCACGCCCTGGCGTGATCATCGGCAAGAAGGGTGCGGACATCGAGAAGCTGCGTTCGACGATCGGCAAGATGACGTCGTCGACCGTGTCGCTGAATATCGTCGAGATCCGCAAGCCGGAAGTCGATGCGCGTCTCGTTGCACAGGGCATCGCCGATCAGCTCGAGCGTCGTATCGCTTTCCGTCGCGCCATGAAGCGTGCGGTTCAGTCGGCGATGCGTCTCGGTGCCGAAGGCATCCGCGTGAACTGCGGCGGCCGTCTTGGCGGCGCCGAGATCGCACGGTCGGAGAGCTATCGTGAGGGTCGGGTTCCGTTGCACACGCTGCGCGCGAACATCGATTATGCCGAGGCTACGGCGCACACGTCTTACGGCGTTTGCGGCGTGAAGGTCTGGGTCTTCAAGGGCGAGATTCTCGGCAACGATCCGACGTCGTACGACCGCATCATGATGGAGGCTCAGACCTCCGGCGTGCGGCCGCAGCGCGACGATCGTCGCTAAGGGGCAGGAACAGACATGCTGCAACCAAAAAAGACCAAGTTCCGGAAGGCCTTCAAGGGCAAGATTTCGGGCGACGCCAAGAGTGGCTTCTCGCTCAATTTCGGCTCCTACGGCCTGAAGGCCATGGAGCCCGACCGGATCACCGCACGCCAGATCGAGGCGGCCCGCCGCGCGATCACGCGTCACATGAAGCGCCAGGGGCGTTTGTGGATCCGCATTTTCCCAGACCTTCCGGTCTCGGGAAAGCCAGCCGAAGTCCGCATGGGTAAGGGCAAGGGCGCGCCGGAATACTGGGCCGCTCGAGTCAAGCCGGGTCGGATCCTGTTCGAGCTCGACGGCGTCGACGGCAAGATCGCTGCCGAGGCATTCGAGCGGGCGGCCATGAAGCTGCCGATCAAGGTAAAGGTCGTTGCCCGCCTGGGCGACACCTCGCATCTGGGAGGCGAGTAAGATCATGGCTCGTATCGACGACATGAAGGCCAAGAGCGACGACCAGCTGTCGGAGTCGCTTGGCGAACTGAAGCGCGAGCAGTTCAACCTGCGCTTCCAGGCCGCCACGAACCAGCTCGAAAAGCCGAGCCGCGTTCGTGAGGTCCGCCGCGACATCGCTCGCATCAAGACCCTGCAGGCTCAGCGCACCAGCGCTGACGCCGCGAAGTAAGGAACACATCATGCCGAAGCGCGTGCTGACCGGTCTGGTCGTGTCCGACAAGGGCGACAAGACGGTGGTCGTGAACGTCGAGCGTAAGGTGAAGCACCCGCTCTACGGGAAGATCATCCGTCGCTCGAAGAAGTATCATGCTCATGACGAGAGCAACGAGTTCAAGCAGGGCGAGACCGTGCGGATCGAAGAGACCGCACCGATCTCCAAGCTGAAGACCTGGAAGGTGATCGAGCGGGTCAACACCCACGCGACGCCGGAGCGGGCTTCGGCCGAGGGCTGAATCAAACATGAGGGCAGGGGGGCAACTCCCTGCGCTCTTGTTTTCGTAAACGGGAACGGCTAAGCGGCCGCTCCTCCCCGCTGCGGATTCGTCCGCGGCGGGGTGATTTTTTAGGCGGGGTTCGGTCGGTATCGACCCCAGAGACAGAGAAGGGATACGGATCCATGATCCAGATGCAGTCCAATCTCGACGTCGCTGACAACAGCGGCGCGAAGCGGGTGCAGTGCATCAAGGTGCTTGGGGGTTCCAAGCGTCGTGTTGCAGGCGTTGGCGACATCATCGTCGTCAGCATCAAAGAAGCGCAGCCACGGGGCCGCGTGAAGAAGGGCGACGTTCACCGCGCGGTGATCGTTCGTACTGCCAAGGATATCCGCCGTGCAGACGGTACGGTCATCCGCTTCGACGGCAACGCCGCGGTGCTGGTCAACAAGAACGAGGAGCCGATCGGCACCCGTATCTTTGGCCCAGTCGTTCGCGAGCTGCGTGGCAAGAAGCACATGAAGATCATCAGCCTTGCGCCGGAGGTGCTGTAATGGCGAGCCAGCGTATCAAGAAGGGTGACAAGGTCATCATCCTGTCCGGCAAGGACAAGGGCAAGACCGGCGAAGTCACGATGTCGATGCCGAAGATCGACAAGGTCGTCGTCTCGGGCGTGAACGTCGCCGTGCGCCACACCAAGCCGACCCAGGGTGACCCGCAGGGTGGCCTGGTCCGCAAGGAAGCACCGATGCACGTCTCGAAGGTCGCTCACGTGACCGCGGACGGCAAGCCGACCCGCGTCCGCTTCGAGGAGCAGGATGGCAAGAAGGTCCGCGTGGCCGTCAAGACCGGGGAGAAGATCAATGGTTGATCAGAACACCGCCGCTGGCACTGAGGCCGCCTACACGCCGCGCATGCGGAAGATGTATGATGAGACGATCATCAAGGCGATGACCGAAAAGTTCGGCTACAAGAACGTCATGGAGATCCCCCGGATCGACAAGATCGTGCTGAACATGGGTGTCGGCGAAGCGACGCAGGACAAGAAGAAGGTCGACCAGGCAGCCCAGGAAATGGAGCTGATCGCCGGCCAGAAGCCCGTCGTGACGAAGGCCAAGAAGTCGATCGCGCAGTTCAAGCTGCGTGAAGGCATGCCGATCGGCGTGAAGGTTACCCTTCGCCGCGAGCGCATGTACGAGTTTCTCGATCGTTTCATCACGATCGCTCTTCCCCGCGTCCGCGATTTCCGCGGTCTCAACCCGAAGAGCTTCGATGGCCGTGGCAACTATGCCTGCGGTATCAAGGAGCAGATTGTGTTCCCAGAAATCAGCTATGACCGGGTCGACAAGGTCCGCGGCATGGATGTGATCGTGACGACGACCGCCAAGACCGACGACGAGGCTCGCGAGCTTCTCCGTCTCTTCGGCTTCCCGTTCCCGATCGAAGACGACGCTGCCGACGAGAAGAAGGCAGCTTAACTACCAACCGCCGCCCCTGACCTCGTGTCACGGGCGGCGCTTCAGGAAAGAAAGAACTTAAGTCGATGGCGAAACTGAGTTCAGTCAACAAGAACGAGCGCCGCAAGCGCATGGTCAAGCAGTATGCCCCGAAGTACGCGGCACTGAAGGCGATCGCAGCGGACAAGACGCTCGACGATGGTGAGCGTCTGATCGCTCGCCTCAAGATGGCGGCAATCCCGCGCAACGCGAACCCGACCCGCATCCGTAACCGGTGCGAGCTGACCGGTCGCCCGCGCGCCTATTACCGCAAGTTCCGGCTCTGCCGTATTCAGCTGCGCGATCTGGCCAACAAGGGCCTGATCCCCGGCGTCACGAAGTCGAGCTGGTAAGGACTACATCATGGCAGTGACCGATCCCCTGGGTGATTTGCTCACCCGTATCCGTAATGGCCAGCGCGCGAAGAAGGACTCCGTCCTGACTCCGGCGTCGAAGCTGCGCGTCCGCGTGCTCGACGTTCTGCAGCGTGAAGGCTATATCCGTGGCTATAGCGAAGAGCAGATGGGCCCCGCGGCCGGCCTTCGCATCGAGCTGAAGTATTTCGAGGGCCAGCCTGCGATCAAGCATGTCGCGCGCGTCTCGAAGCCCGGCCGTCGCGTCTATTCCGGCTCGCAGGAACTTCCCCGCGTCCGTAACGGCCTCGGCATCACCATCGTCTCGACGCCCCGCGGCGTGCTTTCGGATTCCGAAGCACGTGAGCAGAACGTCGGCGGCGAAGTCCTCGCGGAGGTGTTCTGATGAGCCGTATTGGTAAGAAGCCGGTCACCGTACCGGCGGGCATCACGCCGACGATCGAGGGTAAGCAGCTGACGATGAAGGGCCCCAAGGGGACCCTGAAGATGCCGCTTCGCGACGAGATCAGCTACACGATCGAAGACGGCGGCATTTCGGTGCAGCCGGCCAACGACACCAAGCGCGCCCGCGCGTTCTGGGGCATGCAGCGGACCATGGTGCAGAACCTGGTCACCGGCGTGTCGGAAGGCTTCACCAAGAAGCTGCTGATCAGCGGCGTCGGCTATCGTGCCGCAGCCCAGGGTCGCAACCTCAAGCTGCAGCTCGGCTACAGCCATGACGTCAACATCGACGTGCCCGAGGGCATCGAGGTGAAGACGCCGGACAACACGACGATCGAGATCTCGGGTTCGGACAAGCAGATGGTTGGCCAGCTGGCCGCGGAGATTCGTCAGTGGCGCAAGCCCGAGCCGTACAAGGGCAAGGGCATCAAGTACGACGGCGAGTTCATCTTCCGCAAGGAAGGGAAGAAGAAGTAATGACCAAGGGACTTTCTCTTTTCGCCAAGCGGCGTCGCCGCAACCGTACCGCGCTGCGCGCACGCGCCGGCACCCGTCCGCGCCTGTCCGTGCATCGCTCGGGCAAGCACATCTATGCCCAGGTGATCGACGATGCCGCCGGCACGACGGTTGCTTCGGCCTCGACGCTGGAGAAGGACGTGCGCGGCACGTCCGGCGCCAACATCGATGCGGCGACCTCGGTCGGCAAGCGCGTCGCCGAGGCTGCCAAGGCAGCGGGCGTGACCCAGGTCGTGTTCGATCGCGGCGGCTTCCTCTACCACGGTCGCGTGAAGGCTCTTGCCGATGCCGCGCGCGAAGCCGGATTGGAGTTCTAAGACATGGCTGACGAAAACAACACGCCAGCGGTAATCGCACCCGAGACGACCGCACAGGACGTCACGGCCCAGAACGTTACGGGGAACGTGCCCCAGAGCACCGGGTACCAGGGCAACAGCGGCGGTGGCCGTGGTCGTCCCGGTGGCGGCGGCGGTGGCGGTGGCGGTCGTGGTGGCCCCGGCGGCAATCGCGGCGGTGGCCCCGGTGGCAACCGTGGTGGTCGCGATGGCGGTCGTGGCGGTCGTGACAATCGTGGCGGTCGTCCGGGTTCGGACGATGGCGGCGAAGAGCTGATCGAGAAGCTGGTGCACATCAACCGCGTCTCGAAGACGGTCAAGGGCGGCAAGCGCTTCGGCTTTGCAGCACTCGTCGTCGTCGGCGACGGCAAGGGCCGTGCAGGCTTCGGCCATGGCAAGGCACGCGAAGTGCCGGAAGCCATCTCGAAGGCGACGGCAGCTGCCAAGAAGAAGATGGTTCGCGTTCCGCTCAAGGACGGTCGCACGCTGCATCATGACGGCAACGGTCACTTCGGTGCCGGCAAGGTCACGCTGCGGTCGGCGCCTCAGGGTACGGGCATCATCGCCGGTGGCCCGATGCGCGCCGTCTTCGAGTCGCTGGGTGTCGCAGACGTCGTGACCAAGTCGGTCGGCACGTCGAACCCCTACAACATGATCCGCGCAACGTTCGAAGCCCTTGGCGAGCAGACCTCGCCCAAGGCCGTCGCACAGCGTCGCGGCAAGAAGATCGCCGACCTGCTCGGCCATGGTGGTTCGAAGACCGCCGAGGCCGATGCAGCTGCGATCACGGAGTAAGCGATCATGGCTACCATCAAGATCACGCAGACCGGTTCGCCGATCCGCCGCGAGAAGGACCAGCGCGCAACGCTGGTCGGTCTCGGCCTGAACAAGATGCACAAGACCCGCGAGCTGGAAGACAGCCCAGAGGTCCGCGGCATGATCCGCAAGGTGCAGCACATGGTGTCGGTCGAAGGCTGAGCCTTCACGACCCACGTGACAAATACGGGAAAGGGGGCTAACGGCCCCCTTTCTTATTCCAGAATCCAACCCCGGTTTTTCAACCAGCGCGTAACAAGCGAAAGCGAGTGCATTACCATGAAGCTCAACGAACTCCGCGATAACGAAGGTGCCCGTAAGTCCAAGATGCGCGTCGGACGCGGCATCGGCTCGGGCAAGGGCAAGACCGGCGGCCGCGGCCAGAAGGGCCAGAAGAGCCGCGAGGGCGTGTCCATCGCCGGCTTCGAAGGCGGCCAGATGCCGCTCCACATGCGTCTGCCTAAGCGCGGCTTCAACAACATCTTCCGCAAGGACTTCGCAGAGGTCAACCTCGGCGCGATCCAGCTCGCGGTCGATGCCGGCAAGATCGAGGCGAACGCCACGCTCGACCACAACGCGCTCAAGGCCGCTGGCCTGGCACGTGGCGGCAAGGACGGCGTCCGCCTCCTCGCCAAGGGTGAGCTGACCACGGTCCTTTCGTTCACCGTCGACGGCGCGTCGAAGGGTGCGATCGAGGCGGTCGAGAAGATCGGCGGCAAGGTCGAGGTGATCCACTTCGTCCCCGCAGCCGAGAAGGCTGCCGCCAAGAAGGGCGTGAAGTACAAGGAGCGTGCGGCGCACAAGGCGTCGTTCAAGGCCTGAGCCGAACGAGAAAGGGGGCGGGTGCGAGAGCGCCGGCCCCTTTTTTTATTTGCCTGACCTGGCGGCTTCCTGTCGCCCGCTTCCGACCCGCCCGTTTTTCGGGACCACCCTTCCTCCGTTCGCCCTGAGCGTAGTCGAAGGGTACGTCACCTGGGGCAACGTCCTTTGACTTCGTTCAGGACGAACGGGGCAGGGGGCGACCGAGCGCCCGTCGGGCTCGCATAACGCACCTAGGCATTAGACAAGCGCGCTCCTGCGCCTATATGAGCGGCGGGGGCGGTCACAACGCTTCCCGCCTTCTTTGTTTCCAGGACGATCACACGTATGGCATCCGCAGCCGACCAGATGGCGCAAAGCGTCAGCCTGTCCAAATTCGCCAAGGCGACCGATCTCAAGAAGCGGTTGTGGTTCACGATCGGCGCCCTGATCGTCTTCCGCCTGCTCAGCTATGTCCCGTTGCCGGGTGTCGATCCGACCGCGCTGGGGCTGTTGTCGCAGCAGACGCAGGGCGGCGTGCTCGACTTCTTCAACACCTTCTCCGGTGGCTCGCTCAGCCGCATGTCGCTGATCGCGCTCGGCGTGATGCCCTACATCACCGCCTCGATCGTGGTGCAGCTCGCGACTTCGTTGAGCCCCACGCTCGCCGCGATCAAGAAGGACGGCGAATCGGGCCGCAAGCGCCTGAACCAGTATACCCGCTACGGCACCGTCGGGCTGACCGCGGTGCAGGGCTATTTCATCGCCGTCGGGCTCGAGACGCTCGGCGCGAACCAGGGCATTGCCGCGGTGATCGAGCCGGGCATGACCTTCCGTATCGCGGCGGTCATCTCGCTGATCGGCGGCACGATGTTCCTGATGTGGCTCGGTGAGCAGATCACCAGCCGCGGCATCGGCAACGGCGTCTCGTTGATCATCATGGCGGGCATCGTCGCGCATCTGCCGACGACGCTGGTCAACCTGCTCGAGGGCGGCCGTTCGGGCAGCCTCGACCCGATCAAGCTGATCGGCATCATCGTCGCGGTCGTCCTGCTCGTCCTGTTCATCTGCTTCATGGAGCGCGCACAGCGCCGCATCCTGATCCAGTATCCCAAGCGCCAGACGCAGCGCGGGATGCAGGCGGATCGCAGCCATCTGCCGCTGAAGATCAATACCGCCGGCGTCATCCCGCCGATCTTCGCCTCGTCGCTGCTGCTGATGCCGCTGACGATCTCGCAGTTCGCGGGCCAGCGCGTTGCAGGTGAGTCGCAGTGGGGCGATTTCATCATCACCCTCAACCAGTATCTGCAGCACGGCAGCCCCGTGTACATGCTGCTCTACGGCGCCGGCATCATCTTCTTCTCGTTCTTCTACACCGCGATCGTGTTCAATCCCGAAGAGACGGCGGACAATCTGAAGCGGCATGGCGGGTTCATCCCCGGCATCCGTCCGGGCAAGAACACCGAGAACTATTTCGATTACGTACTGACGCGCATCACCGTCATCGGTGCCGCCTATCTGACGATCATCTGCCTGCTGCCCGAATATCTGGTCACGGCGCTGTCGATCCCCTTCTATCTCGGCGGGACCAGCCTGCTGATCGTCGTCAACGTGACGATGGATACGGTGACACAGATCCAGAGCCATCTGCTCGCGCATCAATATGGCGATCTGATCAAGAAGGCGAAGCTGAAGGGCGGTCGACTTCGCTAAGTTGCGGGGTTACCGGTTTATAATCCTGCACGAACGAGGGGAGTGCGTTTCGTGAATATCATCCTTCTTGGCCCGCCAGGCGCGGGCAAGGGCACGCAGGCCGCGACGCTCGTGGCCGAACGCGGCATGGTCCAGCTGTCCACCGGCGATATGCTGCGCGCTGCGGTCGCAGCGGAATCGCCCGTCGGCCTTCAGGCGAAAGCCGTGATGGCCGCCGGGGGCCTGGTCAGCGACGACATCGTGTCGGGCATCATCGGTGAGCGGCTCGACCAGCCCGATACCGCAAACGGCGTGATCTTTGACGGTTATCCGCGCACCGCGGCCCAGGCCGAGGCGCTCGACGGTCTGCTTGCGGCTCGCGGTCGCACGCTTGACTACGTGATCGAGCTCGGGGTCGACGAAGCCGCGCTGATCGACCGTGTAGTTGGGCGGTACACCTGCGCAAACTGCGGCGCCGGTTATCACGATCGGTTCAAGCAGCCGGCGGTTGCCGGGGTCTGCGACGTGTGTGGCTCGACGGAGTTCAAGCGCCGTCCCGACGACAATGCCGAAACCGTCAAGACGCGGATGGCCGAATATCGCGCCAAGACCGCGCCGATCCTGCCAATCTACGATGCACGTGGTCTCGTGCGCCGCGTCGACGGGATGGCGGACATCGGCCATGTCGGCGTCGCGATCGCAGCGATCCTCGACGACCGCTGATTGGACGATCACCGGTCCGAACATGACAGGTTTGTCATGTTCGGGTCATCCCCCTGTGGAGTGCCCGATCCTAAGAGACGCGTGTCGCCCGAACGAGCGGCGCGAGTTTCCAGAGATCGGTGCCCGTCACTCCCGGGGGTACCGTGGGGGCCGGCGGGAAGTGATTTCCGCCGGCCTTTCCGTTATGGGACAGGGGAAAGCGATGACGCCGTGAACCGCAAGATCCTGATTGTCGAAGATGATGTCTCGACCGCGAGCTATCTTGCCAAGGGGCTGACCGAGGCGGGTTATGCCGTCGAGACCTGTGGCGATGGGCGTGACGGGCTGTTCCTCGCGAGCGAGGGGATCTTCGACCTCATCATCGCCGACCGGATGCTGCCGGGGCTCGACGGCCTCGCCATGGTCAGCGCGGTCCGCGCGGCCGGGATCGTCACCCCGGTCCTCATCCTCTCCGCACTCGCCGCGGTCGATCACCGGGTCGACGGGCTGAAGGCCGGGGCCGACGACTATCTCTGCAAACCCTTCTCGTTCGCGGAACTGTCGGCGCGCGTCGAGGCGCTGGTGCGCCGGTCGGACCGCCTCGCGAGCGATCCGCAAAAGACCAAGCTGTCGGTCGGCGATCTCGAGATCGACCTGCTTTCACGCGTCGTGTCGCGCGGTGGGCACACGATCCCGCTGGGTGCGCGCGAATTCAACCTGCTCGAATTCCTAGCGCGGCATGCGGGGCAGGTCGTGACGCGGACGATGATGCTCGAGAAGATCTGGAACTATCACTTCGATCCGGGATCGAACGTCGTCGACGTCCATATCGGGCGGTTGCGGCGCAAGCTCGAGGACGGGTTCCCGACGCCGATCCTCCATACGGTACGCGGGGCAGGATACCGGCTCGCCGTGGAGGGCTGAACCGCGATGCGCCTGTCGGTCACCGCGCGGATCGCGCTGCTCGCGATCATGCTGTCGCTGGTGTCCAACCTCGCGCTGATCGGCTTCGTCTGGAAACAGACCAGCGCCGATGCAATCGATGCGATCCGGCGCGAGACCACCGAACAGTCCGATGCGCTGCGCACCGTCTGGCAAGTTGGCGGTATTCCCGAACTGCGCCAGGCGATCGGCGAGGCGGTGAGCCCCGGCGACGTCTCGCTGGTACTCGCGCTCGTCGACGCGGACGGACGAACCGTCCAGGGAGTCGCGCCTGCGAGGCTGACCGTGCCGCTGCGGATGACCCGCTTCAGGATCGCCCGGCTTGGCGACGACGCGTTGTGGAACGCGCGCGAGACGGGGTACGCCCTGTACCCGATCGGCCGGCAATGGCTGCTGACCGGCCGCAACCTCGATCTGATCGCGGCGGAGGAACGTGCGATGGAGCGCGCGCTGGCCTTCGCCATCACCCTCTCGCTCGCGCTCGGCATCGTCGGGGGACTCGTTCTCGCGCGTTATGTCGGTCGGCGTCTCGACGGGATAGCGAGCGTCGTCGAGGCTGCGGGCGAGGGTGACCTGTCACGCCGTGTGGCCGTGGTCGCGGGTGGCGGTGACGCGTTCGACCGGCTGGCCGCGCGACTGAACGTCATGCTCAGCAAGCTCGAGGGGGTGATGGCCGAGCTGCGCGTCGTGACCGACAGCCTGGCGCACGACCTGCGCTCGCCGTTGGCGCGCCTGCGGACCAAGACCGAGCAGGCGGTGCTGATCGCGGACCCCGACGCGCGTGAAGTGGCATTGGGCGGGCTGCTGACCGAGACCGATCTCGTCATGCGGATGTTGACGATGGTGATCGAGATCAGCCGGTCGGGCTCGGTATCGCGCGACCGGTTCATCCAGGTGTCGCCTGCGAACCTGCTCGAGGAGATCGGTGAGCTCTATGCCCCGGTCGCCGAGGATGCCGGCCTGAGCTTCGTCGTGGCGATCGATGATCGGCCACCGACCATGGCGCTGCACCGCGAACTGCTGAGCCAGGCGATCACCAACATGATCGACAATGCGCTGCGGCATGGTGCCAGTGGCGGCACGGTAACACTCCGCCTGATCGAGCGCGGTGACGGCGTCGCGATCCAGGTCGAGGATCGCGGGCCGGGGATCGCGGTGGCGGACCGCGCGCAGGCGCTCAAGCGATTCGGGCGGCTCGACAGCGCACGCACGACCCCGGGGGCGGGGCTGGGCATGGCGCTGGTCGAGGCGGTCGCGCGGCTGCATGACGGGCGGTTCGAACTGGGTGACAATGCGCCGGGCCTCGTCGCACGGATCGTCCTGCCGGTCTGACCGCGTGCGGGGATGGCTTTGTCCGGGCGGACGCGGCAAGAGGCTGCCGATGGACGCACTTTCGCTTTTCGGGCTTGCCGCGGTTTCCTTCACCCTGCTGTGCTACGCCAAGGAATCGGGATCGCACTGGTGGACGTTCGGCTTCGCGGTGGGGTGCCTGTTCGGATCGGCCTATGGCTTCCTGCAGGGGGCATGGCCGTTCGGGCTGGTCGAGCTGATCTGGTTCGTCGTCGCGCTGCGGCGCTGGATCGTTATGCGACGGGTGGCCGGGGCCCGGCCCTGACGCGGTCGCGCGGCGCGGCTTGCGGGGGCACATCACGCGGGCGGCGGAACCCGCGGCTTGACAGTTCGTTAGCGCGCGCCTAATTCGACCTCCCCGATACGACGGTTCCCGGCGGCGCTCTTTTGCGTTCGCCGTTATCGTGCGTTTCGGATCATCGCTAGGAGATGAGGGCCGTGCAGCCATGCCGGACCTCGTGGAGCAGGAGAACCAAGTTCATGGCACGTATCGCGGGTGTTAATATCCCGACCAACAAGCGCGTGGTAATCGCGCTGACCTATATTCACGGCATCGGTTCGACCAAGGCCAAGGAAATCGTCGCGAAGCTCGGCATTGCCGACACCGCACGAGTCCAGGACCTGACCGACCAGGAAGTGCTGCACATCCGTGAGGCGATCGACGCCGACTACACCGTCGAAGGCGATCTGCGTCGCCAGGTGTCGATGAACATCAAGCGCCTGATGGATCTCGCCTGCTATCGTGGTCTTCGTCACCGTAAGGGCCTGCCGGTCCGCGGCCAGCGCACGCACACCAATGCGCGCACCCGCAAGGGCAAGGCTAAGCCGATCGCCGGCAAGAAGAAGTAATCCGACTCAACACCGGATTACTCCGCCGGCGCTGGTCCCGAGGGACCGCCCGGCGTCACGCAGATACAGGTCAGGAAATACACCATGGCACGCGAACCTCAGCGCATTAAGCGGCGCGAGCGCAAGAACATCACCTCTGGCGTCGCACACGTGAATGCCAGCTTCAACAACACCATGATCACGATCACCGATGCCCAGGGCAACGCGATCTCGTGGTCGTCGGCCGGCGCAATGGGCTTCAAGGGCTCGCGCAAGTCGACCCCGTACGCGGCCCAGGTCGCAGCGGAAGACGCGGGCAAGAAGGCCGCCGAGCACGGCGTTCGGACGATCGAAGTCGAAGTGAAGGGCCCCGGTTCGGGCCGCGAGTCGGCACTGCGCGCGCTGCAGGCGGTCGGTTTCCAGATCACGTCGATCCGCGACGTGACCTCGATCCCGCACAACGGCGTTCGTCCTTCGAAGCGTCGTCGCGTCTGATTTCTCCGACGTTGCCCGTGCGCGGTTGATCGCGCGGCACGGGTGCATATTCATGGCCGGTGGACGTCCTGTCCGCCGGCCCCCAAATTAGGGGAAGCAAGTGTCTGTCAACGCAAAGAACTGGCAGGAACTCAAGAAGCCCAGCGGCCTGGAGAAAAAGGCCGGTGGCGACACCAAGCGCAAGGCGACCTTCATCGCCGAGCCGCTCGAGCGTGGCTTCGGCCTGACGCTCGGCAACGCGCTGCGTCGCGTGTTGCTTTCGTCGCTGCAGGGCGCGGCCGTGACCTCGATCAAGATCGAGAACGTGCTGCATGAGTTCTCGTCTCTGGCCGGCGTCCGCGAGGACGTGACCGACATCGTCCTCAACGTGAAGCAGATCGCGATCCGCATGCAGGGCGAGGGGCCCAAGCGCCTCCAGCTCTCGGCAACGGGTCCGGGTGAAGTCAAGGCCGGCGACATCGCCGTCTCGGGCGACATCGAGATCATGAACAAGGATCTCGTGATCTGCCACCTCGATGAGGGTGCGACGCTCAACATGGAGCTGACCGCCGACATCGGTAAGGGTTACGTGCCCGCTACCGCAAACCGCCCGGCCGACGCGCCGATCGGTCTGATCCCGGTCGATGCGCTCTACTCGCCGGTACGTCAGGTGTCGTACAAGGTCGACCCGACCCGCGTCGGTCAGGACCTGGATTACGACAAGCTGACGCTGACGATCGAAACCGACGGCACGATCACCCCGGAAGACGCAGTCGGCTATGCCGGTCGCATCCTTCAGGACCAGCTCGCGCTGTTCGTCCACTTCGACGATTCGTCGGTCACGCGTTCGTCGGCGCCGATCGGCCAGGCAGCACCCGCTGCCGGTGGTGCGGAGCCCGCAGGCGACACGCAGCAGATCAACCGTTACCTTCTCAAGAAGGTCGACGAGCTTGAGCTGTCGGTGCGTTCGGCGAACTGCCTCAAGAACGACAACATCATCTATATCGGCGATCTGGTCGGCAAGACCGAAGCCGAGATGCTGCGCACGCCTAACTTCGGCCGCAAGTCCTTGAACGAGATCAAGGAAGTGCTGTCGTCGATGGGTCTTCGCCTGGGCATGGAAATCCCGGGCTGGCCGCCTGAGAACATCGAAGAGATGGCCAAGAAGCTCGAGCAGGAAATCATGGGCTGATCTGGCACCGGGGCAGCCATGCTGCACCGGAGACCAGACAGCCCGGCCGGCGGGTCGGTTTCGACCGACCCGTTCGACGACACGGCTTTGCCGGGTCGCCACACGGCTGAAGACAAAGTGGGCCAGGTGCGGGTTTCGTGATTGACGAAACCCGTTCTTGCCGTCTTTACGAAGGCAACGGTCGCCGGCCTTAACGGCGACCAGCTCCCGGGTACCTCATACGGCCCCTGAACGAACGAAAAGGTATTAAACATGCGCCATCGCGTAGGCGGCCGTAAGCTTCAGCGGACCTCGGCCCACCGTCTTGCTCTGTTCCGCAACATGAGCGCCGCGCTCATCAAGCACGAGCAGATCACCACCACCGTCGCCAAGGCGAAGGAACTGCGTCCCTACATCGAGAAGCTGATCACGCTCGCGAAGAAGGGTGGCCTGTCCAACCGTCGTCTCGCGCACGGCAAGCTGCTCGACGATGCCCAGCTGGTGAAGCTGTTCGACGTTCTGGCGACCCGCTATGCGGATCGCAACGGCGGCTATACCCGCGTCATCAAGGCCGGCATCCGCATGTCGGACGCCTCGCCGATGGCGGTCATCGAGTTCGTCGACCGCGACGTCTCGGCGAAGGGCCAGGATTCGGGTCCGGTGATGTCGGACGAGGATTACAACGAAGCGGCATAATCCCCGCCTCTCGTTAGTCGAATTGCAGGCCGCGTTTCCCATCCGGGAGGCGCGGCCTCTTTCGTTACGGGTCCCATCCGGCTATGCGCCCGACATGGAGCACCCAGACAGCATTCTCATCGTCGATTTCGGCAGCCAGGTAACCCAGCTGATCGCCCGCCGCGTGCGCGAGGCGGGCGTCTATAGCGAGATCGCCCCCTTCCAGTCCGCCGCGGCCGCGTTCGAGCGGATGCAGCCAAAGGGGATCATCCTGTCGGGTGGCCCCGCCTCGGTCACGACCGAGAACAGCCCCCGGGTGCCGCAGCATTTCTTCGAGGCGGGGATCCCGATCCTCGGCATCTGCTACGGCCAGCAGGTCATGTCCGCACAGCTCGGCGGCAACGTGATCGTGTCGGGTGACGGCGGCGAGTTCGGCAGCGCCTTCGTCGAGGTGAAGTCGCCTTGCGCGCTGTTCGACGGGCTGTGGGCCGAGGGCGAGCGGCACCAGGTGTGGATGAGCCATGGCGACAAGGTCGACGCGATCCCGCCGGGCTTCACCCCCGTCGCGGTGTCGACCGGTGCCCCCTATGCGATCGTCGCCGACGAGGCGCGGCGCTTCTACGGTGTGCAGTTCCATCCCGAGGTCGTCCACACGCCCGACGGCGGCAAGCTGATCGCGAACTTCGCGCGGCACGTCTGCGGGCTCAGCGGCGACTGGACGATGGCCGAGTTCCGCGAGACCAAGATCGCCGAGATCCGCGCGCAGGTCGGCACGGGCCGCGTCATCTGCGGCCTGTCGGGCGGCGTCGATTCGGCGGTGGCGGCGGTGCTGATCCATGAGGCGATCGGCGAGCAGCTCACCTGCGTCTATGTCGACCACGGGCTGATGCGCGCGGGCGAGAGCGAGCAGGTCGTCAGCCTGTTCCGCGGGGCCTACAACATCCCGCTCATCCATGTGAACGTCGAGGAGCTGTTCCTGAGCGGTCTCGCCGGGATCACCGACCCCGAGCTGAAGCGCAAGTTCATCGGCAAGACCTTCATCGACGTGTTCGATGCCGAGGCCAAGAAGCTGGGCGGGGCGGAGTTCCTGGCTCAGGGAACGCTCTATCCCGACGTGATCGAGAGCGTCAGCTTTACGGGCGGGCCATCGGTGACGATCAAGAGCCACCACAATGTCGGTGGTCTGCCCGAGCGGATGAACATGAAGCTCGTCGAGCCGCTCCGCGAACTGTTCAAGGACGAGGTCCGCGCGCTGGGGCGCGAGCTGGGTCTGCCCGAGATCTTCGTCGGCCGTCACCCGTTCCCGGGACCCGGCCTCGCGATCCGCATCCCCGGCGAAGTCACCAAGGAACGCTGCGACATCCTGCGCAAGGCGGATGCGATCTATCTTGAGGAGATCCGTAATGCGGGGCTCTACGACACGATCTGGCAGGCGTTCGCGGTGCTGCTCCCCGTGCGCAGTGTCGGCGTGATGGGCGACGGTCGAACCTACGACAATGTCCTTGCCCTGCGCGCGGTGACGTCGACCGACGGGATGACCGCGCAGGCGTTCCAGTTCCCCGGCGACTTCCTGCCGCGCGTGGCGACCCGGATCATCAACGAGGTCAAGGGCATCAACCGCGTCACCTACGACTATACGTCGAAGCCGCCCGGCACGATCGAGTGGGAGTGAGCCCCATGGGCGGCGTGCGCCTCTTCGCCTGAGCGGTTTCCCCGATTGCGGGATGGGCGCGGGTGTTCCATTCCTTCGTAGACAAGCAGGACCGGGGGAGAGCGGTGATGAGCATGCAGAGGGCGTCGAAGGCGCTGGCGATCGCGATGACGTGTGTTGCCGCAATGGTCCCGGGCACAGGCGCGGCGCAGGGCGTGACGCCCCCGGTCAAGGTCGAGGGCGGGTCGGTGACCGGCACGACGGGCGCAGGCGTCGCGGTCTTCAAGGGCATAGCCTTTGCAGCGCCGCCGGTCGGCCCCTTGCGCTGGCGGGCGCCGCAGCCGGTGCAGAAATGGTCGGGCGTGCGCGCCGCGGACCGTTTCGGGCATGACTGCATGCAACTTCCCTTTCCGAGCGATGCGGCGCCGCTTGGCACGACGCCGGCGGAGGATTGTCTCGTCCTCAACGTCTGGCGTCCGGCGGCGTCACCGGCGCCGAAACCCGTGCTGGTCTGGATCTATGGCGGCGGGTTCGTGAATGGCGGATCGTCACCTGCGGTCTATGACGGGTCGGCGTTCGCACGGCAGGACGTCGTGTTCGTCAGCTTCAACTACCGGCTCGGACGGTTCGGCTTTTTCGCGCACCCCGCGCTGAGCGCGGCGAACGAGGGACCGCTCGGCAACTATGCGCTGCTCGACCAGATCGCGGCATTGCAATGGGTGCGGGCGAACATCGCGAAATTCGGGGGCGATCCGGCGCAGGTCACGCTGATGGGTGAATCGGCAGGGGGCGCCTCGGTGTTGAACCTGATGGCATCGCCGATGGCAAAGGGCCTGTTCGCGCGGGCGATCGTGATGTCGGGCGGCGGGCGCACATTGATCGGTGGCGTGCCGCTTCGCGCCGAGGCGGGCGGCAGGCCTTCGGCCGAGACGATCGGCGTCAACTTTGCGACGACCCAGGGCATTGCGGGACGGTCTGATGCGGAAACGCTCGCGGCGCTTCGCGCCTTGCCCGCCGATCAGGTGCGCGGCGAGTTGAACCTTGCCTATCGGGGCCCGGTGGATGTGCCGACCTATGTGGGCGGACCGATCGTCGATGGCCGCGTCGTGGTCGGCACGACCGACGGGGCGATGCGGCGGGGGACCGCGATGGCGGTGCCGATGATGGTCGGGACCACCGATGCGGATATCGCGGGCTTTGGCGAGACCTCCAAGGAGGGGCTGTTCGCCAGCTTCGGTGCGCAGGCCGACGCCGCCCGCGCCGCCTATGATCCCGCGGGCACGCAGGAGCTTGCCGCGATCGGTCCCGAGGTAGGACGCGACCGCCTGATGCACGAACCCGCGCGGCTCGTCGCGCAGGAGACGCAGCGCGCGGGGCAGCCCGCCTATCTCTATCGCTTCGGTTATGTCGCGCAATCGATGCGCAAGGACTGGTCGGGCGCGCCGCATGCCACGGACATCCCGTATTTCTTCGACACGGTTGCCGCGAAATACGGCGCGGCGCTGACCCCGCAGGATGCCCGCGCCGCGCAGCTCGCCAACCGCTATGTCGTCAATTTCGTGCGGAAGGGCGATCCTAACGCGCCGGGACTACCGCGCTGGCCGGCCTTCGACGCACGCCGGGGCGCCGTGCAGCTGCTGCAAGCCGATGCGAGCGCGATCAACGGCGTGGATCCGCTCAAGGCTCGGCTGGATGCGGTACAAGGGGCCGCCGACGCCGTGGTAGCAGGTCCCGAACTGCACTGAGGCGCGCCGCGCGGCGCTCACGCGCATAGTTCGTGCGTCCGTGTCTTCTGTCGCTCTCTGAAGGAATCGGCCCGCTCGAGAAAAGGGGATAACTCGTGCGGGCCGCAGTCCAGCGCCGACGCTGCTGTCTTGGGGAAGCGCGTCGGACAGATCGGATATGGGCGGAATGCCGCGATGTATCAAGACTTTTGAAAGGAAGGTGTGCTGACCGATTGCGGGACAGACCTGGAGATCGAGTTGCGATTCGGCGATCCCGATTGCGCTGTGTGTGGTCTGCACCGAACGATGCCGACAAAGCGGGGAGGGATGGTGCTGCGCGCCCCGCCGGCCCGTGTGACTGAAAACTGGCGGGGCGCTGAAGGTTACGCGATACTCGGCAACGCCTCTGCCCATGGCTTATGCCAAGCAGTCGTGAATTGAAAATGAACGGGGCGCCCCGCCCGTCCGTGCGACACTCTCGTATCCGGGCGGGGCGCCGAGGACGCGATGCCGTTTCGGCACTGCGTCGCTGACGACAAGCTAGCATTGGCGGCGAAACTTGACAGCACCGCTCGTCACGCCGCTGCCTCGTTTCGCCCGAAAATCTGCGCTAGGCGGGGGGCGCGGCCGTTCGGACGGGCCGGTGGTATCGGAGCGAAGGCATGCGGAGGATCGGGGCAACACTGGGGCTGATGCTCGTCGGCGCATGCCAGCAGACGGGCGATGGCCGGGATGCCGCCGCTGTGGAACGCCGGGTGGTGGTCGGGACGCTGACGGGCGACCCCGTGGCGGGTGCGCGCGTGTTCGTTCAGTGCAAGGCCTGCCACACGATCGGTGCGGACGCAGTCGATACCGATGGCCCCAATCTTTATGACGTGGTCGACGGCCCGGTCGCGCAACGCCGGCCGCGATTTGCCTATACCGCGGCGTTGCAGGCAATGGGCGGGCGCTGGGATGCAGCGCGGCTCGATGCGTGGCTTCGAGCACCGCAGGGCTTGGTGCCGGGGACGACGATGCGCTTTGCCGGTCTGTCCGATGCGCAGCAGCGCGCCGACGTGATCGCCTATCTCGCGACCTATCGCAGTGGACGGTGAAGCGATGTCCTTCACCGGTAAGCCTGCGCCGCTCCACTAAGGGCAGTCGAATTTTTCACAAGGGGGGTTTTTCATAAGCCTGCACCGATCTGATTGAACACGGAAGATTGATCGCCCCGATGGCAGGCTCCACATTCGACGCTATGCAGTCGGAAAGGTGCGCATGAGAAACATTGAGATCATCGAGGCGAAGCCGGCCAAAACCATTCGCCGCAAGCGGATAGATGCATGGATCAGCGCGCTCTCGTTCGCCGAAGCCGCGGCCAAGCAGGTCGTGCAGGGAGGAGAGAAACTTTCGCCGAGGTATTTCCTCATCAACTGTCGGATTGGGATCGAGCCAAGTGCAAACAAGGGAACGGATGCTCAGCGACGTAGCGCGTTGATCGAAATCATTGAGTCGATGAGGCCAGTGGAGAAGCACCTATCGACTTCGACATGGCTTGTTCGGCTCCACATTCAAACTGCTACTCAAGTCCGTGATTTCCTGACCGGTCCGTTGGATGTTGAACTGGATGGACTTCATGTCACGCATTCGTCGCGTGACAATCGCGCAGCCTTTGGCACCACCGACCTTCAGTCCTGACGAGGCGCGGGGTGGCAGACATTTTTCCGAGCGAGCGCTTCGAGGGAAGCCTGTCGAACGGTGCAGCGTCCGTGCCGATCGCGTTCGTGGTCAGCGCGGGTGAGGATTGCCGACTGGTGTTCGATGTCGAGCCGGGGGGACGTGATCTGGGCAGGATGGGTTTTGGTGTCGGCGCTACTCCGGGGCTTGAAATGCCGGAGTATGCCCTGCGGGGGCGCAGCGCCGCGGGTAACACCATCACTAGCGACTCCGTATCGATCATTGCTCACGGTCATAGCGGCCAGGGGCACACGATCGGGATCGAGGCTGGCGAGGCCACCTTGGTCGTGCCCTTGAACGAACCGCAGGATCAGCCGATCCTCAGGGAGTGGTTCCGCTCGTTCAAGTCGTTCCGCAATCCGGTCTTCGAAACTCCGCTCGGCAGGGTGGTTGTACACGGTGACGCGAAGGTACCGAACAAGGACGTGACGTCGGGCTACGTTGCGGTTCAAGCGCCCGCCGGTGCAGTGCCGGACGACTGGCGGCAGCGCGCCGACGCATTTCTGTTGCATATGCAGCGCGGCATCGCCTTCGCGCACGGCGGCCGTCTCCAAGTCCCTCGCCTCGACTACATCGCCAAGGACGAGAGCTGTACGACGTTCTACGCCGGCGAGCCCTTCCGTTCGGAGTTCCCGGTTCAGCATCAATTGAACCACGGCCCGATCCTTCAAACGCTCGTCGATCGCTATTTCGACCACGGACCATTGCCCGAGGTGCTCTGGACGGCGCTTGGTTGGATGCAGTCCGATACCACTTTCGACGAACTGCGATACCTTACGGCGATGACGGCGCTCGAAACTATCATTGAGACTGAGCTTCCTGCGAAAAAGGGAACGACGGTACCGAAGTCGGACTTCAAGGCGATGCGGGCGGAGCTAGACAAGGTCGTTGCCGCGTCGGCGTTGTCGGATGTCGAGCGTAATATCTTCCGCCAACGTCTAGCCGGCATGAACCGGAAATCGTTCGCCGAGAAGATTGACGGCTTGTTCGACCATTACGGATTGTCGCGCGACGACTTTGGTGGCAACGCGATCGGGTCGCTGGTCAAGCTCAGGAATGACATCGTCCACAGAGGCCATATCCCCGATGATGTGGATGCATGGCCGATGATCATACTCGTACGTGAGCTTATAACGCGCATTCTGCTTACAGCGATCGGTTTCGAAGGGAAATACCGCTGCTACGTTGGGGGCCTACACGATCGCGTAATTGGGAATGCAGCGCCGTCCGCACCTTCGCCGATCGTCATCGCGCCGCCCGCGGCTCCCACAGCTTAGTTTTCACGGTGGCCGCCAGTGGCGCGCAAGGTCCAACCAGGTCTAGATGGGCCGGTGAAGATTTCGACCATCACGCTGGCTGCCGTATCCCCGACGTTCGGCCTTGCGACTTACCAGAAGCGCGCCTTGAGTCGTACCGGCAGGGCGCAGTTCATAAAGCAGAGGAATTGTCTCTACCTTATCATCGGCATGGTGCTTGCCCTAGTGACGTTTGCGCTGACCTGGCGAGGAACCGGAGATCCACGTTGGGACAAATGGTGGCCGGCGCTGACCCCCATCGCTTGGTATCTGCAGGGCCGATGCAACGAGATATTCTTGGCGTTCTACCTCGACGCGTTCGACAAGCTGCGGATCAATCGGCAGCCGTCGAGTGCAGTTGCGTGGTCCACTCGCGTCCGACTGGCACTGAACAGCTACGTCGAGCTTATCCTGAACTTTTCGGTGCTATACGCTATGCTTCCGGCCTACATGTGGCAATGTGGTACGCAGCGTCCGTCGTCCTTCGCCGACCTGCTGACCTACAGCGCGTTGACGATCACCACGAGCGGCGGCGGAGGGTTCGTAGCGAAACACTGGCTGCCGCAAATGATGACCGTCTACGAGGTGATGTGCGGCCTGATCCTGCTGGTGGTCAGCTTCACTATCTACACTGGGAGGGGGTTATCCAAACGCGGAACGAGGTGAGGCAGAGGCGCCCGCTGATGAGCTTGGCGGGCACACGGTAGGCGCCGCCGCGCGTCCAGGTGGCCGGGATCGTCTTCAAGTCAGCGGTACGGCCCTGCTGCTGCCTCTCGACCAATTGCGTCCTCCCGGTCGCGTCTTGAAACGTGCGCAACTTAATCTTGTACAGCGCAGTCTGTTCGAGTCCGCGGGACGATTCGCCCATTCGCGAACTGGACGGGCGGAATGCCGCTATCGGTGTGTTGGATTGCTGCCGCTGTCGCCTTGGCCCCCGGGGATGCCGTGGTCAGCGTTTCGTACGCGTCGCATTCGCCGACCTCAACTCTACTGCCGCGACGATTTCACTCTCGTAAACTCGGTCATAACCCGCGTCGGATGACTGCCTGATCCCGAGTGCGCGGGCTGCGCCTCGGACTGTCTGATGCGGGACACCCAACAAGCTGGCTATCTCGACGTTCGTGACATGAGAACGAGCTATGCGTTCGACCTCGTCGATCGGTACGATTGGTTGGTTGGTCGTAGGAAATGCTGAAAGCAAGTTCGTCGCTTGGCGCACGGCAAGGTTGAGGACTTCCGCCGCGCCGACCTTCGACATCAAGTTGAGATACGGGAATGTCGGATCGATCCGGCATGTCAGCGGGGTGATGGCCCCATTTCGCGTAATGGGCGTCGCGAGGTGGGCGCGGAGGCGATTCCGATCGACCCTCACGCGTTCGAAGACGCCGGTTGTGCCGGCCTGGAGAGAATAGGGCAGGTCACCACATAACATAGCCTCGATCACGGCATCCCAAGGCTTGAGGCGGCCACCGACCATGTGCATCGCGTCGCGTAACCGGATCCAGCCAGTCTGGCCGTCCGATCGAGCCGTGGTCAGCAGGTCGATCAGTTCGTCCAGCGCGTCCGAGGTCGTCTGCGGTGCAGTGTAGCGCGCAGTAAAGAAGGGGTGGCTGAGCAACGGGATACGACCCAGCGCACTGAGTTGCTCGATGGCGTAATAGGGCAATCCTAGGACAGCGTTAGCCTGATCGAGGTCTCGCCGACGGCGCACGTCACGTTCCAGAAGCATCACCTCGTTGCGATCGAACAGTGGGACCATGTGCGGGCCCCTTGCGGCTCCGATCGTGCGGAAAACACCGCGACGGCGCAGGGCCACGACCTGAGCCGTTCCATGACCTAGGACATTCGCTACTTCGCCGCACGTCATGGTCCTCGCGCGCAGGGCTGCCGGGCACATATTCGATGCTCGATCACCTCGACTTCGTCTTCCTCTGCATGGACGGCACCGAGGGCAAGCGGGAGCTCGTCGAGCGCCTCGAGGATCGCGATCTGCGGTTCATCGACGTGGGCATGGGGCTGACGTTCGGCGAGTGCGGCCTCTCGGGGCTGGTAAGAGTGACGACCAGCACGCCGCAGCTTCGCGAGCACGTCTGGGACAGAGGGCGGATACCGCTAGATACCGCCGGCGCCGACGACGCATATTCCACCAACGTCCAGGTCGCCGATCTCAACGCGCTCGCGGCGGCACTCGCCGTCGTCCGCTGGAAGCGCCTCTGCGGCTTCTATGCCGATCTCGAAGGCGAACACTTCGCGGCCTTCGCGGTCGATGGAAACCATCTCCTCAACGAGGAGCGTCAGCCTTCCGCCGGGCCGGACGATGCGGTCAGGAGCTAGGTCGATAACGCTTTGAGCCAGGCTAAAGTCGGCGTCCGTCGAGCTCTTCGACCCAGCGCGTCCAGTCTGAAACAACCATCAATCCCGAGGGGCCGGTTGCGAGACCGGCCCCTTTTTCTTCGTGGCCGATTGCTCAGGCGCGATGAACCGGATGGAGACTGAAGATGAGGAACCTCGACCTCTCGGGGGTGGACCCCTTGCGCCGTACGGAGATCAGCGCCCGTGTCGAAACCGTCCGATCGTTTCTTTCGATAGTCTGCCCTACCGAGACCGACCGGCTGCGGCATGCGGCTCGCCTGGGACGGCGACGGGCCCAGTTCCTCAAGCTCGTGCGAGCATGGAAGGCACTTTGCACCGCGAAGGCTCTGGCCGGCGCCACGCCGCGGGGAAAGACAAGGCCAACCGACTGGCGCCGACTGCCGGAGACCACCGAGCGGATCATGTCCGAGGCGCTCGAACGGCTCGGGCCGGACGTGAAGCCTAACGCTGCGGTCGAAGCCGTCGCCGCGGCGATGGCGGAGCAGGGCCTGCATACGCCTTCGAGAGTCACCGTGTGGCGACGCCTGATGGCGCTCAGGCAGGTGCGCGGCCACGTTTCCGGTGCGGGCGACGTCATCGTCGTCGAATGCCGCGCGCAGCTTCCCGTACTGTCGGACGGAGAGATCTCGATGCCGAGTCTGCTCGTCGCGGCGCGGACCTCCGACGGTCTGATCGTCGCGGCGACGCTCCTACGCGACGCCAGGCAGGACGTTCGGCGGATCGGCGGTGCGATCAGGGCGCGTAGGCATGCCGACGTGGTCTCGATCGACCGGACATATGCCGACGGCTTCGGCGATCCGCGCGAAAGTCTGCTTCACCTGACACCCGGTGTCGCACGCAGGATCCTCGCGCGTGCGATCGGCAAGGCGTTCGGGCGGCTTCGGCTGCGGTACAACTTGAGTAGGACGGACCCTGAGAAGCTCCTTACGACGAAGGATGACAGACCGCTAAGTCCACGCGACGCCAAAACCGTTATCGAGGAGGCGATCGGGGTCCACAACGCCGGTCGGTCCGGCTCAGCCGGCTTCAGGCTGAGCTGACGGTTCCCGATCCCGCCAGTCGGCGAGCAGTCGAAGCGTCGTGAGCAGGTCCGCGGGAGGCTCGCTCGCGTCGTCGCGCTCCAGGTCCGCCAGGATCGTGGCGTCGTGGACCTCGATCTCGACCTGGACTCGAACCGCGTCGTCGCTCGTTCCGTCGAGATCGGAGGTCGTGGCGGAAGCCGACGTGGCGACGTCGTCGCTGGACAGCAGAAGGATGCGGCCCATGCGATCGCCGACGGCCTTTCGCAAATAGCGGCCGAATCGTCTGGGAGCGTTGGACGGCTGCATGACCGAGCGAATTCCTGCGCGTACGAATTCAACCGCCACCCGCGACAGGTCCGCCTCGTCCAGACCGACGACCAGCTCCATCTTTTCCAGCCGCCCGGTCCAGGCGACCGCTCGCAGCGAACCGCTCGTCACGCGGCGCAGCGCGTCCGCGGCGGCATGGGCGTATCCGACCCTTCCACGCCGCGCGTCGCCAAGCGCGGCTCCCAGGACGAGCTGGGTCCGCCTGTCCAGAATTACGAACAGCACGCGCTGTGGCGTGTCCATAGTCGACATCGTAATGGCGCAGCAGTCGAACTGCACCTCGCCTCCAGGCCGTACGCGCCTCTCCCGCCGTCTCATCTCCTCCTGGACCCTTCGCCGCAGCGTCGCGAAGCTAGGTTGGACATCGAGTTCGGCCGCCGCCGCAGCGCCGAGCTTTTCGATGAGCTCCTTGAGGGTGACCTTCGCGCCCTCCGGCACCGTGGCTACGACGGTCTGTACATGCTTGGAAAGGATGGTGTCGTAGTCGCTGGACCGGGCCCTCGGGGCGATCGCCATCGTCTCGACCGAGGCTATCGATCGCTTCGTCCTCCAGGCCTTCGCCATCTCGTAGAAGCGGTTCAAGGTAAGACCAGCGCCCTTGGCGGCATCGGAGGGGACGGGCGGTCTGCCCGCGTGCCAGCGCGCCATGGCCTTCATGCGACGCATCGCGGAGTCGCGTTGATCCGTGGACATGGCGAGCCACAGCTTCTTCTCGGAGGCGGGCACGGGGTCGCCGATGAGCAGTCTCAGCCGACGATCGACGGGAAGGTAATCTAGATCCACCTCTTCGTCTGCGTCACCGGCCTTCGAGCGCGTCCCGTCCATCGTGCTGCGCTAGCAGCGTGCGTCAGGACCGTCGACCAAAAAGTTCATCAGCGAGAGACCAAGCTTGCATAGCGCGTTGGTCACGACTAAATGAAACTGGTCGCTCGCTGATGAACCCTGAGGAGTCATGATGTTCGTTCCTGAAAACCATGCCGATCGGCGCGCTCGTTCCGCACGATCGACTGTTCGGGCCGGCTCGAGATGCTCGTCGATGGCGTCGTCGGATCGCGCCATCGCCTCTCATCGCGATGTCGGCGAGACCGATCTGAAGAAAGCCGCAAGGTCCGGTCACGATCCGCCCTCCATGGCCTGACCGCGAACCGACGAACGAGCCGCCGGTCAGCGACACTTCACCGCACGAAATGGCGGGGCCGTCAGCGACGAGCTTCCATCCTGTCAGCGGTGGGCTCCGTCGACAGTCGACGACGCGTGCCCGCCGAAGGAACCGATCCCATGCGCAATACGAACGCCACGACCAGTCGCGACCCGAAGACCGAAGGCCGGCCGGAACGGCTGATCCGGCGCCCCTTCTTCGAGCTGATCGCGGCCGGGGCCGGCCCTCTGTCGGGGACCAGCGACGGAACGACCGCAGTCGGGAGGCTCGAGACCGTCGTCCGGCGCTGCTCCGACGTACTCGCCGCGAGATACAATGGCCGGGAGGTCCACGGGAACGTCGATGGTCACGCTTGCGCGCAACTCGTGCACGCGGAAGTGAGCTGCGGCGGGACGACGTGGCTCGTCAGCTTCGTGGACGCAGACGCGCGCCGCGGCGTCTCGACCGTGCCGCTGGAAACCGCCGCGGCGCGGCTCCGGTACGAATGGCGCCTGATGACGTCCACGTTGCTGGAGTGTGCATCGAACCGGTTCAGGACACTCGCGACCGTCGCGCGATATCAGCACTTCAAAATCCGTCCGGATTACCTAGGATCGCTCCTCGCGATCCTTCGCGACCTGCGTTATCCCCAAGTCGGCGACTTCGTGCGACTTTTCGGCGGCGGAGCGGCCGGCTTCGCGCATACCGTGGCGGCAGTGGCGCGAGGATATCACCGTCTGGGAAGTCACAGCGTCTTGTTTTCGAGCGCCGACGTCCATCGCGGTCGAGCGCTGCCGACGAGTGGCTCGCCTATGTCGTCCGGATGTTCCTGCCCGACCGAAGCTGCGCGGGGTATGACCGCATGAGCGCCGAGCCGCGAAAGCTGCAGCTTCTGATCACGATCTCGATCGGTGACGTCTCTCACGACGTGACGGTCGACAACGTCAGCGTTCCGTCCGAACCCAATCCCGTTCCAGCAATTCCGGCGTTCGCCAAGGCCGTCGCCGAGGACAAGCACATCGCCGCGCAGACCAGCTACGACGAGTTCCGCGCTCGCAAGCGCCTTGCGCAGTGCCTGCTCATGGACCAGTTCGGGGTCGAGAACGGCGACAAGTCGATCGCCATCGCACTGCATCGACACTGGACCTCCGATCTCCGGATCATCTTCGGGCCGCCCGACAGTCCCTCCACGATCAAGCGGCTTCGCTCCCAGCGGGGCACGTTCGATTGCCGTCGCCTGGACGACATGCGCGATCGCCCTTCGACGAGACGGCGAAGGTCGTCGGGGGCGTGGCGATAGGAAGTGCTGCATGAGGCTCGATCGGAAGAACGCGGCGGGCGGGCGACCATTGCGGTGGGCGATCGAGGGCGACCCTGGCGATGCAGACCGGCTGCCGAAGGATTTGACGGCGCCGGATCGAAAACCGATGGCCGCGACGCCTAGGCGCGCTCCGTGACCAGAATGGCGTCGGAAGCGCCTCGACGCTCAGCCTGTCATGGCGGAGGTTCGATCTCGGTCGGCGGCGACGGACCAGTCCGATGCGGCGCGGTTCGCCGTCGGCCCGGTGACCGCGAGGACGCGTCCGGCAACGACGCCGGATGCCGTCCAATCGCCAACCGCGCTCTCGAGGACTTCGACCAGTACGTGTTCCCCCGCTACCGTCACGCGACGTTTCATGATCGTTTCCCCTTCACCGCCGCTCATAGCGGATCGGACCGATAGCCACATCGCTCTTGCGACGGATTGCTACGCTCGGCGTACGTGCCTCGACGATGGGGACCTGCTCGCAGACCGCGTAGCCCGTTGACCAGGGGGCATCCCCGGCGGCCCGAAGCCGGGCGGCGGACAGAAGGCAGAGTTCACCAGCCCAGGTGCGCCGCGATCAGCTTCAGATTGTGCATCGAGGCGACCCAGTGCGGTTCGGAGCCCTTGCAGAAGCCAGTCCGTAGCAGTTCCGGCTTGAGGCGTTCGAGACCCAGCCGCGAGTAGAGGTTGGGATCCTCGGCGGCCATCCATCCCGTCTGACCGAACGGCATGTAGTTGGCGCGAGAGAGCGCGGCGAGATATTCCGTCTCGCTCGATTCCAGGTAGACGAGGCCGCCGAGCAGCTCGACGAGGTGGAAGTTGTCCATCGCCGCGGCGGAGGTCATCCCGAGGTCCTGAGACCAGGGCACGACGGAATCCGCAAGGTGATCGGCCCACGGCGCCTGGTTTCTGTCCGAGCCTGTCCACAAGTTCCAGGCGTCGGGTTTGACCTCGCTCCAGAACTGCATGAAGAGCTTGTCGACGATGCGGGACGGCACGCGGTGGGGCAGGGGGATTTCCGTGCGAAACCACGAAAGCAGGTCTGCCCAGCGTTCGGCCTTCGCAAGACCGAGCGCGTAGGTCAGCGTGCAGAGATAGGCCGGATAGGTCGACAGTCCGATCAGTACCACCGATCCGGACGACGCGCGCGAGGTCATGATCGATCGCACGACATCCCGAGCGATAGCGGCGTCGGTTCCGTCACCCCATCGGCCCGCCACTCCGATCATTCGCGCCAGAGGCTCACTCAGACCCTCAATCGACCGCCATCGCGCGAGTACGGCATCGTTGCCGGTCGAGCCTCCCTGCACGGGGAACTCCGGACCGGCAATGCGCTCGATAAGCCGCTGCGTGCGTTCGGCGAAGGCGTCGGCCACATCGATCCTGCCCTCGCGTCCCGACAGATCGCGCTTCGTCCTGGCGATCAGCAGCTGTATCGTGTCCGGCGACGAGCGCCGTGCGGCAGTCAGCGCCGTCACCGATGCCGCGATATCAGTGAAGAAGGCGTCGGCATCGACGATGGGAACGACCGAAGCGCCGCGGTTCGCAATCAGCTCGGCCGCCACGCGGGATGGAGCGCCCCGCATCGCCCAGTATTGCGGATAGCGCCGGTTGGGTGCTCTGGCGATGGCGGCCCGGAGGGCAGGATCCCAGTCGCCCGACCACCCGGCCACGACCAGGCCGTATTCATCCAGGACGCGGTCGAGCAGCCGATCGTACTCCGCCGGGTAGCCCGCGAGTTCCGCGTCGGTGTTGAGAATGCGGTCGTCCAGATAGTCGCCGTGCAGCTTGAGCACGAGACAGCGCGCGTGCTGGAGGGGCGGAGCACCCGCCAGGTCGTCCACCGAGCGGATCACGACGGGCTGGATCCCGGCGTCGGTCAGGGCGGTCTCCAGGAGGCGGTCGAAGTTCGTCGTCACGATGACGCGGACCCATCCATCACGCACCAGTCCCGCAATGGCCCGATGCGCAGGCGTCGGACGTCGCGATGCCGCATCCAAGTCGTCAACGGGCGGTTCGATGTAGCCCTGCACGATCGAGCGGCGCTCGGCCGGGACGGTCGTCAGTCGGTCGAGCAGATCCGAATAGCCAGGCTCGATACCGAAGCGTGTCCTGTGCCAGCCGGCCCAGTCCGCCTCGTCGACGATGCCCTCTGCCGCTGCCACGCGCCTGACGAGATCGATCGTGATCTCCCACCCTGTGGGAATGCCTGCGGATCGGGAGATGCCGGATCCAAGCACCAGCGCATAGACTCCCGGATTCTCCGCCATGGAAAACGCCAGGCGGGTTTCGTCAGAAATGCCGTTCATTCGTTTTCTCCGACGACGTCCATCAAACCTCTTGCGCTACGGCCCCGGCAGACCGGGGAATAAGATCGATTGAACGAGAGCGTCGGCAAGCGTCAAGTCGGCGGCTGCTCGTGCTGAGACTGCCGGACCATACGGTCATGTCGTCGCAATTCAAGGATGGCACCCTCACGCTTTAGATATAGGATACGGCAAGGATCCCATAGGATCGGAGTAACGGCCGCTGAGCTCGTGAGCCACGGGCTTCAGATGCACTTTTCAGATTCCGCTCGGCGAAACCGATTCCCTTTCCTGACTCGCCCCCGGTCGTGCGCGGGGCCCGCTAAGAATGGAGGCGGCGAACCGCATTGGTTGTACGGAGCGGATCCCGCATGAGGATCATCTGCCCGAAATGCCGCCGGCTTGGCGAGATCGAGAGTGATCAGGCCGGCTCATTGTCAAACGACAACGAGGAAATGGTATCCTGGCGGCCACCCGAGGGGTTCCGCAAGGTTCAGCTCGGCTGGAACGCGGATTCGATACGGCTCTTCTGCGTGGATTGCGGGGTCGCGTCGCAACGTCCCGTGCAAATCGTTCCCGATTCCTGAGCCGAAGTGCTGGATCGCCACTCCAGGTCGAGCTTGGCGTCCCTGAGCCGCTTTTCCGTTCGGTCCACGATGGCCTATGCCTCTGAATCGGCCGCTGGGAGGGTTCCGCAATGATAGCGTTCGAGACGATACTTTTGATGCTTGCGGCGGCGGTACCTCTACTGAGTGTCGCCCGGCGTCCGCGTCTACCCTATCCCGTTCTGATGCCGAGGTCGATTGCCCGGTTGATCGTTGCGACCGACTCGACGTCGTCTCGACGACCGTAAAATTCAGACATGACCATGCAGCCGAGGCCGAGAGCGGATACTTCGAGACCTTGCGAGCCGAGTTTCCGTGTCTGCATTGCGGTGATCCTGGATATATTGATGTGTGCAGATAGCGGCCGGGAGCTGATCATGTTCCCAGCTTTGCGCTCAGATGTGTTGCTCGTGGTCCAAGACGCGTGAGGATTGTAAACTGGAAACATGAGAAAAACCCCGAAGGCGCCAGTGGCTCGGTAGCCGTTCTCGCCGCAAGATCCATGAGCGCAGGTGCCTACCATTAACCAACTCGAAGCCACGGGCGTATCGGTTCACGTTATGAAAAATCGGCGCAGTCTTTACGCACAGGGACAAGCGATTGGCGCGCCCGGAGGGAGTCGAACCCCCGACCGAGGAGGTAGAAGCTCCTTGCTCTATCCAACTGAGCTACGGGCGCGCACGGCTTCCGATTAGCGTGCATTGCACGAGCTTGGAACCGTCATCATAACGACGTGATGAATATCGTGGATCACGACGCGCCCGAACCCGTGGCAGCCACTGCCATGCGCAGCGAACAGTTCCGCTATTTCGATTTCGTGATGGCGGCATTCGTCACCATCCTGCTGCTGTCCAACGTCATCGGCGCGGGCAAGCGGGCGGTGATCGACCTGCCGTTCATCGGTGCCTGGCCGTTCGGCGCGGGGATCCTGTTCTTTCCCGTCAGCTATGTGATCGGCGACGTGCTGACCGAAGTCTACGGCTATGCGCGCGCGCGCCGCTGTATCTGGGCCGGGTTCGGCGCGATGCTCTTCATGGTGTTCATGTCGACCGTCGTCGTCGCGCTGCCGCCGGACGCGGGGTGGACGGGGCAGGCGGCGTATGAGTCGGTGTTTGGACAAGTGCCGCGGATCGTTCTGGCCTCGATCTGCGCGTTCTGGGTGGGCGAGTTCGCCAACAGCTTCGTGCTCGCGCGGATGAAGATCTGGACCAAGGGGCGCATGCTGTGGACGCGGACGATCGGCAGCACGGTGGTAGGGCAGGCGTTCGACAGTCTGATCTTCTATCCGCTGGCCTTTTACGGCGCGCCCGACTGGCCGGTCGAGGCGATGCTGATGGTGATGGTCAGCCAGTTCGCGCTGAAGGTGTCGTGGGAGGTGCTGCTCACGCCGCTGACCTATGTCGCGGTGGGGTGGCTCAAGCGGCGCGAGGGCGTCGATGTGTATGACGAGGGGACGGACTTCTCGCCGTTCCGGACGCGTGTGTGACACACATCCTCCCCCGTTCGTGCTGAGCGAAGTCGAAGCACATGAGTCTCAGGCCCTTCGACTTCGCTCAGGGCGAACGGATGGGGTGGGATGAGGTGAGGGGACGAACCCGATTAAGCGCTGACGGCTTCCATCAGGCCTTCGAACAGCCGCCGGCCATCCGTGCCGCCATGCGCCGCTTCGATCCGGCGTTCGGGGTGCGGCATCATGCCGAGTACGTTGCCCCTGTCGTTGAGCAGGCCAGCGATGTTGCGCGCCGATCCGTTGACGCTCTCGGCATAGCGGAAGGCGACGCGGCCTTCGCCCTCGAGGCGGTCGAGCGTCTCGGTGTCGGCGAAGTAATTGCCGTCGTGATGCGCGACCGGGAAGGAGACGCGTTCGCCAGCGCTATAGCCAGACGTGAAGCGGCTCGAGGACGTCTCGACGGTCAGCGCGACGTCGCGGCAGACGAAGTTCAGCCCCTGGTTGCGCATCAGCGCGCCGGGCAGCAGCCCCGCTTCTGTCAGGACCTGGAAGCCGTTGCAGATGCCGAGCACGGGCAGGCCCTTGCCCGCCTGCTCGACGACCGCGCGCATGATCGGCGAGCGTGCGGCGATCGCGCCCGAGCGCAGGTAGTCGCCGTAGGAAAAGCCCCCTGGCACCGCGACCAGCCCGACATCGCCCGGCAGGTCGGCGTCACCGTGCCAGACCATGGTCGGCTTGAGGCCGGTCACCGTTTCCAGCGCGACGGCGATGTCGCGGTCGCAGTTGGAGCCGGGAAAGACGATGACCGCAGTCTTCATGATTTTACCACCTTCATGCCTTCTCGACCCGGTAATTCTCGATCACCGTGTTGGCGAGCAGCTTGCGGCACATGCCGTCGATCGTCGCGTCGTCGGTATCGTCGGCGACCTCCAGCTCGATCAGCTTGCCCTGGCGGACGTCCTGCACGCCCTCGAAGCCGAGGCTGCCGAGTGCGTGGTGGATGGCGCGGCCCTGCGGGTCGAGCACGCCGGGCTTGAGTGTCACGAAAACCTTGAGTTTCATTTACTTGCCCCGGTTCTTGCGATGCTTTTCGAGGTCGAGCACCGAATTGTCGCCGCCTTCGGGCAACAGGCCAAGACGGCGTGCAACCTCCTGATAGGCCTCGACTTCGCCGCCGAGATCGCGGCGGAAGCGGTCCTTGTCCATCTTCTCATTGGTTTCCATGTCCCACAGACGGCAGCCATCGGGGCTGATCTCGTCCGCGAGGATGATGCGGCCATAGTCGTTGTCGAAGATGCGGCCGAATTCGAGCTTGAAGTCGACGAGGCGGATGCCGACGCCGGCAAACAGCCCGCACAGGAAATCGTTCACGCGGATCGCGAGGTCGGCGATGTCGTGCATCTCCTCCTGGCTCGCCCAGCCGAACGCGGCGATATGCTCGTCGGAGATCATCGGATCGCCGAGTGCATCGTCCTTGTAGTAATATTCGATGATCGTGCGGGGCAGCTTGGTGCCCTCCTCGATCCCAAGGCGCTTCGAGATCGAGCCCGCGGCGACGTTGCGCACGACGACTTCGATCGGGACGATCTCGACCTGGCGGATCAGCTGCTCGCGCATGTTGAGCCGGCGGATGAAGTGCGTCGGCACGCCGATATGATCGAGCAGCGTGAAGATGTGCTCGGAAATCCGGTTGTTCAGCACGCCCTTGCCGTTGATCGTGCCCTTTTTCTGGGCATTGAACGCGGTCGCGTCGTCCTTGAAATACTGGATCAGCGTGCCGGGTTCGGGACCCTCGTAGAGGATCTTGGCCTTGCCTTCGTAGATCTGGCGGCGGCGAGCCATGCGCGGTCCCCTGAAAATTGAGCGGCCCCGACCCCCACGATAATCTTCGCGGAGCCGAGGCCGGAATAGGCCGCGCCTATAGGCGAAGGGCGCGGGCGGTGCAATCGGATCGGCGTGCCGGTGTGAACGGAATGCAGGGCTGTCGATGCTATCCGGCGACTTCGGGAAGCGGCTGGTCCACCGGCGCCGCCCGGGCGGGGCGGGCCGGGGTCAGTCGGCGAACGAGACCGAGGAGCGGTTTCTCGACCAGCAGATGGGCGAGCAGGCCGATGATGATCGCGATGATGACGATCAGGACCACGACGGGTTGCTGCGGCAGTCGGCTGACCGCGGGGATCTTCACCAGCCATCCATAGCCCATCATCACGAAGGCATGGGTGAGATACAGTGCATAGGAGGCATCACCCAGCAGCACGAGGAACCGCGCCACCGCGTTGCGTGGTGCACCGATCGTCAAGACGCTGGCGACGACGACGACTGCGGGAAGGCCCCAGGCCGCGATGCGCGGCAGTTCGGGCAGGCTGGTGGTGGCGTCGTGCGCGACGAACAGCGGCACGACGGCCATGACCGCCATTGCGACAAGTGCCATGACGGGCGGCACGGGCCAGGCCCGGTCGCGGCGTGTCCAGGCGGCATAGCCATATCCAAGGACGAGGCCGAAGCAGAATTCGAGCGATAGCGGGCTCGCTAGAAACTTGGCGGTGGCGGTCGCAGGCATCAGCGAGCCCGCGACCTGCAGGCACAGTATCGCCGCGATCGTCGCGATCACAGATAGCGTCGCCGAGCGCGCCCAGAGCGTGGCCGCGAAGAGAAGGTAGAAATACATTTCAAAGACGAGCGTCCACGCGGTTCCGAGCAGCGCATGGCCCGGCAGCAGGATCAGCGCGCCGGCGATCGTCCGTGCGGGATAATGGTTGGAAGCAAGGAATCCCATCGCCGAGATCGTCAGGACGGCGAGGCAGCACAACCAGTAGAAGGGGTAGATGCGGGTGGCGCGGCGAAACAGGAAGGTCCCGGGTGTCGGCGGGCCGCGGCGATCCCTGAACGTGACGTGGAACATGATGAAGCCGCTGATGACGAAGAATATGTCGACGCCCGATGCGCCCGATGTCGTCAGCCAGTCGGGGCTGAACTTTCCGATCGCACCCCCCGACTCCTCCAGCGCGTGATGGACGACGACGGCCAGCGCCGCGATCGCGCGCAGCATCTGTACGCCGTATAATTCGACATGACCCGACTGTTTGATTGTCACTGTTACGCCCCCGCGGCGCGACGCTCCCCATGCGCCGCGCCTATCGGCTAACAGATCGTACAGTGAAAGTCAGGGCTGGTTCGTCGGACGTGAAGCCGCGTTATTTTACAACTCTTGGCCGTTAGCGAAGGATGCTGTTCTCAGGTAACGGCAAGTCGTTCCGAATACTGCGGATTCTGCCATTCTCCGGTTTCGACGATCTTTTTCAGCATCTCGCCCGCGCACCAGACGTCTTCATGACTGAGATAGAGCGGGGTCAGGCCGAGGCGGAGGATGTCGGGGTCGCGGAAGTCGCCGATGACGCCCTGCGCGATGAGCGCCTGTGTGATCGCATACGCATGGGGGTGGCGGAAGCTGATATGGCTGCCGCGCTGGGCGGGATCACGCGGGCTGACGCAGTCGAGGCCGAGCGCGTCGCCGGCGGCGGCGAGGATGTCGAACAGACGGGCGCTTTTTGCGGCAACGGCGTGCTGGTCGATGTCGGCCCAGAGATCGAGCGCGGTTTCGAGCGCGGCGGTCGACAGCATCGCGGGGGTGCCCGCGAGCCAGCGCTTCATCCCCGGCGCGGGGCGATAGGCGTCCTCGAACGCGAAGGGCGCGGCGTGGCCCATCCAGCCGGACAGCGGGCTGGCGAGCCTGTCCTGCCAGCGCCTGGCGACGTAGATAAAGGCGGGCGCGCCGGGGCCGCCGTTGAGATATTTATACGTGCAGCCGACCGCCAGATCGGCGTCGGCGCCGTTCAGGTCGATCGGCACCGCGCCGACGCTGTGGCTGAGATCCCAGAGTATGAGCGCGCCCGTCGCATGTGCGCGGGCGGTCCACGCGGTCATGTCGAAGCGCTCGCCGGTCTTGTAGTGGACATGGGTGAGCAGCAGCACCGCGGTGTCCTCGTCCAGCGCCTCTGCGAGATCCGCGCGCGCGACCACCTTCAGCCGGGCGCCGGGGACGCAGGCGACCGCGCCCTCGGCGATGTGGAGGTCGGTCGGGAAATTGCCGGCCTCGCTCAGCACCGTGTGGCGGTCGGGATTGGCGCGCAACGCCGCGACGAGCGCCTTGAACAGATGCGTCGAGGTCGTGTCGCCGATGATCACCTCGTCGGCGGCGGCGCCGATCAGCGGGGCGATCTTCGCGCCGATCCGCTGCGGCGCGTCGATCCACCCTTCGTCCCAGCTGCGGATCAGCCGGTCGCCCCATTGGCGGGTCGCGACGTCGGCGAGCGCGGCGGGCGTCGCTTTGGGAAGCGCGCCGAGTGAATTGCCGTCGAGATAGATCACGCCTTCGGGCAGCGCGAACTGCGCTTGGTACGCTGCCAGAGGATCGGCGGCGTCGAGCGCGCGGGCTTCGTCGAGGGTCATGGTCGGGCCTTTGTAGATGCGGGCGGGTTCAGGGTCATTTCAGGGCAGCCGCGATCAGCCGTTTCGCCTCCGCCCAGGCGGGCGTCTCGGGTGCGACGAGTTCGACATGGCCGGTCGCCGGGATGGTGTGGAGGACGGCGGTGTCGCCTGCGGCTTTCGCCCTGGCGACATAATCGGTGGCGAAGGGGAAGGGGATGATCCGGTCCTCGCGACCGTTGACGAGGTCCTGCACTATGCCGAGCGGGAGAAGGCGCGGCACCGAGGTGTCGGCGTACACATCCGCGCGGGCCGCGCTGGGCATGCCGACGAGCTTGGCGACGACGTCCGTGCCGCAGCCATTGGCGGGGGTGGCCGCCGTCGCCTCAAGATCGGGCAACCCGCCGAGGCTGATGACATGGTCGATGTGCAGCGGCGCGCTGCTGTGAAGCGGGCTGGCAGCAGGAAGCTTCGCGCGGGCGGCGAGCCAGAGCGCGAGATGGCCACCGGCGGAATGGCCGATCGCGACGATGCGGCGCGTGTCGAGAATGAAGGTCGCCGCGTTCGCAGTGAGCGCGTCGGTCGCCTTCGCCGCGTCCTCGAAGCTCCCCGGATAACCTCCGCCGGCGCGGTCGACGCCGCGATAATCCATGTTCCAGACCGCAATGCCGTCCTTGCGAAGATCGTCCGCGACCCAGTTCATCAGGCTGCGATCGGCGATGCTCGTCGTCCAGCAGCCGCCATGGACCATCACGACGACCGGGAAGGGGCCTTTGCCCTTCGGCCGCCAGACATCGACCTTCTGCATCTGGTCGGGGCCGTAGGCGATGGTCGCGTCGGGGCTGGGCTTCGGGCGTTTGACGAGGTCGGGCCAGGTCAGGAGCTTGGGTGCGGGCGGTTCGGCGATCACCGGTGTGGAGATGGCGGCCAGCGCGAGAAAGGCAAGGCGGATCATGGGGTTGCGTGGCCTTTCGGGGAGTGGGTGAGGGACGCGGGAGCGGTCGTGGCGTGACGGTGGCGGACGTTGCAGGTTGGCGCAATATCGGTTGAGGGCTTGGCTCTGGATCCTGACGTTCGTCAGGATGACGGGGAGGCGGGTAAGGACAGGGAGGCCTGGTCGGGGTGTTGAGAACAACAGTGGAACCTTTGGGCCGCGCTTGCTATCCACAAGGCAACTATGGTCACCGATTTCAAAGATCCCTTCGATTCCATCGTCGACGCTCCGTTCGACAGCGCGCTGAGCGAGCGGTACCTCGTCTATGCGCTCTCGACGATCACCGCGCGGTCGTTGCCCGATGTGCGCGACGGGATGAAGCCGGTGCACCGGCGGCTGCTCTGGGCGATGCGTCTGCTGAAGCTCGATCCGAGCCAGGGCTACAAGAAATGCGCGCGCGTCGTCGGCGACGTGATCGGCAAATATCATCCGCATGGCGACCAGTCGGTCTATGACGCGATGGTCCGTCTCGCGCAGACCTTCTCGCTGCGCTATCCGCTGGTCGACGGGCAGGGCAATTTCGGCAATATCGACGGGGATAATGCCGCCGCGTACCGCTATACCGAGGCGCGTCTGACGCAGGTCGCGGTCGACCTTATGGACGGGCTCGACGAGGATGCGGCCAATCTTCGCCCGACCTACAATGGCGAGGACGAGGAGCCCGAGCTGTTCCCCGGCATGTTCCCCAACCTGCTCGCCAATGGCGCGAGCGGGATCGCGGTCGGGATGGCGACGAGCATCCCGCCGCACAACGCCGCCGAGTTGATCGAGGCGGCGATCCTGCTGGTCGATCAGCCCGATGCCGACAATGATGCGATTCTGGCGCATGTGACGGGGCCGGACTTTCCGACCGGCGGGCTGGTCGTCGATCCGCCAGCTGTGATCCGTGAGTCCTATGCCACCGGACGCGGCGGGTTCCGGGTGCGCGCGCGTTGGGAGATCGAGCGCGAAAAGGGCGGGATGTGGACGCTGATCGTGTCCGAGATCCCGTACGGCGTCCAGAAGGGCAAGCTGATCGAGCAGATCGCCGACCTGATCAACGCCAAGCGCCTGCCGATCCTGGCGGACGTGCGCGACGAATCGGACGCCGAAATCCGCATCGTGCTGGAGCCGCGGAGCCGGACGGTCGATCCGCAGGTGCTGATGGACGGCCTGTTCCGGCTGACCGATCTCGAGACGCGGGTCAGCCTCAACCTTAACGTGCTCGACAAGGATCGCACGCCGCGCGTGATGTCGCTGCGCGAGGCGCTGGCGGCCTGGGTCGAGCATCAGTTCGTGGTGCTGACGCGGCGCACGCAGCACCGGCTGGAAAAGATCGCGGACCGGATCGAGCTGCTCGACGGCTATCTGATCGCCTATCTCAACCTCGACCGCGTGATCGAAATCATCCGCACCGAGGACGAGCCGAAAAAGGTGATGATCGCCGAGTTCAACCTGACCGATCGTCAGGCGGAGGCGATCCTGAACATGCGACTGCGGTCGCTTCGCCGGCTCGAAGAGTTCGAGATCAAGACCGAGCGCGACAAGCTCGACAAGGAACAGGCGACGCTGACCGCGTTGCTCGCCGATCCCAAGCTGCAGAAAAAGCGGATGAAGGCGGACCTGCGCAAGATCCGCGACCGCTATGGCGCGGAGACGCTGCTCGGCAAGCGGCGCACGACGATCGAGGAGGCCGCGCCGACCCGCGACATCCCGCTCGAGGCGATGATCGAGCGCGAGCCGATCACCGTCATCCTGTCGCAGCGCGGCTGGATCCGGGCGATGCGCGGGCATAACGACCTCGCGAGTCCCGAGGCGCTGAAGTTCAAGGAGGGCGACGGCCCCGCCTTCGCCTTCCACGCGCAGACGACGGACAAGCTGTTGCTGGCGGCGGAGAATGGGCGATTTTTCACACTGGCGGCGGATAAGTTGCCGGGTGGGCGCGGCTTTGGCGAGCCGGTGCGCGCGATGATCGACCTCGACGGCAGCGTCGGGATCGTCGCGCTCTTGCCCGCGGCGCGGCAGGCCAAGCTGATGGTCGCGGCAACCGATGGCCGCGCGTTCATCGCGACGGCGGCGGACGTGATCGCGGAGACCCGCAAGGGCAAGACGGTGATGACGCCGCGGATCGGCGAGAAGGTGAAGCTGGTCCGTCCGGTCGACCCCGAGGATGATTATGTCGCGGCGATCGGCGACAACCGCAAGCTGCTGGTGTTCCCGATCAACGAGCTGGTCGAGATGAATCGCGGGCAGGGGGTGCAGCTCCAGCGTTACCGCGACGGCGGGCTGGCGGATGCAATCACCTTCGTCTTCGCCAACGGCTTGAGCTGGGCGATGGGCGGCGAAACCAAACGCACGCGGACCGAGGCGGATCTGGGGCCGTGGCGTACGGCGCGCGGCGCGGCCGGGCGGATGCCCCCCACAGGTTTTCCCCGCGACAACCGATTCGGCTGAAATTCGTCTATGCTAAGGCGATGCGTGCTGACCATCGCGATCTGGCTCCAGGAAAATCGGGGGCCAGCGGCCGGGTCGTTGCGGACTGGTGCCGGGCTGTCTGAACCGGCGTTGAAATAATCGTACTCGTTTTGGGTCTTTTGTAAATTTCACGCGGCCTTAACGAAGCCGGGTTAGGCAGGACTATGGAATGGGTTCTTCACGAGGCCGAACAACCGGCAACCGTCTCGGCTGAACTCGTCGCGCGCGGCCTCGAGCTGAGCCCGATTCCGATGGTCCACCTGACGCTCGAGAACGGTGGGCTAGAGCTGTTCGCGATGAACCGGGCCTATCGCCTCGCCGGGCTGGGCGTCGTCGCGACGCGGTCGCCGATGATCGCCGATCTGGGCGATCGGATCATCGCCTTTCTGCTGACGTCGCAGACCCGACTCGACTTCGACTGGGCCTTTGGTGACACGATCGATTGCCGGCATTACCGCGTGACGATCGCGCGGAGCAGCGCAGCGATCCACGACCGGTGCACGCTAAGCTTCGTCGACCGGACCTCGCAGATCCATACCGAACGCAGCATGCGACGCGAGATGACGACCGACAGCCTGACCGGGCTGCTCAACCGCGAAGGGTTCGAGGATCTGGTCGAGGCGGTCGAGGATCACGCCGCGCGCGCGGTCCTGGCGATCGATATCGACCGGTTCGGGCGGCTGAACGCGTGTCTGGGTTCGCTGGTCGGCGACGAGATGCTGATTACCGTCGCGCGGCGGATCAAGGGCGCGCTGCGGGTGCGCGATACGCTGGCGCGGGTCGGCGGCGGGCAGTTCGCGGTACTGATGACGATCGACGAGGATCCCGCAGAGGCACTGCGTCTCGCCGACCGGATCCAGCGCGCGCTGATCGCGCCGTTTCGCCTGACCGATTACGAGATCCGGGTCGAATGCTCGATCGGCATCGCCTATGGCCGGGACGAGACCGGCGACACCGCCGAGATGATCCGCCACGCGCAGTTCGCGGTGAAGCGCGGCAAGGCGACGGGTCGGACCGAATGCTATCAGCGCCAGGAATTCGTGATCGCCCGCGAACAGTTCGGCATGGAGACCGCGCTGCGTCGCGCGATCGAGAATGACCGGCTGCGGCTTGCCTATCAGCCGATCTGCGATCTTGCGACCGGGCGTATCGTCTCGTTCGAGGCGCTGGCGCGGTGGACCGACGAGGATGGTCGCGAGATCCCGCCGACACAGTTCATTCCGGTCGCCGAGGAATCGGGGCTGATCGTTCCACTGGGGCGCTGGGCGATCGATGCGGCGGCGCGGACGCTGGCGGCGTGGGACGTACGTGCCGGCGGGCATTGCGGCGTTCGCGTCGCTGTGAACCTGTCCGCGATCCAGCTGCAGCGCGATGCAATCGCGCCGGTGGTTGAGTCGGCGCTGTCCCGCTCGCGACTCGGCGGCGATCGGTTCACCCTCGAATTGACCGAAAGCGCGATCGTGTCCGACCCGGACCGGATCGCGCAGGCGATGCACGCGCTGAAGGATCTCGGCACGACGCTCGCCATGGACGATTTCGGGACCGGCTATTCCAATCTCGCCTATCTCCAGAAACTGCCGATCGACGTGCTGAAGATCGACCGGAGCTTTGTGACGGGGATGCTGGCGGACCGCGACAAGGTCTCGATCGTCCGCGCGATCCTCAGTCTCGCGCAGGCGCTCAACATGCAGACGACCGCGGAGGGGATCGAGACGGGCGACTTGGCCCAGACGCTCGCGGCGCTCGGATGCACCTATGGCCAGGGCTATGTCTTCGCGCGGCCGCTTGAGGCGGCTCAGGCGTTCGACTCGATCTTCAACCGGGTCCCGATCCTGGCCTGAAGGCTCAGGCGAGCGTTTCGGTGACCGCCTTGTCGGCGATCGCATCGACCCGGGCCTGATCGGGAAAGCCCTCCGCGATCCACTGAGTCTCGATCCGCCGGCGCATCGCCGCGACGTCGGGGCCCTTGCGCAGGCCGCGTTCGACCAGCGCGCCGCCGCTGATCGGAAATGCCGGCGGCGACCAGTCGGCAATCGGCGCGACGTCCGCGCCTGCGATCAGCAACCGGTCGATCGCGCCAGCCACGCCGTGGCGATAGGCGAGTGCGCGCGGGCCTTCGTCCCCAATCCCCTGCGTCGCCGCGACGACGCGTTTGCGATTGGTGTTCGACAGTTTCAGCCGTGCAGCGACCACATCGCCGTCGCGGGCGGGGATCAATGCGGCCAGACGGCGGATCGGATCGGGCGCAATGCCGGCGGCATGTTCGTGATCGACCAGCGCGGCCAGCCGTGCGACCCCGTCGGCGTCGATCTCGGGCAGCACCGCACGCCAGATGCCGCGCTCGACCATCAGTGCGATCACCGCAACGGCGCGCGCCGCGACGAGAAGCTTGAGCAGTTCGGCAGCGATCCGCTCGCGGGACAGCGCCATCAGGTCGTTCGCGCGGGCCGTGCACGCCTCCAGCCCGGCGGCGTCGATCTCGATGCCGAACCGGGCGTGAAAGCGGAAGAAGCGCAGAATCCGCAGATGATCCTCCGCAATCCGCTGCAGGGGATCACCGATGAAGCGCACGCGCCCTGCGGACAGATCGTCCAGGCCACCGAAATAGTCGAAGATCTCACCGCTGACGGGATCGGCATAGAGCGCGTTGATCGTGAAATCGCGGCGCGCCGCATCCTCGCGCCAGTCATCGGTATAAGCGATCGTCGCATGCCGCCCATCGGTCGCGACATCGCGGCGTAGCGTCGTGATCTCAACGGTTCCCCCCTCGGTCACCGCGGTGATCGTGCCATGCGCGAGCCCGGTCGGCACGGCGCGGATCCGCGCATCCTCGAGCCGTTCGAGCACCTCCTGCGGAGGAAAGCTCGTCGCGATGTCGATGTCGATCGCGCCGGTATCGGCAGGCGTCAGGCCGAGCAGGGTGTCGCGCACCGCCCCGCCGACGAAGCGAGACTGTGCCGACGCGCCGCCCAGCACGGCGGTCAGCGCGCCGAGGCCGGGGCGCGTCCGCCAGGCGGCATCGGGAAGGCTCATGCCCATTGCAGTCGTCGCCTCAGATTGACGATCATCGCCGCGGTCGCGCCCCAGATGCGGCGGTCGTTCCAGATGATCTCGTAATAATGCCGCTCATGACCCTGCCACTCGACGCTGGCTTCGACATGATTGCCAGAATCGAGCAGAAATTCGAGCGGAACCTCGAACACGTTCGCAACCTCCGCCTCGCTCGGGTGGAGCACGAGGTCGGGGGGGATGACGCCGATCACCGGTGTCACCTGAAAGCCGGTGACGGTGCGATAGGTATCGGCCTGGCCGATGACGGTCACGCGGTCTCGCGGCAACGCGATCTCCTCCTCGGCCTCGCGCAGCGCGGCGGTGACGATATCCTCGCCGGGATCGATCCGGCCGCCGGGAAAGGCGATCTGGCCCGCATGCTTGCGCATCGTCTCGGTACGCTGGGTCAGGATCACCCCGGGTTCGGCACGATCGGTCACCGCGATCAGAACCGCCGCGGGCAGCAGCGTATCGCCGGGCGGCAGATCGATATCGTCACGGTCGCCGGTAAGCAGGATCATGCCCGGCTCGACACCCCGCGACAGCGCGCTGCGCAGCCGATCAGCGAGCGTCACGCGGCGATGTCTTCGGGCGACGGCATCGCGGGTTCGAGCGGGAAGAACTGGCCGTCGCTCCATAGTCCGACCGGCGACTCGCCGCCGGCAATCGCGCGGTCGGCGAGCTCGTAATAGACCGGCCGTGCGACCACCGCCTCCATCCCGCCGCGAACCATCAGATAGGGCCGCGGGCCGTCCTCATCCTCGACGAAGCGGATCGGGTGCGCGGCGCCCGCGGTGACGAGGTCGCCGGTGTTGAGCCGGAAGGTCAGCCTGGTCGCCGGACCCTCGCCATCGATCTTCACCTCGACCGCGACGAACGGCACGTCCTCGACGACGATGTCGAGCTTCTCGACCGGGGTAACCAGGACATAGCCGCCCGATGGCTCGCGCCTGAGGATCGTCGAGAAGAGCCGGACCATCGCCTCGCGACCGATCGGCGTGCCCTGATGATACCAGGTCCCGTCGCGCGCGATCCGCATTTCGCTGTCGCCACAATGCGACGGATTCCATTTGTCGACCGGCGGCAGTTTCTGCTCGTCGGCGAGCCGGGCGATTTCGGCGAGGCTCAGCGAGGCAAGATCGGGGAGGGGGTCCATAGGCATGAGCGCGAGGTAGGGTGCGCATGGCCTCTCGTAAAGTCTCGCGGCAGGCGAAGCGCCAAGCCGCGCTGCGGCGTCGTCAGCCGGCTGCGCCTGGGCGCGGGCCGAGCATTCCAGCGTCGTCGGGTACGGCCCCCCCTAGTGCAAGAAGCCGGTGACGTTCGACCGGACCCGGTGCCTCCCACGCGGCTGTGCGCTCGGCGGAAAAGCCGAAGAACCGGCCATAATAGTCCGGATCGCCGATCAGCATCAGCGCGTCGCCCAGATCGCTCGCCGCAGCGACCTCGAGTGCGCGCGCCACCAGCGCCCGGCCGATGCCGTCGCCCTGATGGCCCGGCGCGACCGCGACCGGGCCGACCATCACCAGCGGCAACGCCGCATTTGCGGTCATGAGCGCGATCGGCCAGCACTGGATCGAGCCCAGCAGCATGTCGCCCGACACTGCGGCAAAGCTGAGCGTCGGGATCGCGATTCCATCGCCGCGGATCATATAGGCGGACCGGCCATGACGGTCCTGCCCGAACGCGCGGTCGAGCAGCGCCTCGACCTCGGCATCCGGGACGGCGTTCAAGGGGACGAGTTCGAACACCGGCTTCTCCAGCGCCGGCGCAGGAACGTCCGGGGCCGCGCGCTTTACGCAGCACGTCGCCGAACGCAAGCGGAACCGGCGCAGCGGCGCGTCCGCCCCGGGCCTTCCCTACGGTCGCGGCTCTGCTAGAGCGCGGCGATGCAAGACAGTCTTCAGCTCGAAGTGCACGACATGGAAGTGCAGGTGCTCACCGGAATCTATTCGGAGGAGACGCATCTGCCCCAGCCGCTGCGGATTTCGCTCACCGTCGATCTCACCTGCCCGAGCCGGTTCGATCCCGACACGCCCTTGTCGGCGTCGAAAAACTATCTCGATCTGAAACATGCTGCGACCACGGCGTTACCTGCGGGCGTGCATTTCACGCTGATCGAGGCGGTCGCCGATCATATCTGCGAGACGCTGTTCCTGCAGGACGCGCGTGTTCAGCGGGTCGCGGTGAAGATCGTCAAGCTGGCGATCGCCGAAGCGGGCGAGGCGATCGGCGTGACGCTCGTGCGACATCGTCGGTGAGATCGTGCGGCTGATCGTGAGCGAGCGTGACGACATCGCAGCGTGCGTGCGCGACGCGCGCGCGAGACTGGGCACCGACGACAGCCTGGTCGTGGTGATTCGCGAAAGCAGCGATTCGCTTTTTGCCGCCCAGGCCCGCGCCGCGATCGCGCCGCTCGCGATCGAGGCGGCGCCGGTGACGCGAATCAACGCCGTCCTGTCCCATAATGGGGCGCGGGCTGCCGATGTCGAAGCGGCGATCGGCTATCTCGAAACCGCCCTGTCGACGACCGGGCAGATCCTCGAGATCCGCTGAGCGGACCCTCGCTCGGCGGTCCGGTCAGCGCCGCGGGCTGCGTCCGCAGGGGCCGAGCGCACGCAGAACGAATTGATAATCCTCACGCGCGATCACCGCGTCGGTGGCGGCCATCGACGCGACGCTGCGATCCGGCATCGCGGCGGGAAGCGCGCAGGCCAGCCGGTACCACAACAGCGAACCACGCGGCGGAGGGGCCGCGGCCTCGTCGACGATCTCGCTCAGCGCGACCGCCCAGCGGGGTTGCTCGCCGGGCCGCCGCAGGATCGACAGCGAGACGGGACGCTGATCCGAAGTGGTCAGGAAGATCTGCGTTTCGCCTTCGCCGGGCAGGGCGCCCGGCACGTGAAAGGCGTTGCCGATCCCGGTGATGACGGGCGGCGCGTCGGCGGCGAGAACCTCGCGGGCGATGCGGCGGACCTGCGCGTCAAGGGCCGGCGTCCAGTCGCGTTGCGCGCCGCGCGCGACGAGCTGGATCTGGGCGGTCGATGTTCCGGCGGTACGTGCAAACAGCAGCACGCGCGCCTTTTTCAGCTTTGGTAGGCGACCGTTCGAATCCGGTGCAACATCAAGCAGATAGCCGAGTCTTGGGGCCACACCACCACTGCCGCGAATCAGCGCGGTTACGTCGACCTCGACATAGAACCGGACGAGCCCGGGTGCGACATCCGCCGCCTCTGCGCCCTTGATGCGCGCGGTCGAGCGAATCGTCGCGTCGGCGATCACCGGCGCTGCGAGAACGAGATCCGCAAGGTCCGCATAGCCGGCACCCTGGTCGACGGCCGCGGGCTGGGCCGGCTCCGCGCCAGCCGCTCCAGCGGGCGCTGCATCGCGCGCGCCTTCCCATTGCCGATCAAGCTGTTCGGGGGTCAGCGTCGTCGAGTCGCCGGCGCTGTTTTGCTGCGGCGCGGTCGGCACGGATTGCGGCGGGGGGGCCGTTTGCGCAACGATCGGGGCCGCGGCGATGACGGCGAAGAGGGTCATGAGCGGTGGGATGGAACGTGGGGATATCATCGCCATGGGCTACGCGATGGCGCATGAACGTTACAGAAATAAAATTGCCATCATACGCTTGTACGTTTGTTGCGTCCGACAAAGCGTTTGCGTGTCGCATGGCGTGGCGATAGACATTGCGCACTGCCGCGTGGAATTTTTGCTTCACGGCACACGTTTGCGTTGCGCCTGCCCCCATGCGCGACTGCGTGAAGGCAGACAGAATAAGGGAGTGTCGTTGCTGAATGGCCTATGTTGACCAGAAGATGTCCTCAGGCAAAATCGTCGCGATCGTCATCGTCGCGCTGATTCATGCTGCCTTGGGCTATGCTTTCGTCACCGGCCTCGCGTTTCAATACGTGAAAAAGGCCACCGAAAAGTTAAACACGTTCGACGTGGAGCCGCCGCCACCGCCGCCTCCGCCCGACGAGCCCCCGCCGCCGCCGCCTGACCAGCCCAACCTGCCGCCGCCGCCGACCACCGTCGTCGTGCCGCCGCCGGTCGTTGTTACGCCGTCGCCCGCTCCGGCGATCACGACGTCGAACATCATCCCGCTGAGCCAGCCAACGGCACCGCCGGCGCCTCCCGCGCCGCCAGCGCCGCCGGCCCCGCCAGCAGCACCGACGGTCAGCAAGGCCGCGGGCGCCAAGGGTAATCCGGCGACATGGGTGAGCCAGGACGACTATCCGCCGAGCGCGATCCGTGCCGGCGAACAGGGTGCGGTCGCGATGCGCTGGGACATTAATGCCCAGGGTCGTGTCGAGAACTGCACCGTGACGTCGTCGAGCGGTTCGCCTGCTCTCGATCGGGCAGCCTGTGCTGCGATGACGCGACGCGGTCGCTACTCGCCGGCGCTCGATCAGGCCGGGAACCCGATGCGTTCGAGTGCGACGCAGCGTATCCGGTGGACGTTGCCGGAAAATTAATCTGCGTCTCGGCGCACTTAGACCAACGAATCTTAAGAGGATCATCCGACCATGTTCACCACTATCCTTGCCGCGGCGGCGCCCGCAGCAGCCGAAGCCAACCCGTACGGCCTCGAAGCGGCACTTCGCGAAGGCGGTCTCATCTCCCAGACCGTGTTCGGCATTCTGGTGCTGATGTCGGTGGTTTCGTTCTACATCCTGTTCTCCAAGCTGTTCGAGCAGCAGAAGATCATCGGTCAGGGCAAGCGCGTCCGTCAGGCCTTCTGGTCGTCGAACAGCCTTCGCGAAGGTTCGGCCAAGCTCGAGAAGAACTCGGCCTACAAGCAGATCGTCGACGACGGCCTGGCCGCTCAGGAGCAGCATTCGAAGCTGACCGATCCGGTCGAGGCGCATGACTGGCTGCACGGTTCGCTCGCGCGTTCGGAAGCTGCGATCAACTCGAAGCTGGGTGGCGGTCTCGCCTTCCTCGCAACGGTCGGTTCGGTTTCGCCGTTCATCGGTCTGTTCGGTACGGTTATCGGCATCTACCGCGCACTCGTGAAGATCGGTGCATCGGGTCAGGCATCGATCGACAAGGTCGCAGGGCCGGTCGGTGAAGCACTGATCATGACCGCACTGGGTCTCGTCGTCGCGGTTCCTGCCGTCCTGTCGTACAACTGGCTGCAGCGTCGCAACAAGTCGATCGCAGAGGATCTGTCGGCCTTCTCGAACGACGTGCTCGGCTTCCTGGCATCGAACGGTGCCGTGCGTCCGATCACCGCTTCGGGCGTCAAGCCGGTTGTGGCCAAGCCTGCCACGGCGACCACGACTGCCGGTCAGACCGGTGGCGTGCCGCGCGCTAACTAAGACGCGAGAAAGGCGGGGCTGCCGTTCGCGGCAGCTCCGCTTCCTTCCCGCCGGCGGTGCCGGTGGCGATAAAAGAATAGGATAGTTCGCACATGGCGATGAGTGTTGGTGGCGATTCCACCGAGAAATCGATATCGGACATCAATACGACGCCGCTGGTCGACGTCATGCTCGTGCTCCTGATCATCTTTCTGGTGACGACGACCGTCGCGGTCCAGGCGGTGCAGCTGAAGCTCCCCGAGGTCAAATTTGATCCGACCACGACCAAGCCCGAAAATGTCTCGCTGTCGGTGACGACAAATGGCGATGGCAGCTGTGCAGTGTATTGGAACATGACCCCGGTCACCTCGACCGAGCTGCTCGATCGTGCGGTCGCCAAGCTGAAGACCGAGATCGACCGTCAGGGTGGCGTGAATGCCGCAGGTCTTGAGCTGCCCGAGGCGCATATTCGCGGCGACGTGAACACGCCGTACAAGTGCATCGGCGGCACGATCTACACGATGCAGCGCGCCGGCTTCGCCCGCGTCGGCTTCATCTCCGAGCCGCCTCCCGGCGGCACCACCGAACGCTGACGATCGCTCGGACGTATTTAGGAGTAGTATAGAATGGCAATGGGCGGCGGCAAAGAAGATGACGGGCCGATGATGGAAATGAACATGACGCCGTTGATCGACGTCCTGCTCGTTCTCCTCATCATGTTCATCATCACGATCCCGATCCAGACGCACGCGGTGAAAGTCGACCTTCCGGTCAACAGCAAGAACCCGCCGCAGAATCCGATCGACCCCGAGAAGAACAAGATCTCGATCGACGCATCGGGCACGGTGGCCTGGAACGGGTCGCCGGTCGACGAGGTGACGCTGCGCCAGTATCTGGACCAGACCGCGGGCATGAACCCCGAGCCGGAACTTCACTTCCAGCCGGACCCGCAGGCACGGTACGAAGTCGTCGATCGCACGCTTGCCGTCGTGAAGCGGTCTTCGATCACGAAGCTCGGCTTCATCGGTAACGAGCAGTATCGCAACGACTTCTAAGTCACGCGACACGATCGATACGATGCCAGGGGCGGTCCGCAAGGGCCGCCCCTTTTGCATGTCCGACGTCCATGACACCGGGGGCGGAAAGAGCGACGGCATGCCGCGCGCGCACCTCACGGCCTTACCAGGGCAATATCCGTAAAAATCCCATATTGCGCCACAGTCATCGAAGTGACACAACAGTGTCACAAAAGTGAAACCTTTCGACTCAGAAGGGCGATGGAGACGGGATGATGCGCAAATTCGGCTTTGTAGTTCTTGCCCTTGTCGGCGCGGCAGCACCGGCGCTCGCGGCGGATCAGAATGGCTATCAGGCGATCGTGTCGGGCGATCTTGCCGCGGCCGAACGCCATATCCTGGCGGAACAGGCGGTCTATCCGGGTCGCCCCGAACTGATGCTCAACCTTGCCGCGGTTTACCGGCGGACCGGCCGCGAGGCGGACGCACGGACGCTGTACAAGCGCGTGCTCGAACGCCGCGACATCGCGATGGACCTTCCCTCGGGTGCGGTGGCCTCGTCGCATGATCTGGCACGACGCGCGCTCGGCGTGGCCCCGGTACAGATCGCCACGCGCTAAACCAGGGCCGACGAGCTCGTCCGGCGCCGGTCCTGTGGTTCCGGTAGTGACGCAGAGGCGTCGACCTCGCGCGGTCGACGCCTGAGGCGGTCAGAGCCGGGGCAGGGTGACCCCGCGCTGGCCCATATATTTGCCCGCGCGGTCGGCATAGCTGATCTCGCACGGCTCGTTACCGCGCAGGAACAGGAACTGGCAGGCGCCCTCGTTCGCGTAGATCTTCGCGGGCAGCGGCGTGGTGTTCGAGAATTCGAGCGTCACATGCCCCTCCCATTCGGGTTCGAGCGGGGTGACGTTGACGATGATCCCGCAGCGCGCATAGGTCGATTTACCCAGACAGATCACCAGCGTGTCGCGCGGAATGCGGAAATATTCGACCGTCCGCGCTAGCGCAAAGCTGTTCGGCGGAATGATGCAGACATCCGTCTTGCGGTCGACGAAGCTGTTCGCATCGAAATTCTTCGGATCGACGATCGCGCTGTCGACATTGGTGAAGATCTTGAACTCGTCGGCGACGCGCGCGTCATAGCCATAGGAGGACAGCCCGTAGCTGATACAGCCATCGCGGCGCTGCGCCTCGTGAAATGGCTCGATCATCGCATCGCCCAGCGCGCGTTCGCGGATCCAGCGGTCGGACATGACGGACATGAGACATTCCCCTTTTCGCCGCTGCTTTCGCGCGGATGGTCGATGGCGGCAAGAGCGCGCGCGCGGGGAGAGCGATTTTGCCGTTGCAGCCGGCGTGCCGGGCCGTCATGGGGCGCGGCATGAACCAGATTCGGCAGCCTTTTCCGCGCGGTACGTCCGTCGAGCCACAGCTTCCGGACCATGATGACGAGCGGGACCGCGCCGCGATCCGCGCGCGCCGCGCCAGCCGCTATGTGCGGATCGCGCTGGCCGGATCGATCGCGCTGTCGGGCGGCGCGGCGCAGGCGCAGTCGGTGCAGGACCTGCAACGCCAGATCGACGAACTGAAGGCGACGATCGCCGAGCTCAAGGCCGCGCAGAACGGACCGATTGCCCAAACGGCACCAGTCCCCGCGGCCGTTACCGCGCCGGTCGCGGTTGCGGCAACGCCTGCACCCGCTCCCAAGCCGGCACCAGCGGCCGCCCCCGCGACGCAATTGGCCGCGGCGACGCCTGAGCCGAAGCGCGCCTGGTATGATCGCATCGCGATCCGCGGCTATACGCAGATGCGGTTCAACGAAATCGTGTCGGGCGATCGCACCGCGCCGGAGGGCCAGTCGCGGTTGCGGTCGGTGCATGACGGCAGCATCGGCGACAATACCGGCTTCTCGCTCCGGCGCGTCCGGCTGGTCCTGCAGGGCGATCTGACCGACCGTGTGTCCTTCTATCTCCAGCCCGACTTCGCGGTGAACGTCAGCAACCAGTCGGGCGGCGAGCGACGCGAGGGCTTTGCCCAGCTGCGCGACGCCTATGTCGACACGTTCCTCGACGCGGATCGCCGCTTCCGGCTGCGGTTTGGGCAGTCGAAGGTGCCCTTCGGGTGGGAGAATATGCAGTCCTCGTCGAATCGCATCACGATCGATCGCAGCGACGGGATCAACAGCGCGGTCCCCGGGGAGCGCGATCTGGGCATCGTCGCCTATTACACCCCCGCCGGCGTGCAACGGATCTGGGATCGCCTCGAGGAGGACGGCCAGAAACTGTTCGGCAATTACGGCGCGTTCGCGCTCGGCGTGTATAACGGCCAGGGGATCAGCCGTGCCGAGACCAATGACGGCGCGATGACGGTGGCGATGGCGACCTGGCCGTTCGCGCTCGACGGGCTTGGCAGGGCGTTCACCGGACAGGTGTTCGAAGCCGGCGCGGCGGCGTTCCGCAATCGCGTCCAGCCCGAATTGCGCAGCGGCGGGGTCAGCGACACGAGCTTTGCCGACGAGCGGTTCGGCGTCCACGCGATCCTCTATCCGCAGCCCTTCGGGTTCCAGGCAGAGTGGAACTGGGGCCGCGGCCCCGAATATGACGATGCATCGCAGTCGATTACGACCAAGCGGCTCAACGGCGGCTATGTCCAGGCGATGGCGCGCGTGCGGTCGTCGCCGCTCGGCCCGTTCATGCCCTATGCGCGCCGGCAATATTATCGCGGCGGGTCGAAGGCGCTGCCCAATGCGCCGCGGCTCGAGACCGACGAGTTCGAGCTGGGGATCGAGTTCCAGCCGACCCCGCCGATCGAGCTGACCGTCGCCTATGCGCGGATGACACGGCGCGAGGCCGACGAACGCCGCGAGGGCCGGGCGGAGGGCGATCTGATCCGCACGCAGTTGCAGTTCAACTACTGACCGCGGATCAGCCGATCCCGAGATCCGCCGGGCCGAACGCGTTGGGTAGAAGTTCCGACAGGCGGTAGCTGCGGACAGCCTCGCCCTGCGCCGCGCCGCAATGCACGGGGAGATCGCGCCCGCCCATCTGCGCCGCCTCGTTGATCACCTGGCGGCACCGTCCGCACGGGCTCACGGGGGCGGTGCCGGTCGCGCGACCTTCGGTATCCATCGCGCCGCCGATCACGCCGATCGCAACGACGTCACGCAGGCGGCCCTGCGCGCTTGCGGTCGCCAGCGCGACGGTTTCGGCGCAGAGCGACAGGCCGTAACTCGCATTCTCGAAATTGGCGCCGGTGATCACGCTGCCGTCGTCGAGCAGCACCGCGGCGCCGACCGCGAATCGCGAATAGGGCGCATGCGCGTGACGCGCGGCGTCGCGCGCCGCGATGATCAGGCGGGTTGCCTGATCGGTATCGAAACCATCGTTCATCCTGCCACCACGTCCCAGTTCACCGGTCCCTCGATTCCCTCGACGCGCCGAAAATTGCTCGCGCGCCACATTCGCCACGGCCGTGCCGCATAATCGGGCTTGAGCAGATTGGCCATCGCCCAGACCGGCCGCGGCAGTGCCGCCGACAACGCATAGCGGCCCTCGACCGACTTGCCGATGCGCAGCAGGACGGGCTTGCCGGTATGCGTCTCGACCATCGTCACGAAGCGCGTCAGATCGGCGACCAGCGCGGCCTTTTCGGGGCGGGCGACGCAATCATCCCGGAACTGCACATCGACGGCGACGGGCAACGCATCGGCGGCGGCGGGCACGAAGGTATTGAACGCGTTCGCCTGTTCGACCGCAGGCTGGCACAGCGAATAGATATGCACCGCGCCGCGGCGCAGCCCGGCTTCGGGAAGCGCCGCCCAGTTCGCCTCGAACGCGGGATCGCGGCGATCCTTGCCCGAGGTCGCGACGATATAGGCGAAATCGACGCCGCGCGCGCGCACCGTTCCCCATTCGACCGGCGCGGGATTTTCACCCAGGTCGACGCCTTGCAGCGGATAGGTCTCGGTCGCGGGATGCCACTGCGTCGCATAGGCCCAGCCGCCAATCGCGATGCCGCCCGTGCCGAACAGCACGGTCGCAAGCTTCAGCAATGTCGTGGCCATCAGCGCTGCTCAGCCACGTAGATGAAGGACGCAGATGAGCGTGAACAACCGGCGGGCGGTGTCGAAATCGACCTCGATCTTGCCCGACAGCCGGTCCTTGAGCAGCTCGGCGGCCTCGTTGTGGACGCCGCGCCGGGCCATGTCGACGGTTTCGATCTGCGCGGGCGAGGACTGGCGAATCGCCTGGTAATAGCTGTCGCAGATCGCGAAATAGTCCTTGATCGGTCGGCGGAAACGGCCGAGCGCGAGCACCAGTGTCTCAAGATGCGTGTCGTCCTCACGATGGATGTGAATGCCGAGACGGCCTTCCTCCGTCTCGAGCCTGATGCGGTACGGGCCGGCATAGCCATCGGCATGCTGGCGCTGCGGCGCGAAATAATTGCCCTCGATCAGGTCGAAGATCGCGATCCGGCGTTCCTGCTCGATATCCGCGGAACGCCACGCAATCGTGCGCTCGTCGAGCTGTATGTCGATGATCCGCGGGTCGGCCATGCCATGTGCGATAGCGATGGTCGTAACGCGTGTCACTTGTCGCCTGCACCGGCGGCCGCCGATCGCGGCTGGCTGGTCGACTTATCCCCATCATTCTGGCGCAGTTGGCTTGGAGCGATCGCGCGCAGTGCGTAGAACGCAGTATGGCAACCCTCGCATTCCCCGTCCCCGCCGTGGCCGAACCACAGCAGCTTCCCCGCAACGTCGAGGCCGAAGCCGCGATGCTCGGCGCGATGATGATCGACAACCGGCTCGCCGACGATCTGGTAGACAAGCTCGAACCCACGCATTTCTTCGAACCCGTGCACGGGCGCATCTTCGCCGCGATCAAGACGCTGCGCGGCAACGACATGCTGGTGACGCCGGTCACGCTGCGGCCGATGTTCGACGCGGACGAGGGCATGCGCGAGCTGGGCGGCCCCGCCTATCTGGCCGGCCTCACGGGCAGCGGCGCAGGGCTGATCGGTGCGCGCCAGTTCGCGCAGCAGATCTACGACCTGGCGATGCTGCGCGCGCTCGTCTCGGTCGGCCGCACCCTGGTCGACCGCGCGATGGATACCTCGGAGGAGGTCAATCCGCGTGCGCAGATCGAGCTGGCCGAGGAGGAGTTGTTCAAGGTCGCCGCCGATGGCGGGGCGGAGAACTCGGTCAAGACGTTCGCGCAGGCGACCACCGCGGCGGTCAAGATGGCCGAGCGGGCGCTCAACTCGGGCGGCAACCTGTCGGGCGTGACGACGGGTATCGACTCGATCAACGCCAAGATCGGCGGCATGCATCACAGCGATCTCATGATCCTCGCTGGGCGTCCGGGCATGGGCAAGACGTCGCTCGCCACCAACATCGCGTTCAACGCCGCGCGGCGCTGGATGCGCGACATGGCCGACGGGATCGCCCCGAAGGATTCGGTCGGCGCGAAGGTCGCGTTCTTCAGCCTCGAAATGTCCGCGGATCAGCTGGCGACGCGTATTCTCGCCGAGCAGTCGCAGATTTCATCCGAATCGCTCCGTATGGGCAAGATCAGCCGGACCGAGTTCGCGCAGTTGGCGGCCGCGGCGGCCGAGCTGGAGAACCTGCCGCTGTTCATCGACGACACGGGCGGCCTGTCGATCGGCGCGCTGCACACGCGCGTCCGCCGGCTGCAGCGTCGCCACAATAACGAGATCGGGCTGGTGGTGGTCGACTATCTCCAGCTTCTCTCGGGGTCGGGCAAGAGCAAGGACGGCAACCGCGTTCAGGAAATCTCGGAGATTTCGCGCGGGCTGAAGACGCTGGCGAAGGATCTGAACGTGCCGGTGCTGGCACTGTCGCAGCTGAGCCGCGCGGTCGAAAGCCGCGAGGACAAGACGCCGATGCTCTCAGATCTTCGCGAATCGGGGTCGATCGAGCAGGACGCCGACATGGTCTGGTTCGTGTACCGCGAGGATTATTACGTCGCGTCGAAGGAGCCCAAGCGGCCGGCCGAAGGCGACAGCGCGAAGATCTTCGAGGATCACGCGTCCTGGGCGGCCGAGATGGAGCGGGTCTACGGTCTTGCCGAGCTGATCATCGCCAAGCAGCGCCACGGCGCGACCGGCAAGGTGCGGATGAAGTTCGACCCGACGATCACGAAGTTCTCGGATCTGGCCGAGTATTGAAACTCTGGTGTCCCTCTCCCCCACGGGGGGAGGGACACGGATCAGATGATCGGGTCGTAACCCCCGGGGGCGTGGATGCCGCATTCGACCTTGTCGAAACTGCGCCAACGCCCCGCGCGCGGATCCTCGCCGGGGGCGACCTTGGTCGTGCAGGGCGCGCAGCCGATCGAGAGATAACCCTGCGCCTCGAGCGGATGCCGCGGCAGGTCATGCTCGCCGAAATAGGCATCGAGCCGCGCCTTGTCCCAGTCCGCGAGCGGGTTGATCTTCAGCCGGCCCTCATCTTCCTCGAACCGCGGCAGCGCGGTGCGCGTACCCGACTGGAAGCCCTTGCGCCCCGAGATCCACGCGTCGAACGGCGCGAGCGCTCGGCGCAGCGGCTCGACCTTGCGCAGGTCGCAGCAGCCATCGGGGTCGTAGGACCAGCGTTCGCCCGCACGATCCTTGACCGCGAGCAGCCGCGGATCGGGTCTGAACACGCGCAGGTCGGTGAGGCCCAGCCGTTCGGCCAGCGCATCGCGATAGGCGAGCGTCTCGCCGAACATCTTCTGCGTGTTGGTGAAGATCACCGGCACGTCGACATCAACCTGCGCGACCATGTGCAGCAGAACCGCCGATTCGGCACCGAAGGACGAGACCGACGCGATCCGCCCGGCCAGTTCGCCGGTCAGCAGCTCGCGCAGCATCTGCGCCGCAGGAACGCCGGCGAACCGGTCCTGCATCGCCTGTGCATCCGCCTTGGTGAAGGCGGGGGTGACGTCGATCGTGTCGATCCGGCGGAGCGCTTCACCCATGGCGCAGCTTCCAGACCGGCACGGCGCCGTCGGCCGCCTTCTGATAGGGCGTGTCGTAGCGCGCGAGGCTGGCGCGGAGCACGTCGATATCGATCGGGGCCTCGGGCGCGAAGCTGTCGAAGCCGCAGCGGCGCATCAGCGGGATCTGGTCGACGAGCACGTCGCCCGCCGCACGCAGCTCGCCGGTATAGCCCGCCTCGCGCAGGATCCGCGCCGCCGAATAGCCGCGCCCGTCGCGATAGCCGGGAAAGCTCACCTCGATCAGCGCGAGCTGGTCGATCTGCGGCAACAGCGCGCGCGCATCGTCGCCCGCCTCGAGGCGAACGGCCGCTGCGTTGCTCTGGCCGATGAACGAATCGAGCGTCACCGCGGGCTCGTCATGCGGCTCGTCGTCGCGGAAGCGGAGCAGCGTCTGGTCCGGATACTCAACCATAGATCGCCTCCTTGAACGTCTCGAAGCCGACGCGGCGGTAGGTGTCGAGGAAGCGCTCGCCGGGGTCGCGGACCTGAAGATAGCGGTCGGTGACGCGTTCAATCGCGTCGACGACGCCATCCTCCGAGAAGCCGGGGCCGGTGATCTTGGCGAGGCTCACATCCTCCGCGCCCGATCCGCCGAGCGAGAGTTGGTAATTCTCGGTGCCCTTCTTGTCGACGCCGAGGATGCCGATGTGCCCGGCATGGTGATGCCCGCAGGCGTTGATGCAGCCGCTGATCTTGAGCTTAAGCTCACCCAGCTCGCGCTGACGGCCAAGATCGCCGAAGCGCGTCGCGATCTTCTGCGCGAGCGGGATCGACCGCGCATTGGCGAGGCTGCAATAATCGAGACCGGGGCAGGCGATGATGTCGCTGATCAGGTCAAGATTGGCCTCGGCCAGCCCAGCCTCGTTTAGCGTTGACCACACCGCGTGCAGATCGGCCATGCGGACGTGCGGCAGGACGATGTTCTGCGCATGCGTCACGCGCAGTTCGTCGAAGCTGTAGCGCGTGCCGAGATCGGCCATCACGTCGATCTGGTCCGCCGACGCGTCGCCGGGGATGCCGCCGACGGGCTTCAGGCTGATGTTGACGATCGCATAGCCGGGCTGCTTGTGCGCCTTCACATTCTGGTCGAGCCAGACCGCGAAGTCGGGATCGCTGCGGTCGATCTCGGTGGACGCGGCCTCGTCGAACGCGGGCGCACCGAAATGGCTCGTGATCCGCTCGAGCTCCGCGCGCGGCGGATCGAGGCCGAGGCCCTTCACCGCGGCGAATTCCTCCTCGACCTGGCGACGATATTCGTCAGGGCCGATCTCGTGCAGCAGGATCTTGATCCGCGCCTTGTAGATGTTGTCGCGGCGACCGTAGCGATTGTAGACGCGCAGGCACGCCTCGAGATAGCTCATCAGGTCGTCGGCGGGGACGAAGTCGCGGATCTCGTGGCTGATCATCGGCGTGCGGCCCATGCCGCCGCCGACATAGATCTTCGCGCCGAGTTCACCGTCGCGGACGTGCAGACCGATGCCGATATCGTGCAGCCGCATCGCCGCGCGATCCTCGTCCGCCGCGATCACGCAGATCTTGAACTTGCGCGGGAGGTAGGTGAATTCGGGATGGAACGTGCTCCACTGGCGGATCAGCTCGGCCCAGGGGCGCGGGTCGGCGACCTCGTCCGCGGCGGCGCCGGCGAACTGGTCGGAACTGATGTTACGGATGCAGTTGCCCGACGTCTGGATGGCATGCATCTCGACCGTCGACAGCTCCTGGAGGATGTCCGGGGTCTGGTCGAGCTGGATCCAGTTGAACTGGATGTTCTGCCGGGTCGTGAAATGCCCATAGCCGCGATCGTACTTGCGCGCGATGTGGCCGAGCATGCGCATCTGCCGGCCGTCGAGCGTGCCGTACGGCACCGCGACGCGCAGCATGTACGCGTGCAACTGCAGATACAGGCCGTTCATCAGGCGCAGCGGCTTGAACTGGTCCTCGGTCAGCTCGCCCGAGAGGCGGCGGCGGACCTGGTCGCGGAACTCGTCGACGCGCTGGTCGACGATGGCCTGGTCGTACTCGTCGTATTTATACATGGGGGGTTCCCGGTAGAATTTGGCTCACGCGAAGGCGCGATGGCGCGAAGAAGATCGGGTTCACGCGGAGGCGCGGAGACGCGGAGGAGAAAGGAGAGGGAACTCCCGCGCTAGCGGGTATCGAACCTGTCGCGACTAGTGATTGTGAAGGCCGCTGCGCGGCGAGCGCAACACCTCCGCGCCTCCGCGCCTCCGCGCGAACCACCTTCTCACTGCTCTCTTCGCGCCTTCGCGCCATCGCGTGAATCATATAACCCAACTCCCCGCAGCCGGATCGGCCGGCTTGAGCGTCAGGTCGGGCCGCATAGTCGGACCCAAGGCGCGAATGCGATCCTTGATGTGCGCAGGGCGGGGGCCGTCTGCGGTCGCAGTCGCCTCGATCAGATAGGGGACGTTGACGCGGCGTGCGCCCTCCTCCGCCTGGAGGATCGATTCACCCGCGACGCCGACATCGGCCGCATCCTCGATGTGACGCGACCAGCCGTCGCCGGTCCACCAGATCACGTCGCCGGTGGGAAGGTCGTTTCCGGTCAGGAGCTTCATGCGGCGGCCTCTGCAATTCGTGCCCAGCGGGCGAGCTTGTCCTGCGCGTCGGACAGTTCGACGACCTCGCCGACGACGATGATCGCGGGGCTCTTCACCGCCTCGCGCTGCACCATCGGGCCGAGATCGGCGAGCAGGGTCCGCATCGCACGGCTGCCCGATAGCGTGCCGCGCTCAAGCACCGCAACCGGCATGTCGGGCGCGACGCCATCGGCCATCAGCTTGTCGGCGATATCGGTCGCGGTCGCGATCCCCATGTAGATGACGAGCGTACGGCCCTGGCCGGCGAGCCCCGACCAGTCCTGTTCGGTCAGACCCTTGCACTGGCCCGCGACGAAGCTGACCGCGCTCGAATGATCGCGGTGAGTGAGCGGGAGCATCGCCTCGGCCGCGCAACCCAGTGCTGCGGAGACGCCGGGGATCACCTCGACCGGCAGGCCCGCCGCACGTACCGCCTCGACCTCCTCGCCGCCGCGACCGAACACGAACGGATCGCCGCCCTTCAGCCGGACGACGATCGCGCCGGTCTTCACATGCGCGATGATCAGCGCGTTGATCGCCTCTTGCGGCAGCGTGTGGCGCGCGCGCTGTTTGGCGACCGAGATGCGCTGGGCGGCAGGCGGCGCAATGTCGAGCACGCGCGGATCAATCAGCCCGTCATGGACGACGACGTCGGCGATCTCGAGCGCGGCAACCGCACGCACGGTCAGCAGACCGGGATCGCCGGGCCCCGCCCCGACGAGGATGACGCGCCCGCGGGCACCGGGGTCTAGCAAGCTTACCATGTCAGGAAGATGGGCTCTGGGCGGGCGATTGGCGAGCCCAGCATTATTTGCCCCGGGGCTAGTCCTGCTTTCCCGTGCGGCGCGGGTGCCAACGCCGGAAACGTTCGCAGGCCCCGGTCACGGGCTGGTGGCGGCGGAATCCGCGCGATAGGAAGGCGCGACGAACCGGGTAACCCGGACGCGATGGGGAACTTCGATAATGCGCCTGACCTGCCTTGCCGCCATGTTGCTGGCGACCACCTTCATCGGCGCGGTGCCGGTGTCGAGCCAGGCGCTGCCGCCGCCCGCGCCGATCGCCGGCGACGGCCCCGAGGATGCGAAGCTGAAGCAGCTTTTCTATGCCAGCGACGAGCGCGATCTGAAGAACGATCCGCTGCAGGCCATCTTCCGCGGCGACATGCGCTATGCCGATCGCTTCGGCGAATATCTGACCGATGCGCGCACCGCGCAGGACAAGCGCAACGTCGAGCAGGACCTGTCTGCGATCGCCGCGATCGACCGGGCGAAGCTGACGCGGGTCGACCAGATCGCCTATGACGTGTTCCGCAACGGCCGCGAGGTCGCGCTGCGCGGGTTCGCGCCGAACCTGGTCGCGATCGACCGGCTGCTGCCGCTCAGCCATTTCGGCGGGTTCCAGACCTTCTATCCCGATTTCGCGTCGGGCAAGGGCGGCGCGCCGTTCAAGACGGTCGCGGATTACGAGAATAACCTGCGGCGCAATGCGGGCTATGCCGCGGTCTATGACCGGGCGATCGCGCGGTTCCGCGAGGGGATGGCGAAGGGCGTGACCCAGCCCAAGCTGGTCGTGCGAAACATGATCGGCCAGTTCGACAATCTGATCGCCGAGGGCGTGGAGAAGTCGACCTTCTACGCGCCGGTGACGATGTTCCCCGCGTCGATCCCGGCGGCTGACCGCACGCGCCTGACCGCGGCCTATGCCAAGCAGGTGCGCGAGGTGATCAATCCTGCGCATGTCCGGATGCGCGATTTCCTCGCCAACGAATATCTCGCCAAGGCGCGCGACACGGTCGGGCTGTCGGCGCTGCCGGGCGGGGCCGCGCTCTATGCACAGCGGATCGAGGACAGCACGACGCTGCCGCTCGAGCCCGAGGCGGTGCATCAGCTCGGCCTGTCCGAGGTCGCGCGGATCACGCAGGCGATGGAGGCGCAGAAGACCGCGGTCGGGTTCAAGGGCACGCTCGCCGCCTTCTTCGATCATCTGCGCACCGATCCCCGCTTCCAGCCCAAGTCGGCGGCGGCGGTGCGCGAGGGCTATGAGGCGATCGGCAAGCGGGTCAACGCGCGGATCGCGACGCAATTCTCGCTGGTACCCAAAAGTCCGCTCGAGATCCGTGCAGTGCCCGATTTCCGCGCGAAGACGGATGCGGCGGGGTCGTATCAGCAGGGGACCCCCGACGGCACGCGGCCGGGGATCTTCTACTACAACACCTATGACCTGCCGACGCGGTACCTGTGGGGGATGGAGACGCTCTACCTGCACGAGGCGGTGCCGGGGCATCATTACCAGATCAGCCTGGCGCAGGAGAATGTCGCGCTGCCCGCGTTCATCCGGTTCGGCGGCAATACTGCCTATGTCGAGGGCTGGGCGCTCTATGCCGAGACCTTGTGGAAGGAACTGGGCGTCGAGAGCGATCCCTATCAGCGGATGGGCGGCCTCAACGACGAGATGCTGCGCGCGATGCGGCTGGTCGTCGATACCGGCATCCACGCCAAGGGGTGGAGCCGCGACCAGGCGATCGCCTATATGCTCGCCAATTCGCCGATGGGGCGGACCGACGCGACCGCCGAGGTCGAGCGCTACATCTCGATTCCCGGCCAGGCGCTGGCATACAAGATCGGCCAGCTGACGATCCTCAGGATGAAGGCCAAGGCGCAGGCGGCGCAGGGCGCCGCGTTCGATCCGCGCGCCTTCCATGCGCAGGTGCTCGATACGGGGGCACTGCCGATGCCGGTGCTGGAGAAGAAGATCGACGACTGGCTGGGCGGGGCGAAGTAAGCCCCATGATCCTCCCCCTGGCGGGGGAGGATTTCAGTGCGGCTTTAGGCCCGCTGCCCGCCTCAGCCGTCGCGCAGGCCGATGCCGATGCTGGCCCGCGCGCTTTCGGATTCGCTGCTGACGACCGGATAGGCGCAATAGTCGGCGGCGTAATAGGCGCTGGGGCGGTGGTTGCCCGACCAGCCGACGCCACCGAACGGCGCGCCCGACGAGGCGCCGTTGGTGGGCTTGTTCCAGTTGACGATCCCGGCGCGGATATTGGCCCAGAACCGGTCGTAGAGCGCGGGCGTCTGGCTGATCAGCGCGGCGGACAGGCCATAGCGGGTGTTGTTCGCCTCGGCGATCGCGGCGTCGAAATCATCGGTGCGGAAGACCTGCAGGATCGGGCCGAACAGCTCGAGATCGGGGCGGTCCGCCATGTCGGTGACGTCGATCATCGCCGGGCGCAGGAAGGGCAGCGTATCGACCGGGCGTTCGAGATGCCGGATCGGCCGGCCGCCGCGCATCAGCAGCTCGAGAAAGCTCTCGGTCAGCTGGTCCGCCGCCTGATTGTCGATCACCGGGCCCATGAACGGCGCCGGGTTCGCATGTGGCTCGTCGACGATGATCCGCGCGATCATCCGCTCGATCGTGTCGAGCAGCGGCTGGGCGAGCCGTTCCTGGACGATCAGCCGGCGCGCGGCGGTGCAGCGCTGGCCGGCGGTGGTGAAGGCGGACTGGACGACGAGCACCGCCGCGGTGTGCAGGTCGGGCGTGTCCCAGACCATGATCGGGTTGTTGCCGCCCATTTCGAGCGCGAGAATCTTCTCGGGCTTCTCGGCAAAGGCGCGGTTGAGCGCGAGGCCGGTCTGGGCCGAACCGGTGAAGAGCAGGCCGTCGATATCGGGATGCGCGGCGAGCGCCTTGCCCTCCGCGGGGCCGCCGACGAGCAGCCGGATGCAATCCTCGGGTACTCCGGCGGCACGGTAGCATTCGACGAGGAACGCGCCCGATGCGGGGGTCTTCTCGGACGGTTTGAAGACGACCGCGTTGCCGGCGATCAGCGCGGGGACGATGTGGCCATTGGGGAGGTGTGCCGGGAAGTTATAGGGGCCGAGCACCGCGAGCACGCCGTGCGGCTTGTGGCGCAGCGCGACGCGGCTGTTCATCGGCGCCTCCATCCGGCGCTGCGCGGTCCGTTCGGCATAGGCGCTGACCGAGATGTCGACCTTGGCGATCACCGTCTCGACCTCGCCGCGCGCTTCCCAGATCGGCTTGCCCGTCTCGCGCGCGATTAGGTCGGTGAACGCGTCGTTGCGCTGGCGGACGACATTGGCAAACCGGCGCATCGTCTCGATCCGGAACGCGAGCGGCTTGGAGGCCCAGCCGGCCCAGCCCGACCGCGCGGTCGCCACTTCGGTATCGACATCCCCGATCGGGTGACGCCACAACAGCGTACCGGTTGCGGGTTCGTAGGAGAGGATCTCATCGGCCATATCGGGCTCTTGCCCCAATTTTAGAAGAGTTTCCACCACCCGCCGCACCGTCGGCCGCGGCACCGGCGATCAGGCAAGAGCGTCTCCCATCGCCCGGATCGCGGCGACCTTCGCGGTAAGACGGCTCCAGTCGTCGGCGTCGGCGATCGGCGCCCAGATCGATTCCACCTCGTCGATCAGCAGGCTGCACGGCGTGCCCGACCAATAGGGATGAGTGCGATCCTTGCGCGCGGCATAGCCGCCGAGCGCGGCGCGGACCTCGTCCCATTCGGGACCGTAGCTTGCGGGCAGCTCGCCGCCGAACGCATCGAAGAAGAACCGGTCGATACCCGTCCCGCTGGTCCGCAGCGCGCGTTCGGTCGCCTGGACGAGCGCGCGGTCACTGTCCGGATCGCGCGGGCGGACGCCCAGCCGCCACAGGATCGCCGCGCCCACTTCGGTCTGATAGGCGGGGCCGAAACCGTCGAGCGCGGCGATCAGCGGATCGCTCTCGGCGATCGTGCGCAGCGATACCGCGAGCTGCATCACGTCCCAGTGGATCGCCTCGGGCTGGCGACCAAAGGCGTACAGCCCCTGATGATCAAAATAGGCGGCGGTAAAGCCCGGGTCCCAGGTCGGCGCGAACCGCCACGGGCCATAGTCGAAGCTTTCGCCGGTGACGTTGATATTGTCCGAATTGAGCACGCCGTGGACGAAGCCCGCCGCCATGTAGCGCGCCGCGAGCCGCGCGGTCCGCGCGACGACGAGCGCGAGGAGGCGGACCGGACCGCCGCCTTCCCCGTTCCCGTCCTCGTCGAACAGGTTGCGCAAGGTATAGCCGACCAGCCGGCGCAGGGCGTCGTCGTCGCGATGATAGGCGAGGCGCTGGAACGTGCCGATCCGGACATGGCTGTGGCTGAGCCGGACTATGACCGCGGAGCGGGTCGGGCTCGGCTCGTCGCCGCGCTGCAGGTCCTCGCCGGTTTCGATCAGCGAGAGCGTGCGCGAGGTCGGGACGTTCAGCGCCTCGAGCATCTCGGTCGCGAGGATCTCGCGAACGCCGCCTTTCAGCGTGAGCCGGCCATCACCCGCGCGGCTCCACGGCGTCTGCCCCGACCCCTTGGTGCCGAGATCCATCAGGCGGCCGCGATCGTCGCGCATCTGGGCAAAGGTGAAGCCGCGCCCGTCACCCAGATCGGGATTATAGTTGCGGAACTGATGACCGTGATAGCGCAAGGCGAGCGGCCCGGGCAGCGTGTCCGGCAACGGCGCGAACCGGCCGAAATGGCGAGTCCATTCGTCGTCGTCGAGCGTCGCCAGGCCGACCTGCGCGGCGGCGCGATCGTTGCGGAAGCGGAGCTGGGTGCGGGGAAAATCGGCCGCCGCGACCGGATCGAAGAACGGGTCGCCGAGGTCGAGCAACGTGGTTTCGGGGCGATAGGCGGGGAAGGCTTGCGGGTCGATGGGCATGCGGCGATATGGTGGCCGCTACCCGAAGGACGCAACCATGGCCGCTTACGAAAACCTCTATTGGTGGTCCAGGGACGGGCTGCGGCTGCACGCACGCGACTATCCGGGCGGCGGCGATGGTCGCCCGCCGATCCTGTGCCTGCCCGGGCTGACGCGCAACGCGCGCGATTTCGATGCGCTGGCGGCGCGGCTGGCGGGACGCTGGCGGCTGATCGCGATCGATCTCCGCGGACGCGGCGAGAGCGCCTATGCCAAGGATCCGATGTCCTATGTCCCGCTGACCTATGTCCAGGATGTCGAGGCGTTGCTTGCCGAACACGGCATCGACCGGTTTGTCGCGTTCGGGACGTCGCTCGGCGGGATCGTCACGATGCTGATGGCGGGGCCGGCGCGCGGGCGAATCGCAGCCGCTTTGCTCAACGATGTCGGACCCGAGATCGACGCACAGGGCCTGTCGCGAATCCGCGGCTATGTCGGCAAGGCGAGCGTCTTTCCGACCTGGATGCACGCCGCGCGCTGCGTGTCGGAGAGCAATGCCGACGTCTATCCCGACTGGAAGATCGAGGACTGGCTGGCGATGGCCAAGCGCATCTACCGGCTGAACAGCTCGGGCCGGATCGTGCTCGATTACGACCTGAAGATCGCCGAACCGTTCCGCGTGCCGGGCAGCGAGGCCGGGCCGGACATGTGGCAGGCGCTGGCGGGCCTGCGCGAGATCCCGACGCTGATCGTGCGGGGTGGTCGATCCGACCTGTTGTCGGCCGCGATCGCGGATCGGATGGTCGCGTCGCTCGACCGCGCGACGCTCGTCACCGTGCCCGGGGTCGGTCATGCCCCGACGCTGAGCGAGCCGATCGTCCAGGCGCCGATCGACGACCTGCTGGCGCAGGTGCTTGAGGGGGATGCTGTCCGCGCCTAGGGGACGGGGACGGGGCGTCGCAGCGACGCCTTGTCCCGCCTGCTCGATCACCGGAACAGCTTATGACCGCACCCGCCGACCTTCATGCGAACCATCGCTCCCTCGAGGGTCGACGCGCGATCATCACGGGGGGGACGACAGGGATCGGCCGGGCGATCGCGGTGCTGCTCGCGGCGGGGGGCGCCAAAGTCTATATCTGCGGTCACGATGCGGGTCATCTCGAGGACGCGCTCGCCTGCATCCGCGAGGTCGGCGAAGGCGACGGGATGGTCACCGAGCTTGCCGATCCCGACAAGGTCCGTGCCTTTTTCGATGCGGGCGAGGCGTATCTGGGCGGGTTCGACATCACCGTCATCAACGCCTCGATCGCCGCGGGCGGGCTGACGCAGATGGACGAGGACGCGCTGCGCTACGCGATCGCGGTCAATTTCACCGCCTATCTGCTCAGCGCGCATCACGCCGCGCACCGGATGACGCCGATCGGCGACCTGGTCCTGATCGGTTCGCTCAGCGCGCATATCCTCGGGCCAAGCTCGACCGTCTATGCGGGCATCAAATCGGGTATCGCCGGTTTCGCCGAGGCGCTGCGCCGCGAACTGGGCCCCAAGGGGATCCGGGTGTCGCTGATCGAGCCGGGCAAGGTCGGCTCGAACATGCAATATCCCGACGTGCCCGATGAGAAGCAGCGGCAGATGATCGCAGCGGAGCAGATGCTGCGCGGCGAGGACATCGCCGCGGGCGTCGAGTTCCTGCTGACGCAGCCGACACGAAGTGTGATCCAGCAGCTCGTCATCGTGCCCCGCGCGTTGGAGGGGGAATAGCGACACCGCTCACCCGTCCCGTTCGTGCTGAACGAAGTCGAAGCACCTCCGCCCGGGGCATGCCCTTCGACTTCGCTCAGGGCGAACGGGGGAGGGGGCGGGCGTTGGAAGCGGGACTTCCGCAAGACAAGACTTCAAGGAGAATAGCATGTTCGATCAGCTCGTCTTCACTCCCGCCGACATCGACCTGTCGCGCTCGCCGCTGGCGGGCAAGGTCGGGGCCGAGACCTATGTGCTCGGCGCGTTCAATCCGGGGATGACGCGGCTGGCGAACGGCAATCTGCTGCTGATGGTGCGCGTGGCCGAGGCGTTGCGCGAGCCGGTCAAGGGCGGCAACGTCCATGCGATCCGCTGGCAGGACGGCGCCTATCTGCGCGATGCGTGGCCGTTGCAGATGGTCGACACCAAGGATCCGCGCAAATTCCTGATCCCCGGCGGCGGATGGAAGGTGATGGCGCTGACCTCGCTGTCCTGGCTCCTGCCGGTCGAGCTCGACGCCGAGGGCCGTTCGGTCGTCGCGGTCCATTACGACAAGGCGATCGCGCCGCGCACGCCCTATCAATGCTACGGCGTCGAGGATGCCCGCATCTCGAAGGTCGGCGACCGCTATCTGATGACCACCTGTTCGGTCAGCCCGGAACGGCATTCGACCACGCTCTATTCGTCCGCCGATGCGCTCGACTGGCAGCTTGAGGGGATCGTGCTCGATCACCAGAACAAGGACATGCTGATCTTCGAAGGGCTGATCGGCGGGCAATATTGGGCGCAGACGCGGCCACTCGGCGACCTGTATTTCGCCTATCCGCCGGGCAGCGAATGGCGCGCCGGGCCGTCGATCAACCTGTCGCGCTCGCCCGACGCGCTCCACTGGAAGCCGCATGACAAGCCCGGCATCCGCCCGCACGCCGCCACGATCTCGACCGCGCGGATGGGCGGGGGGACGCCACCGATCCTGACCGATCGCGGCTGGCTGAGCCTGTGGCACGGCGTCGAGCCGTCGGGCGTGGTCGGCATCTACCGCACCTATTGGTCGATCCTAGACAAGGACGACCCGTCGATCACGATCGCGACCCAGCACGCGCCGCTGCTCGAGGCGAACCCCGCGCTGACCGAACCGCTGAAGGACCAGATGTACGTCGACAATGTCGTCTTCACGACGGGCATTGCGGACGCGGGCGACTTCTACGTGGTCGCGAGCGGCGAGGCGGATCTGGCGTGCCGGATCACGCACATCGCGAAGACTGCGTTCGACCCGCCCGCCTGATGCGGTTCGTGGCGTATTTTGGTGGGAAGCGGACCTTACCTCTCCAAGGCGGACACAAGACTGGTGAAAGCATCTACGTTCGCTTTCTGATGCGAAAGCACCCCGGCAGTAATATCCTGCGTAGTGCCATCCGGCATGACAAGCTGTGCCTTCACTCCGCCGTTACTGAAGAGATCGACCTGTCGTAGAGATTCTTTGCGCTCCTCGTTCGCCCATTCGATCAAGTCATCCAGTGTTTTCACCGTCCGCCCCCCTCCGTTGTCGGCATCATAGCACGGCATGAAATTATGCTTCTAGTGTCCGCAAGGGGGCGGAAGCTGACAGCGATCCGGCGCGCCTGCTCCCTTGAAACCCCGGCGAGAAATCGGCATCGCGTCGGCATGGCCGCACCCGTCAACATCCTGCATCTCCACTCCTCGTTCGATCTCGGCGGGAAGGAGGCGCGGGCGGTGCGGTTGATGAATGCGTTCGGCGATCGCGCCAAGCACACCATCGTGTCGGGCGTGCCCGATGCGCTGGGCGCGCAGGCGTCGATCGCCAAGGGGATTCGCTACGAGATCGCGCAGAACCCGCCGCCGCTGACGGGCAAGCCGTCGGTCGCGCGCTACGAGGCGATCGCGCAATATATGCGGCGGTTCGATCTGGTGCTGAGCTATAACTGGGGGGCGATCGACGGGGCGATGGCGCGCCGCGCGTTCGGCAAGGGCGCACCGCCGCTGGTCCATCACGAGGACGGGTTCAACGCCGACGAGGCGGGCGGGCTGAAGATCGAGCGCAACATCTATCGCCGCCTCGCGCTGGGCGCGGCACATGCGCTGGCGGTACCGTCCGAGGTGCTCGAGGCGATTGCGCTGAAGACCTGGAAACAGCCGCGCGAGCGGGTGCACCGGATCGTGAACGGCATCGGCACCGCCTATTACGCGCAAAAGCCCGAACCCAAGGCGATCCCGGGGTTCGTCCCGAAGGCGAAGGAAGTCGTCATCGGCGCGCTGGCGGGTCTGCGCGAGGTGAAGGACCTGACCGCACTGGTGCGCGCGGTCGGCGGCGTGTCGGGGCGGGTGCGGCTGGTGATCGTCGGCGAGGGGCCCGAGCGCGCGCGGATCGCGCAGGCGGCGGCGGCGATGGGGATGGCCGACACGCTCGTCCTGCCGGGATTTCTCGATCGGCCGTATCGGTTTATCGGGCATTTCGACATCCTCGCTGTGTCGTCGCGCAGCGAGCAGTTTCCTATCTCGGTGGTCGAGGCGATGGCCGCCGGCCTGCCGATCGCGAGCTATCCGGTCGGCGACGTCGCGCGGATGGTCGCGCCCGAAAACCTGCCGTTCATCACCGAAGCGCCGAGCGAGGTACGGCTGCGCGATGCGTTGCAGGCGCTGGTCGCGGATCCGGCGCTGCGCGCGTCGATCGGGGCGGCGAATCAGCGGCGGGCGCGGGCTGAATTCGACGAATCGGTGATGATCGCGCGCTACCGTACGCTGTACGAAGAGGCGCTCGGCAGACCCGGCGCGCTAACCTAGGTCTTAATTTGCTCGCACGCTGCGCCCTTGCGATATAGGGGGCCGTATTTTCCGGGAGAGGTGACGTCGTGTTCAAGGGCCTGAAGCCTATCGTCTATAACGGTCGCGAAGTGTGGCCGCTGGTGGAAGGCGGCAAGGGAGTCGCGGCGACCAACCATGCGTCGGCCGGAGCCTGGGCCGCCGCAGGTGGCATCGGCACGGTTTCTGCCGTGAATGCCGATAGTTACGATCCAGAGGGCAAGATCATCCCGCAGGTCTATGCGGCGCTGACGCGGCGTGACCGGCATGAGGAGCTCGTCCAGTATGCGATCGACGGTGCGGTCCAGCAGGTCGAGCGCGCCTATGAGATCGCCGACGGCAAGGGCGCGATCAACATCAACGTGCTGTGGGAAATGGGCGGCGCGCAGCGGATCCTGCACGGCGTGCTCGAGCGGACGCGCGGCAAGGTGGCGGGCGTCACCTGTGGCGCGGGCATGCCCTACAAGCTCAGCGAGATCACCGCGTCCTACGGCGTCAGCTATCTGCCGATCGTCAGTTCGGGGCGGGCGTTCCGTGCGCTGTGGAAGCGCGCCTATTCGAAGGCGGCGCAGTGGCTCGCCGCGGTCGTGTACGAGGATCCCTGGCTCGCGGGCGGGCATAACGGCCTGTCGAATGCCGATGATCCGCTGAAGCCGCAGGATCCCTATCCGCGCGTGAAGGAACTGCGCGACGTGATGCGCGAGGGCGGTATTTCGGACGACGTGCCGATCGTGATGGCGGGCGGCGTCTGGTATCTGCGCGACTGGAACGACTGGATCGACAATCCCGAGCTCGGCACGATCGCGTTCCAGTTCGGTACCCGCCCGCTGCTCACGCGCGAAAGCCCGATCCCGCAGGGGTGGAAGGATGCGCTGACGAAGATCGAGGAAGGCGATGTGCTGCTGCACAAATTCTCGCCGACCGGTTTCTATTCCTCGGCGGTGCGCAACCCGTTCCTGCGCAGCCTCGAGGCGCGGTCCGAGCGCCAGATCGCGTTTTCGACGCAGGAGGCGGGCGACCACATCTTCCAGCTCGACGTCGGCGTGAAGGGCAAGAATTTCTGGGTGACGCGCAACGACCTGCTGCGCGCACGCCAGTGGTTCGGCGAAGGCTTTACCGACGCACTCAAGACCCCGGACAACACGCTGGTCTTCGTCGGTCCGGAAGAAAAGGGCATGATCCGCAAGGACCAGGCGGACTGCATGGGCTGCCTGTCGCAATGCTCCTTCTCGAGCTGGGCGGATACCGAGACCAACTCGACGGGGCGGCTCGCCGACCCGCGCAGCTTCTGCATCCAGAAGACGCTGCAGGATATCGCGCATGGCGGCGACATCGACCAGAACCTGATGTTCGCCGGCCATGCGGCGTATAACTTCAAGAAGGACCCGTTCTATTCCAACGGGTTCGTGCCGAGCGTCGGGCAGCTGGTCGATCGGATCCTGACCGGCGACTGAGTCGGTCAGGGTAGGGGGCAAAGGCATGACGCTGCATGCGTGGACGGTGTTCCTGGTCGCGGTGATCCTGTTGTGCGGGACGCCGGGGCCGAACATGCTGCACGTCATGACGCGCAGCATGACCTTCGGCGCGCGGCGCAGCCTGGCGGCTATGGCGGGGTGCCTGACCGCGCTGGTCCTCGTCCTCGCCGCATCGGCGGCGGGGGTCGCGGCTTTGCTGACCGCCTGGCCGCGCGTGTTCGATGCGCTGCGTTATGCCGGCGTCGCCTATCTGATCGTGCTGGGGATCAAGGCGTGGCGCGGTGCGGGCGGGCCGGTCGATCTCGGCGCCGACACGTTGCCGCGCACGATGTCGGCCGCACGGCTGTTCCGCGGCGGGTTCGTGATCGGCATCAGCAATCCCAAGCTGCTGCTGTTCGCAGCCGCCTTCCTGCCGCAGTTCGTCAACCGCGCCGCGCCGCAGGGGCCGCAGTTCGCGATCCTCGTCGTCACCTTCGCGGTGGTCGAAAGCCTCTGGTATGCGGTCTATGCGATGAGCGGACGCACGCTCGCACGGCATCTGACGCGACCGGCACTGCGGCGCGCGTTCGACCGCGCGACGGGGGCGGTGTTCGTCGGCTTCGGTCTCGCACTGCTCGGAACGCGCGTCTGACACGGCGGCCGAGGTTGCCGATCGGCGGGATAGCGCGCATACCGGACGCATTGCGGCGCTTCATTCGGGCAAGCCACGACTGAGAGACGTATCGCGCTCCCGCTCCCTGCCGGGATTATCAGATGACCACCACGCCCAGCGCCGATGTAGCGCCCATTTCGCGTGCGATGAACGTACGCGTCACCGAGGCCCAGGCCGTCGCGATGTGCGCCAAGCACAAGGCCGAGATCAGCGCGATCGAATCGCTGCCGTCGGGCGGAACACGGATCGTCCTGATGAACATTGCGGATGCCGCGACCGTCGCCAAGGCGTTCGGGTCGAAGGTCCTGACGGGCAGCGTCCAGCGGACCGGCTGGATCCGCGCACGGTGATTTGAGGGGCGACGCGCGGACCGTCAGGCCCGCGCGCGCCAGACGTTTCAGTCGGCGACCGTGCCGACCACCGCGCCGCCGGCACCACCGACCGCTGCGCCCTTTTCGACACTACCGCCCGTCGCCGCGGCGACACCCGCACCGCCCGCAGCACCGATGCCTGCGCCCTTGAGCGTCGAGCAGGCGCTCATCGACACGGCGGACGCGATCAGCAGCGCGGAAACAGCAATCTTCTTCATGGGATACTCCTCTTTCTCTCCGGGGGTATCCAACAAATGCCGCACTGCGGAATCGGTTCCGGGCACAGGCGCGGGGACGGGTGAGGGACCGTCAGGCCCAGCCTTCGAGCACCTGATCGGGCGGACGGTGGCCATCGGCCCACATCCGGATGTTCTGGATCACCTTCTCGCCGGTCGCGATCCGCCCCTCGAACGTCGCCGATCCCATGTGCGGGAGCATCACGACGTTATCGAGCGCGAGCAGTCGCGGATCGATCTGCGGCTCGTGGCGCCAGACATCGAGCCCGGCACCGGCGAGCCGGCCCGCCTCGAGCGCGTCGACCAGCGCGGTCTCGTCGACCACGCCGCCGCGCGAGGCGTTGATGAGGAAGACGTGCGGGCGCATCAGCGCGATCCGCCGCGCGTCGATCATGTCGCGGCTGTCGGCGTTGAGCGGGGTGTGGATCGTCACGATGTCGACCGCGCCGAGCAGCTCGTCGAGCGAGGCGTGCCACGTCGCCCCGAGCGCCTGTTCGAGCGCGACGGGCAGGCGGCGGCGATTGTGATAGTGGATCGAGAGGCCGAATGCGGCGGCGCGGCGCGCGACCGCCTGTCCGATCCGGCCCATCCCGACGATGCCGAGTGCCTTGCCGCCGATCCGGTGGCCGAGCATCCCGCCGGGGCTCCAGCCGGTCCATGCGCCCGAACGAACGAGCTTCTCGCCCTCCGCCAGCCGCCGCGGCACCGACAGGATCAGCGACATCGTCATGTCCGCAGTGTCTTCGGTCAGCACCCCCGGCGTGTTGGTGACGATGATCCCGCGCGCGCGCGCCGCCTTCAGGTCGATATGGTTCACGCCCGCGCCGTAATTGGCGATCAGGCGGAGGCGATCGCCCGCGCCGGCGATCAGCGCGGCGTCGATATCGTCGGTGACGGTCGGGACCAACACGTCGCAATCGGCCATCGCGGCGGCCAGCTGGTCGCGGCTGAGCTTGGCATCGCCGTGGTTGTTGGTCGTGTCGAACAGCGCCGCCATACGGTCCATGACCGCATCGGCGAGTTCGCGCGTGACGATCACCTTGGGGTTGGGGCAGCGCCGGGTGTCGGGCCAGCTATCGGGGCGTGGATCGGGCATGACTGTGGCTTGGCGAACGTCATCCACGGCGTCAACGATGGAGCGGCAAAACCGCGCTGCGATCCGTGGAACGGCGGCGCGCGCGCTTAGCAGTTGAAACCGCCGCCGCGGTGGCGATAGAGCTTGGCCGGACACGAACCGCGTCGGCAACAGGACATCAGCATGCGCATTCTCGCCTTCGGGCTCGCCGCCCTCGTCACGGCGGCGCTGGGCACCGAGCCTGCCGCCGCCGCGGATCCGGTGCGCAAGCTCCCCTATTATGCCTCGATCTCGGCGGGGCGCGCGCGGTTGCGGACCGGGCCGGCCCGCGCCTATCCCGCCAGCTGGCTGTATCAGCGTGCCGACCTGCCGGTGCGCGTGATCGCGATCCACAAGGAATGGCGCAAGATCGCCGATCCGGACGGCACCGAAGGCTGGATGCAGGCCAATCTGATGAGCAGCACGCGCACCGCGATCGTGCGCGGCACGACCCCGATCGCGATCCTCGACCGCCCGAGCGAAAGCGGACGCCTGCAATGGCGCGCGGCCCCCGGCGTCGTCGGTCGGCTGAGCCAGTGCGGCAATGGCTGGTGCAAGATGGACATCAAGGGACAGGCCGGTTTCGTGCGCGTCGACGCGCTGTGGGGAATCGATGCGGACGAAGCGCTGCCCTGAGCGATGACGCGCCGTCGCACCCGGATCGCGTCATGCGGATAGAGCGCGAAGATCTGACGCGCGACGCGGTCGTCGATCTGGTCGCGCTGCACCAGCGCGCCGCGCATGCCAATTCGCCGCCGGGCTGTGTCTTTGCCCTCGACCTCGCCGGGCTGCGAGATCCGTCGGTGGTGGTGTGGTCGGCCTGGGACGGGGCGGGGGGCGATTCGACGCTGCTCGGGATCGTCGCGGTGAAGCGGCTCGACGCGGGTCATTGCGAGCTGAAATCGATGCGGACGCATCCCGACCATGTACGCCGCGGGGTCGGGGCGGCGCTGCTCGATCATGCGACCAGCCATGCCAGAGACATGGGCGCGACGCGGATCAGCCTCGAGACCGGGAGCAACGCCGCCTATGCCGCGGCGCGCGCGCTTTACGAACGCGCGGGCTTTGTCCGCTGTAAGCGGTTCGGGTCCTATCCGCCGTCGCGGTTCAGCCGATATTACACGCTGGATCTCTGACGGCGGCAGCGCCGGCCGGGATCGGCTTGACGGCGCGGGACGTGCCCGGCACGCGCGGCGGATGATCGACGCCATGCCCGTGCCGAGCCCGATGATCGCCGCGGCGGCGCTGGGCGTGCTCGGTGCGATCGTCGGCAGCTTCATCGCCGCGCTGGTGATTCGCTGGCCGCAGGACCGGTCGGTCGTTCGCGGGCGGTCGGCGTGCGACGCCTGCGGGCGGACGCTGACCGCGATCGATCTCGTCCCGCTGGTCAGTGCACTGCTGCTGCGCGGCCGGTGTCGGTCTTGCGGTGCGCAGATCGATCCGTTGCACTGGCGGATCGAGGCGTGCGGGCTGGCGATCGGCGTTGCCGCCGGGCTCGTCGCGCCGGGGCAGGCCGCCTTGTGGGGCGCGGTCTTTGGCTGGCTGTTGCTGGCGCTCGCCGCGCTCGACCTCGTCGCCTTCTGGCTGCCCGACCGTCTGACCCTCTTGCTTGCGCTCGGCGGCGCGGCGGGCGGTGTCGCCGGACTGGCGCCTGACGGAGTCGACCGGCTTATCGGCGGGGTCGCGGGGTTCGCCCTGCTCTGGGCGATCGCGGCCGGCTATCGTCGGATCCGTGGGCATGACGGGATGGGCGGCGGCGATCCCAAGCTGTTCGGTGCGATCGGGCTGTGGCTCGGCTGGCAGATGCTGCCCGCCGTGTTGCTGATCGCCAGCATGGTCGGGCTGGGCGCGGTGCTGACGATGCGCGTCGGCGGCAAACCCGTGACCGGGCAGACCGCGATGCCGTTCGGCGCATTGCTGGCGATCGCGGCTTATCCGGCCTGGCTCTTCATGATAGCGTCGGGCGGATGATGCTATTGCTTATCGCCGCGGCCGTGCAGGCCGCCACGCCCGCCAAGACGGTGCCCGGCGACACCACCAAGGCTCCCGCGACGCTCGGTCCGATCGGCAAGCAGGCGATGCCCGCACGGGGATGCGCGGCGTATCTCTGGTCGACGGGCGACCGCGCGCTGGTGGCGATGGCGACCGCCGACTCGGCTCGGTTGCGTCTCGCGGTCGACGGCAAGCCGGTCGATTACGCGCGAGTCGACGAGGCCGGGCCGGGTGGCTACGGCTTTGCCGGGGTGACGACCTATCGCGGTGGCGATCTGACCGTCGCGCTCGACATGACGATCGTCACGCGCGAGGACCTGGCGTCCGGCGCGATGGTGCCCAATGCGACGCTACGGCTTGAGCGGCCGGGCCGTGACACCATCGTCCTTCCGGTGGCCGGCATGATCGGCTGCGTGTGAATCGCCGGATGACGGAAACCAACCCAAGTTTCGTGCGTTGCGAGGGATTAACGGGGATGAATCGAACGCGGTCGCCCTTCGAAAGGGGATCGTGTTTCCTGTGACGAGTTCGACAAGACGGCACTATTGGCTCGCGATCGCTCTGGCGGCGAGTGTGGCCGCTCCCGGCGAAGCCCAGCTCGCAAAGCCCGGTACCGCGCCCGCAAAGGGACCCGACGCACCCACGGCCGAGCAGCGATCCGACACAGGTGTCGCCGATCCCAAGGGCAACGCCCCGATCGTTCCCGACGCGGAATTCAACCAGGCGCTGCCGCCGCTTTCGAACGACATCAACGCACCGCTCGAGCCGATGGCGAGCGAGACGGCGCCCGTGACCCCCGCGACGGATGTGACCCCCGCGACGACCGCGTCGGGCGCCGTATTGCCCCCCATCGGTCCCGAAGATCCCCAGCTGGTCGTGCCGCTTCCTGCACTCGCGAGCTACGACACGGCACCGCTGGCGACCGCTGCGGACATCAAGGACAAGGATGCGCCCGAGATCCGCTATGATGCGGAGATCAAGGGTCTGGCGGATGCGGGCGACGGGCTCGAGGCGCGCTACAAGGCCCTGTCGGCGCTGAAGGGTGGCGGCAAGGCGGCGAACACGACGCAGGTTTCGGCGCGCGCGAAGGAAGACGAGGCGCTGGTCGTCCGGCTGCTGAAGTCGCTCGGCTATTATGACGCGACCGCAGTCTCGACGATCGAAACCGTGCCCGAAAAGCCCGGCCGGCTGAAGGCGATCGTCAGCGCACAGCCGGGGCGGCTCTACACGCTCGGCTCGATCGACGTGAAGACCGCGCAGACCATTCCGCCGGATCTGGTGCGCAGCCAGTTGCCGCTGAAGGTCGGCGATCCGATCCAGGCGGACCGGATCCAGGGGGCGGAGGCCAATGTCTCGCTAATGCTGCCGCAGATGGGCTATCCCTTCGTCAAGGTCGGCGAGCGCGACATCCTGCTCGACGACGAGGCGCAGGTCCCGACCGGTGCCTATACGCTGCCCGTCGATACGGGTCCGCGCGCTTCGTTCGGGCAGTTGCGCACCGAAGGCGACGCAGTGTTCGACATCGAGCATCTGAACGTCTTTACGCGGTTCGAGGCGGGGCAGCTCTACGACAACCGGATGACCGACGACCTGCGCGACGCGCTGGTCGCGACGAGCCTGTTCCAGAGCGTCTCGGTGGTGCCGCAGCGCACCGGCCGCACCAACCCCGACGGCACCGAGCAGGTCGACCTGCTGGTCCGGCAGGAAAAGGGCCCGGCGCGCACGCTGGGCGGCAATGTCGGCTTCTCGACGGGGCAGGGCTTCCGCGCCGAGGGGACCTGGCAGCATCGCAACCTGTTTCCCTATGAGGGTGGCCTGCTCGCGTCGGTGATCGCGGGGACGCAGGAACAAGGGCTTGCGGGCACGTTCCGCCGCGCCAATGCCGGGCGACGCGACCGCACGTTCAGCCTGACGGCCGGGGCCAATCATTCGAACTACGACGCCTATGAGGCGTTCACGACGAGCGTCGGCATCCGCTGGAGCTATGATTCGACGCCGATCTGGCAGAAGCCGATCACCTATTATTATGGCGGCGAACTCGTCGGCACGAACGAGAGCGTCTATGACTTCGCGCAGGGGCGAAACGTCCGGCGCACCTACGGCATCGTCGCGCTGCCCGGACAGCTGCTGTTCGATCGCTCCGACAGCCTGCTGAACCCGACCAAGGGGTTCCGCCTGCGGCTCAACGCCAGCCCCGAAACATCGGTGCAGGGCTCGGTCAAACCCTATGTCCGCGCGATGGTTGAAGGGACCTTCTACTATCCCGTGTCGAGCAGCATCGTGATCGCCGGCCGCGCCCAGGCGGGAACGATCCAGGGCGTCGCGCGCGACGATCTGGCACCCTCGCGGCGCTATTATGGCGGCGGCGGCGGATCGGTCCGCGGCTATGGCTATCAGCGGCTCGGGCCGTTCGATCCCAATGGCGACCCGGTCGGCGGGCGCTCGCTCAACGAGTTCGCGCTCGAGGCGCGCTACCGGTTCGGCGATTTCGGCATCGTGCCGTTCATCGATGCCGGCAACAGCTATGAGAGCAGCACGCCGAACCTGTCGAGCCTGCGCTACGGCGCGGGTATCGGCGGTCGCTTCTACACCAGCTTCGGTCCGATGCGCATCGACGTCGCGACGCCGCTGAACCCACGCGAGGGCGACGGCAAGGTCGCGCTCTACATCTCGATCGGGCAGGCATTCTGATGGCCGAAAACGGCGCACCCCCTGCCGACCAGGGACCTATCAATCAGGCTGACGACAGTGTCGTGGCCCAGCGGCCGCTCTGGCAGCGGATCCTCAAGGGGATCGTGATCCTGATCGTGGCGCTGATCGCCCTCGTGCTGATCGTGCTGTTCGGGATCAACACCGATCCCGGCCGCCGCCTCGTCGCGGATCAGATCGGCGGCTATACGACCGCGTCCGGCCTTAACATCAAGGTGGGCCGGATTGACGGATCCATCTACGGCGCGATGACGCTCAGCGACGTCCGCGTGTCGGACCCGACCGGTGTGTTCCTCACCAGCCCGAAGCTGCGCGTCGACTGGCGCCCGTTCGCCTTTGCCAGCAACCATGTCGATGTCCGGTCGCTGACCACGCCGCTTGTCACGCTGCAACGCCGTCCGGTGCTCAACGCAACCCCGACCGATCCCAACGCGCCGCTGCTGCCCGATCTCGATATCGACGTGAACCGGCTGGTGATCGACCGGTTCGTGATCGGCAAGCCGGTGACGGGCCAGACGCATATCCTCAAGATCGACGGCGCGGTCCATATCGCCGACAAGCGCGCGCAGCTGACGACCAATGCCGCTGCGCTGGCCGGCCCCGGCATTGCCGGCGGTGACCGCCTCATCCTCAAGCTCGACGCGGTGCCCGAACAGAACAAGCTCGACGTCAACGTCAAGCTGACCGCGCCGGTCGGCGGCGTGGTCGCGACGATGGGGTCGCTCAAGGCACCGTTGACCGCGACGGTGGACGGACGCGGAAGCTGGGCCGCATGGCGCGGCCGTGCGGTCGCGACGCTGGGCGGCGGCGAGCTCGCCAATCTCGGCCTGACCGCGAAGAACGGCCATATCGAGGTTCGCGGCGCGACCCGCCCCGGCCTGTATCTCGAAGGCCCGGTCGAGCGCCTGACCGCGCCGCAGCTCGACGTGGCGATCGACACGACGCTGAACGACCGCAAGGCCGACACGCGCATGACGCTGAAGTCGGATGCGCTCGCGGTCGATGCCGGTGGCCTGATCGATCTCGCCAACAGCCGGTTCGCCAACTTCGCGGTCGACGCGAAGCTTCTGACCCCGGGAGCGATCCTGCCCAATCTGCGCGGTCGCGATGTCACCGCGCGCGTCGTCCTCGACGGGGCGTTCGCGACACCGACCGTCGACTACAAGGTGCGGGCCGCGACGATCGCCTTTGGCGACATGGGTGTCGAGAACCTCTATGCCGAGGGTCTTGCGCGCGTGAATGCCGACCGCATTCTCCTGCCGATCAAGGCGCGCGCACGTCGCGTGACCGGGCTCAATGCGGCGGTTGGCGGCCTTGCGACCAACGTCGCGATCGACGGGGACTTTGCGATCTCCGGCGTCAATGTTCTGTCGGACAATCTCAAGATCCGTTCGGACAAGATCGATGCGACCGCGGTCGTAGTCGCCAACATGTCGACCGGACGCTACACCGGCGCGCTCAAGGGGCGGGTCAACAACTACCGCGTCGACGGGATCGGCATCGTCAACCTGACGACCGATGCGAAGCTGGTGCCGGGCTCCAATGGCGGGTTCGGCATCACCGGGCGCGTCGTCGCGCAGACCGCGCAGATCTTCAACGAAGGCGCGCGCAGCTTCCTCGGCGGAAACGCGATCGTCCGCTCCGATATCGGCTACAGCCCCGAGGGGATCGTGACCTTCCGCAACCTGCGGATGAACGCGCCGCAATTCCGCGTGACGCGCGGCGAGGGGCGGTTCGATCCGGCCACCGGCGCGGTTCTCGTCAACGCGGATGCCTATTCGACCGTCTACGGGCCGCTGTCGGCGCGGGTAACGGGCAGTGCGACGGCGCCGGTCGTCGTTCTGCGCGCACCGCGGCCCGGCGTCGGCGTCGGGCTGGTCAATCTCCAGGCGCGGGTCGTCGGGCGGAACGGCGCATATGCCGTCGTCGCCAGCAGCGGCACCGATTACGGCCCCTTCACCGCCGATGTGCTGGTCACGCCGGGCACGCAGCTGGCGGTCGACGTGCGCCGTGCGGTCTTCGCGGGCATCGTTGCACGCGGCCGGATCGTGCAGAGTGCGGCAGGGCCGTTCGCCGGTGCGCTGCAGTTCGCGGGGCAGGGGCTGACGGGCAATGTCCGTCTCGCCAACCAGGGCGGGTATCAGCGCGCCGATGTCGCTGCGCGGGCTTATGGCGCGAAGATTCCGGGCATGGTCGATTTCACGATCGGCCGCGCGATCGTCGATGCCAGCGCGGTGCTGTACCCCAAGGCGCCCGAAGTGATCGCCGACGTCCAGATCGCCGACATGCGCTACGGCGAGGTCGTGTTGTCCGCCGCGCGCGCAAAGGTGAATTACGTCGGTGGCAAGGGCACCGCCCAGGCACTGGCGACGGGGTCGAGCGGCGTACCATTCCGCCTCGCGATGAATGCGAAGCTGAGCCCCGAGAACTATCTCGTTGCGCTGAAGGGGCAGGCGAACGGGATCGACTTCCGCACCGCCAATCCCGCGCGAATCCAGGCGGCTCAGGGCGTCTATCGTCTTTCGCCGACCCGGATCGACTTCGGTCAGGGGACCGCGGCCGGCGCAGCGCGTCTTGCCGGCAGCTATGGCCGCGGGTTGAACGCACAGGCGCGGCTCGACAAGCTCGACCTGTCGGTGCTGAGCGCGCTGATGCCGAATCTCGGGATCGGTGGCACGGCGACGGGCAGCCTCGACTTCGCCCAGGCCAACAGCACTGCGGTGCCTACGGCGAACGTCCGTGCGACGGTGAGCAACTTCACCCGCACGGGGATCGCGGCGGTGTCCGATCCGGTCGACATCGTGTTCGCCGGCACGCTGAATGCCGATGGCGGGACCGGTCGCGCGCTGGTTCGGCGCGGGCCGACGGTGGTGGGGCGCATGGTCGCCAATCTCCGGCCGCTGGGCGCTGGCGCGTCCTGGTCCGAACGGCTCATGGCGGCACCGCTGTCGGGTGGCATCCGCTATAACGGGCCATCGGCAGTGCTGTTCAGCCTGGCCGCGCTGCCCAACCAGCAGCTGTCAGGGCCGATCGCGATCGCGGCGGACTTCTCCGGGCGTGTCCAAGCCCCGCGTCTGAACGGTATCGTGCGGGCCGATTCGCTGACCTATGACAATGAGGTCTACGGCACGCGGCTTTCGCAGATGGCGATCAACGCGCGGTTCAATAACGACCGGCTTGAACTGACGCAGTTGCGGGCTCGTGCTGGCAATGGCAGCGTCCAGGCCCAGGGCAGCGTCGGGCTTGCCGCGGACAGCGGCTTCCCGATCGATCTGCGCGCGACGCTCGACAATGCACAGCTCGCGAAGAGCGACGCGCTAAGTGCGACGACGACCGGGTCGGTGCGGTTCACCTATGGCCGCGATGGCGGACTGCTCAAGGGTGACCTGCAGATCCCGGAGGCGCGTTACGAGATCATCCGCCAGGGTCAGGCGGAAGTCGCCGAGCTGACCGGTATCCGCCGCAAGAGCGAGATCCGGCCCGCGCTGCCGACCGATCGTCCCGCGCGGCCCGCGCCGCCGAGCGTCATCAAGCTCGACCTCCGGGTGCGTGCGCCGAACCAGCTGTTCGTGTCCGGCATGGGTCTCGAATCGGAATGGGAGATGGACATGCGGATCACCGGCACGTCGACCGCGCCGGTTGTCACCGGTGGGCTCGACATCGTCCGCGGGACCTATTCGTTCGCGGGCAAGCGGTTCGAGGTCAATCGCGGCACGATCCGCTTCCGTGGCGGGGCGCTGACCGATCCGGACATCAACATCCAGGCGACGACGACCACGAACAACATCACCGTCGTCATCAACGTCACGGGTACCGGCCAGCGCCCGCAGATCGCCTTCACCTCGACCCCGGCGCTGCCGCAGGACGAGGTGCTGAGCCGGCTGTTGTTCGGGACCAACCCCGAGAATCTCTCGGCGACCGAGGCGATCCAGCTGGCGTCCGCGCTCAATTCGCTGCGCGGGTCGGGTGGCGGTCTGAATCCGCTCGGCAAGCTGCGTTCGGCGACCGGCTTCGATCGTCTCCGCGTGCTTGGCGCGGACGAGGCCAGCGGGCGCGGCACCAGCCTTGCGGCAGGCAAGTACCTGACCGACAACATCTATGTGGAGATCGTCACCGACGCCAAGGGCTTCACCTCGACCCAGCTCGAGATTGCCCTGACCAAGGCGCTCAGCCTGCTCTCGTCGGCCGGCGCGCAGGGCGGGACCAACGCCAGCGTGAAATACTCGAAGGATTATTGATCGCATCATCCCGTGGCGGCGCGAATCACGCCCGCCACGGGATCTTCCCAGACGCGAGGCGCGGCGCGTAAAGCTCGCCGCGCGATCCTCGCAGCCAGACACAGGTCTGCCTGATTGCGAACGCGGGCGCGCTACGCCGATCCATATATTGTGTTGCTGGTTTTGCAGGCGGGCTGCTTCGCCCTGCGCCTTGGTGCGGATGCGCCGCCCATCTTGTCTGTATGGTGCAGCCGGGCGGCGTCATGCGCGCGCTGCAGCGGTAGCGACCGGTCACATATCCAGACGGCCGTGGGGTTGGCCCGTCGGCGTCTACCCGTCGGCTTCAGGCCATAACGGGTCTTAAAACACTATAATTGAATGGCATTCAAAGTGGCCCGGCGCCAATGGAAGCTTGCCCGCGATACGCGGGTTTTTCCAAAAACGCCGGGCCGGCACCTGTTTACCAGGGGCGCATGTGGTCGCCGTAGATGAGCGAAAGAATGAGCTTCAGCACTTTTTTCTCCCTTGTTCACGCCCGTTAGGACGCAAGGGGAAGTTAACCGGGCGTTAACTTGAATTCAACATGGTTTATTAATCGTTAACCACGTTTACGTGCCAGCATGGGAGGCTTAACGCTATCTTCAGTATCGGCAGCTAGCGTTTAGGGATGATCGACCTCTCGCATATTCCTTTCGGCTGCACGTGCGACTCGCATCGCGGCGGTTATGCGTCTGCGAGGCTGTCGCATGACTGACGTGTCGGATCCCGCGACTATGTCGTGCCTGCCCGTGGCCTTTCATGGCTGGCAATTCGTCATCCTCGCCGAGGTCGCGAATTTCGCAATGCTTCGCCGCCATGTCGGACGCGCGCGCGCGGACACGCTGGTCGGCGATATCGCGCTGCGGATCGCGGCGGTTCTGCCGCAATCGCGTACAGAAATAGCAGCGCGTGATCTGATCGACATCGCGCTTCTGGCGGATCAGCAGAACGAGCTCGACCTCGCGCTCGAGCTGATCGCACATGCCTTCACCACGCCGTTCGACATCGACGGCGAACTTTATCACGTCGACCTGACGCTGGGCGGCGCATCGGTCCGCGCACCGCAGCACGACGAGGTCCGCCTGATCGAGGAAGCCGAGCTCGCGCTTGCCGATGCCCGGGTCGAGCGCGGACCGATCGCGCGCGACGTATCGGCGGCCAGCGCGTCGCTCGACCGGCTGATGCTGGCGCGCGAGCTGCACAAGGCGATCGGCGGCGACCAGCTGTTCCTCCAATATCAACCCAAGGTCCATCTGCGTCGGCAGGAGATCGTCAGTGTCGAGGCGCTGGTCCGCTGGCGCCATCCGCAGCGCGGCCTCGTACTGCCGAGCGACTTCATCTCGATCGCGGAGGAGAGCCGCGACATCGTTGCGCTCACGCTATGGACGATCGAGCAGGTGATCGGCGACCAGCGGATCCTGGCGGCGCATGGTCATGAACTGCCGATCTTCATCAATATCGCCGGCGTCTTGCTCGCCGATGCGCGATTCGTGCGGCAGGCGTGCGAGATGATCACGTCGAGCGGTGCGCGTCTCGGCTTCGAGATCACCGAGACGTCGGTGATTCGCGATCCGGAAAGCGCGATCCGGAATTTGCAGATCTTCGCGGATATCGGCATCGTGATCGCGATCGACGATTATGGTGCCGGCCTGTCGTCGCTCGCCTATCTCAAGCAGCTTCCCGCCAGCGAGCTCAAGATCGACAAGCTCTTCGTCACGCAACTCACCAGTTCGAACCGCGATCCGCTGATCGTCCGGTCAACGATCGACCTCGCGCACGCGCTCGAAATGGAAGTCGTCGCAGAAGGGGTCGAAACGCCCTCGGCGATGGCGCTATTGTCGGTCATGGGGTGCGACATGATTCAGGGATTTCTGGTGAGTCGCCCGATCGGTATCGACGCTCTGCTGCCGTTCCTCGCGGAAGAGCGTCATCTGGCAATCGCCCGCGACGTGCGGTCACCGCTCACGCGGATCGCGGCCGTCCGGAAGACCGGCTGAGTGAACCAGCTGGGTCGGCGGCGGCTAAGCCTTTGGCATGGGCTGCCGGCGATCCTTCTCGCCGTCAGCGCAGTGCCCGCGGCAGCCGGGGCAGAGCCGCTGCCGCAGGTCCGGTTCGATATCGCCATCGGGAACGCCAAGTCGCTGGTGCAGACCGATCCAGGTGAGGCCATCCGCAGGGCATCGACAGCCGAACAGGCCGCCGCCGCCATAGCGGATCCCGAAAGGCGGCAGCTGGCCGTCGCGACCGCGCGCTGGCTGCAGGGGGAAGCGGCGCTGCGGATCGATCGCGACGATCGCGCCGCCGTGCTGATCCACAACGCTCTGGCAACGGTGGTTAGGCTGGATCCTGGTTCGGCGCTGAATGCCGAGATCCTTCTATCCCGCGGGGGCGTTCATGCGACTCGCGCGGAGTTGGCGTCGGCGCTGGCGGACTATCAGGCCGCGCACAATATCTTCCGCACGCTTGGGGACATGCGCAACCGTGCCAAGGCGCTCATGCTGATCGCCACGCTGTACGGCGATGGCAATGACAGCGAGTCCGCCCTCAAATATCTCAGCCAGGCGCTCGACGTCTACCATGGCGACCCGGGCCTGCTGGTGGCGATCTACAATAACCGGGGCTCCTGCTATCAGGATCTTGGCCGTTACGACCAGTCTGTCGCACAGTATCGCAAGGCACTGGCGCTCGCCGAGCAGATGAAGAGCCCGCTGCTGCAGTCCCGCATCCAGGGGAATATCGCGCATGTATTGCTAAAGGCGGGCAAGACCGCAGCCGCGGCAAAGGCGATCGCTGCCAGCCAGCGCCTTGCCATGCAGTCGGAGGCCGCAGTCTGGCGGGTTCAGCTGCTGCCGATCGCCGCCGAAGTCGCCCTCCAACAGGGGAATTTGCCGCGCGCGCTCGCGCTCATCACGCAGCGTTTTGCGGGCGTCGATCTGACGAAGACCAACCTGTCGTATCGGGAGGGGCATCAGGTTGCCTATGCGATCTATAAGGCCCTCGACCGGCCCCTCGACGCGCTCGTCCATCTCGAGGCGCAGAAGCGTCTGGATGATCAGGCTACCACACTCGCCACGAATATGAGCACGGCCTTGCTGGCGGCGCGATTCGACTTCGCGAACCAGGAACTCAAGATTTCCAAACTGCGCGCCGATGAGCTCGAGCGCAGCGTGCGGTACGAGAAGGACCGGGCAAAGACGCAGCGGCTGATGTTCATCGGCGCGATCGCGGCGGTTTCGATCATCATCGGCCTGCTCGCGCTGGGGCTGGTGACGATTCGCCGCAGTCGCGACAAGGTGCGCGCCGCGAATGACGACCTCGCGATCACCAACGCGGCGCTCGGCAAGGCGCTTGCGGCGAAGACCGAGTTCCTGGCCACGACCAGCCACGAGATCCGCACGCCGCTGAACGGGATCTTGGGCATGACCGAGGTCATGCTCGCCGACTCGCGCCTCACGCCCGACCTGCGCGATCGCCTCGGCATCGTGCGCGGCGCGGGGGCGACGATGCGCGCGCTGGTCGACGACATTCTCGACATCGCCAAGATGGAAACCGGCAACCTGACGATCGAGTTCGCGCCGTTCGATCTGTGCGCCACGGTGACCGATGCTGCGCAAATGTGGGAGGAGCAGGCCCGGTCGAAGGGGCTGTCGTTCACGCTCGACATGGCCGACTGCCCCGCCCGGATCATGGGCGACGCCGCGCGGGTGCGGCAGATCGTGTTCAACCTGTTGTCGAACGCGCTGAAATTCACTCGCGTGGGCGCGGTGACGGTAGCGTTGCGGACCGGCGAAGACCGGCTGTGGCTCGACGTATCCGATTCGGGCATCGGCATTCCGGCGAACAAGCTCGACGAGATCTTCGAATCCTTCCGGCAGGCAGATGCCGGAACGACGCGGCAGTTCGGCGGCACCGGGCTCGGCCTGTCGATCTGTCGCAACCTCGCGCGCGCGATGAACGGCGACGTCACGGTTACCAGCCGCGAAGGGCAGGGCGCCACGTTCACGCTCAGCCTGCCGCTGGTCCATGCGGAGGCGATCGCGCTCGGCGACCTGGGCGCCGATCAGGGAACCGGCGCGGCGACGTTGATCATCGACCGCAATCCCATCATGCGCAGCATGTTCCGGACCCTGGTGACGCCGCATTGCGACATCGTCCTGACCGCCGCCTCGATCGACGAGGCTGTTACACTGCTGGCGCAGACGGTCGTCGCGAACATCGTGATCGACGATGCGACGTTGCGCGCCGGTGGCGATCTGGGGCCGGCGCTGGAGCAGCTGACGCGGGCGGCAGGTGATGCCGCGACGACGCTGTTGTGGCCCGCCGATCGGCTCGACGATCCGGCATTGCTCACGACTGCCATTACACGCATCGTTGCGAAGCCTGTATCGGGTGCGGATCTGGTCGAAGCGATCTTCGCGTCGCCGGTAGTTAAAAACAACGCAATTCCCGATCTTGTCTCGCGGGCGGCTTGATGCGTAAACGCCTAGCAATGACGGACAGCGCGCCTCTCCCGGTCGAACCGTCACGGAGGATATGTTGAACATCTTGTTCATCGAGGACGATCGCATGAACCGCCGCGTGGTGGGCGACATGCTCGACGTGGCCGGCGCGACGATGGTCGAGGCGGAAAGCGCCGAGCGTGGCCTCGAAATCCTCGACGAGCAGGATTTCGAGATGGTGCTGGTCGACCTGCGCATGCCGGGCATGGACGGGATCACCGCGATCCGCCACATCCGCGCGCGGTCCGACGCCAAGGGCATGGTCCCGATCATCGTCGTGACCGCGGACGTCGCCCCCGACCTCCGCCAGCGCTGTCTTTCCGCGGGCGCCGACGATGTGATCTTCAAGCCGGTCGCGATGGATTCGCTGTTCGACGCGATCGGCCGGATCCTCGCGCGTGAGGCACAGGGCGACGGGCTGATCGGCTGATCCGCCCGCCGCCGGATAAGTGCAGGCAGGGCCGACGGTTGGGCTAGAGCGTCTTTTCGTAGACCTGGTAGACCTTGTTCATGCGGCTCTCGATCGTCTCGGCGATCGAGCGCATCCCCTGATTGTCGTCGAGGATCCAGCCGATCTCGGCGCGGGTCGCGCCATAATCCTGGGAGGCGGAACGGCGGATATATTCGATCATCATGAAGGCGAGTTGGCTTGCCATGCGTGACGACTGCAGCTCCCGGACGACGCCCATCAGCGGGACGCGGACCGTCTTCACCTTTGGCTTGCGCAGCCACAGCAACAGCTTGGCCCAACCGAACGGCAAAAGCGACCCGCGCAGCGGCTTGATCGCCTCGTTCAGGTCGGGCAGCGTGATCATGAACGCGACGGGCTTGCCGTCGACTTCGGCGATCCGGATCAGGTCGTTGAAGACGATCGGCTTGAGCTTGACCCCGACATCCTTGATCTCGGGGGGCGTTAGCGGAACGAACCCCCAGTTGCTCGACCAGGCATCGTTGAGGATGGCGAGGATGATCGCGGCCTCGTCCTCGAACCGCGACTTGTCGACCTCGCGAATGACGATGCGCGGGTTCTTCTCGCCGGACTTGATGATCCGCTGGACGATCGGCGGGAATTGCCGCGTGACGTCGACTTCATAGGTCATCAGCCGCTTGACTGGGACCTGGCCCGACCGCTCGACCCAGTCGCGATATTCGGGGCGTGCATGCCCCATCATGATCGTCGGCGCGTGATCATAGCCTTCGATGAGGAGCCCTGGCTCCTCCCAGATCGACATGCTGATCGGGCCGAGCATCCGCGTCATGCCCTGCGCCCGCAGCCAATCCTCGGCCGCGGCGAGCAAAGCTTGGAATACGGCCTCGCTCTCCGCCTCCATCAGCCCCCATTGGCCGACGCCGGGACCAAAGCCCTGTTCGGCGGGCATGGTGAGCGCGAGCGTGTCGATATGCGCCGAGATGCGACCGACGACCCGGCCATTCTCCTCGGCGAGGAACAGTTGCGCCTTGGCATGGCTGAACCAGCCATTCTTTTCAGGCGTGATCAGTCCGAGAGCCTCGGTCTTGAGCGGCGGGACCCAGTGCGGATCGTCGCGATAGAGGCCGAAGGGCACGTCGACAAAGACCTTGCGATCACGCTTCGTCTCGACCTTGCGGATCGTTATCGTACCGGCCATTGGCTCGCCCCTCAGCGCTGCGTCGTCAGCCGCTGCGGATATCGACGATCAAGCGGTTCGTACAGCGGCTATTCCTCGGTCCGGAACAGGACAGCCTCGCCGATCAGGAAGAACAGGAGGAAGGGCGCCCAGGCAGCGAGGAACGGCGGATAGGCGCCGAGATTGCCCATCGCGAGCGCGAAATTGTCCGCGACGAAATAGGCAAAGCCCAGCCCCATGCCTATCACCGCGCGGACGAACAGCTTGCCCGAGCGGGCGATACCGAACGCCGCGACCGCGCCGAGCAGCGGCATCAGCACCGAGGAGAGCGGTCCCGACAGCTTGTGCCAGAGCGATCCCTCGAGGGCCTTGGTCGGGCGCCCCGCGTCGGCCAGATCGCCGATCGCCGCCTTCAGCGCGCCGAAGGACAGGCTGTCGGCGTCGACGCTCGCGAGCGTGAACTGGTCGGGCCGGACATCGCGCCCGACGACCACCGACCCGAGCGTGGTCAGCGTGCCGCTGGCGACGTCGAACCGCGTCGCGGGGCCGATCTCCCAGCCCCCGGCGACGCGCTTGCCATTGGGGGCGCGGATGATCGAGACGAGGCTTCCACCAGCACGATCATAGAGCGTCACCCCGCCGAGCCGCGTGCCCGCGCCCTTGCCGCGCGTCTGGTTCACCTGGATCAGGTCGTCGCCGTCGCGGACCCAGACATTGGCACGGTCGCCACGGTCGATCGGCATCGCGCCGTAATTGACCTTCTGCCACTGCGACAGGGTGGCGGTGGCGCGCGACACGACGCGGTCGTTGAAGCTGAAGCTGACGATCGCGACGACCAGGCTGGCGATCAGCAGCGGGGCGAGCACCTGATGCGCGGACAGCCCCGACGCCTTGAGCGCGATGATCTCGCTGTTCTGGTTCATCGTGATCAGCGTCAGGATGGTGCCGAGCAGCACCGAGAAGGGCAGCGCGAAGGCGATGATCTGCGGTGCGCGCAGGCTGACATATTGCCAGACCTGGGCGTCGCCATTCCCCGCCTGCGCCAGGATGTTGCCCGACTCGCTCAGCAGGTCGAGCGCCTGGAGCACGAGCACCAGCGCCGCGAGGATGCTGAACGTCCGCGTCATGAACAGCCGGCCCATATAGACCGCGACCGTGCGCGACGGAAAGATCGTGATCCTGCTCATGCCGTCTTCTCTTTGCGGCGCCCGGGCAGCCGGCTGGTGATCGCCTTGCCGATCCGGCCGACGCCGCGCTCGAGCGCACCGATCGGTTCGCCGCCGGGCACATAGGCGATGGTGTAGTACATCCACAGGATCAGCCCTGCGAACACCGTGAACGGCACCCAGAGCGCGATCAGCGGGTCGATCCGGCCAAGCTCGCCGACGTCCGCCGCATATTGGTTCACCTTGTGATAGGTGACGATCATCACGATCGACAGGAAGACGCCGAGACCGGACGTCGATCGTTTCGCGGGCACGCCGAGCGCCACCGCAAGCATCGGCAGCAGGAACATCATCGCCACCTCCGCCAGCCGGAAGTGGAATTCGGACCGGCTCGCATCGCGCAGCTCGGGCGTCGCCGCCTCATGCCCTGCACGCGCGAGTTCGGGCAGCGTGAATTCGAGGTTGCGCCCGCCGCGGACGCGGAAGCTCTCGAACTTGGGCAGGTTGATCGGCAGGTCATGGCTGCTGAAGGTCAGCACGCGCGGCGTCTTGAACTCGGGCCGTTCGTGGATCAGCGTGCCGTTGGCGAGACGGAAGATGATGACGTTGGGATCGTCGGTCGCGAGGAAGCGTCCCTTCTCCGCGGTGACGCCGATCCAGTCGTTCTTGGGCGTCTGCGCATGGACGAAGATGCCCGACAGCTCGCGCCCCTTGTCGCGGCTCTGCTCGATCCGCAGCGTCATCCGGTCGCCCAGATGCGTGAACTCACCGACCTTGATCGACGCGCCGAGCGCGCCCGTGCGCAGCTCGAAGCGGAGCCCCTCGTAATAATAGCGGGCGATCGGCTGGAGATAGCCGACGATCAGCAGGTTCGCGATCGCCAGCACGATGGCGAACATATAGGGCACCCGCAGCAGCCGGGTATAGCTCATCCCGACGCTGCGCAGAACGTCGAGTTCCGACGTCGTCGCGAGCTTGCGGAACGCGAGCAGGATGCCGAGCAGCAGCCCAATCGGAATCCCGAGGCCGAGATATTCGGGCAGCAGATTGGCGAGCATCCGCCAGACGACGCTGATCGGTCCGCCCTCGGTCGCGACGAAATCGAACAGCCGGCGCATCCGGTCGAGCACGAGCAGCATCGCCGCGATGATCAGCGTCGAAAAGAGCGGGACCGCGATCAGCCGGGCCATGTAGCGATCGATGGATTTCATGAAGCGGGGGCTCTGCGAGCGCCTCGAACGCGAGGCGTGGGGCGGGTCTATATCAGCTTTTCGCGCGGGATATAGGGTCAGGGATATAGGGCGGACGGGGCGGGCCTGTCACGGTCTATTCGGCCGCCATCTGGCGGGGCGGGGTGGGGCGATCGGTGCCCATCGCCGCCGCGACCGCGCGTTCCAGGCCGCTCAGCGTGAAGGGTTTGCGCAACACCTCATGCTCACCGAATTCGCTCGTCGCGGCTTCACCCGCAAAGCCCGTGACGAACAGGATCGCGATGTCGGGGAACAGCGGCCGCAATGCCGCGATCATCTCGGGCCCCGTCTGGCGCGGCATCAGCACGTCGGAAATGATCAGGTCGATCGCGCCGTGACGCGCGAGCATCGCCGCCGCATGGGTCGGGTCGTCACAGGCGACCGGATGATGGCCAAGCTCCTCGAGTGCACCGATCGTGGCGGCGAGCACGCGCGGATCATCCTCGACCACCAGCACGTTCAGCCCCATCGGCGCGACGGGCTGCACCGGCTCTGGCAGGTCCGCAAACGGCAGGACGGGTTGCGGCTCGATCGCGGGATCCCTGGTGTCGCGGGGCAGATAGAGCGTCACCGTCGTCCCTTCGCCGACCACGCTGGCGATCGCGATCTCGCCGCCCAGCTGCCGGACGAGGCCGAAGATCTGGCTGAGGCCAAGGCCCGTGCCCTTGCCGGTTTCCTTGGTGGTGAAGAACGGCTCGAACACGCGCTCGGCGACGTCCGGCGACATGCCGCTGCCATCGTCTGCGACCGTGATGGTGGCAAAGTCGCCGGCCGGGCAGTCGCCGATCGCGCCCGCGGCCAGCACCGCGGCGCCGGTGGTCACGATCATCGTGCCGCGGCCGTTCATCGCGTCGCGCGCGTTGACCGCAAGGTTGAGCACCGCATTTTCGAGCTGGACGCGATCCGCGCGGACCCGCCAGCCCTCGGAGGCGTCTACCACGTGCAGCGTGATCGCATCGCCCAATGTGCGGTCGAGCAGGTCGGACATGCCCTCGACCAGCCCTGCAACCCCCATAGTCTCGGGTTTCAGCGAATCCTCGCGGCTGAAGGCGAGCAGCCGGCGGGTCAGCGCGGCGGCGCGGGTAGCGCCGTCGGTCGCGCTCTCGATGTGCCGCCGCGCGGTCGCCGGATCGCGCGCGATGTTGCGCAGCGCCAGTTCCAGCCCGCCCAGAATGACGGCAAGCATGTTGTTGAAATCATGCGCAATGCCGCCGGTCAGCCTGCCGACCGCGTCCATCTTCTGGACCTGGCGCAACTTGGCGTCCTGTACGCGCAGCTCGGCCGTCGCCTGTTCGACCGCGGCGGACAGTTCCTCGGCGCGGCTGCGTTCCATGTCCGCGTCCGCCTGCGCGACTGCCCGGTCGCTGACCGCGCGGATCGTGAACCAGCCCAGCCCGATCGCGCCGAGCACGATCAGCATCCCGAACACCGCGAGCACGCCCGCGATCGAGCTCGAACGTTCGACCGATGCCATCGCCCGCGACGTCCGGTTGTCGAGCAGCGCCCGCTCGCGCGCGATGAGCCGGTCGAGCGTCCGGTTGATCGCGATCAGCGTCGGAGCGTTGCGGCCCTGGTAATAGCGCGCGAACGCCTGCGAATTCTTGCCGTAATTGGTGCTGAGCGCGGTCATCGACAGCTCGCGGCCGCGGTCCTCATAGGCCTGGCGCAGTTCGGCGATGTGCCCGCGCTGTTCGCCATTGTCGTAGGTCAGCCGCTCGAGCCGGTTGAGCTGCGTCCCGGCCAGGACCCATTCCTCGAAATAGAGCCGGCCCAGCTGTCGGTCGCCGCTGATCACATAGCGGCCGAGCGACGCTTCGGACCGGGCGATCGTGCTCGACAGCGTGCGCGCGAGGATCATCACGTCATAGCTGTGCGCCTGCAGCCGCAACGCACTGTCGCGCTGGCGGTTCGCGCTGCTCAGCGTGGCGATGAGCCCGACCAGAACGGCGGCGCCCAGCAGCGCCATCACGATGAGCGTGATGGTCCGCCAGGTCGCACCGCCCCCAAGGGCTGCCGCGTCGGCCTCGTCCTGCGTCACCCCGCGACGATAGCGTGCGTATTGCTCCCGACGCAATGACAGCGGCCGGCTGCTAGCCGATCACGCCGACGGCGCGACCCGCGTCGCGGAACATGGAGAGGATCGTCTCGACTTGCGCGTCGGTATGTTCGGCGCACAGCGAACAGCGCAGCAGGAACGTGCCCGCAGGCGTCGCCGGCGGGCGCGCCATGTTCACGTACAGCCCGCCCTCGAGCAGCGACTGCCAGATCGCGATCGCCTGTTCCTGGTCGGTCAGGATGATCGCGATGATCGCCGAATCCGACGTCTCGGTGCCGAGCTTGAAGCCCATCGCCTTGAGGCCCGCATGCATCGCGCGTGCATTCTTCCAGAGCTGCGCACGCTTGTCGTGCGCGGTCATGAGCTTGCGGATCGACGTCGCGGCGGTGGCGACGACCGAGGGGGGGAGGGAGGCGGTGAAGATGTACGGGCGGCAGGCGAAGCGGACCATCTCGAACTTCGGGTGGTTCGACACGACGAACCCACCGACCGTCCCGACCGATTTCGAGAAGGTGCCGACGACGAAATCGACCTGATCGGTCAGCCCCATCTCCTCGTACACGCCGCGGCCATTGGGGCCGAAAAAGCCCATCGAATGCGCCTCGTCGACCAGCACCATGCAACCATGCTTCTTGGCGACCGCGACCATCTCCTTGAGCGGGGCGATGTCGCCGAGCATCGAATAGACGCCTTCGAGCACCACCAGCTTGCCGGCCTCCTTGGGCAGGCGGCCGAGCCGCTTGTCGAGATCGGCCACGTCGTTGTGGCGGAAGCGGACGATCTCGGCATTGCCCTGCTTGCAGCCGTCATAGATCGACGCATGGCTGTCGGCGTCGAGGATGACGTACTCGCCCTTGCCGGCGAGCGTCGAGATGATCCCGAGATTGGCCATGTATCCGGTCGAGAACACGATCGCGCCGCTCATGTCGTAGAACTCGCGCAGAGCCTGTTCGACGTCGATATGGTCGTGGAACGTGCCGTTGAGCATCCGGCTGCCATTGGTGCCCGACCCGAATTTCTCGAGCGCGTCCTTGCCCGCCTGGATGACGTCGGGGTCGAACGTCATCCCCATATAGTTGTAGGTACCGAGCAGGATCGTGTCCTTGCCGCGGATCACCGCCTGGGTCGGCGACTTGACCTCGTCCATCACGATCGTGAACGGATTGCGCACGCCGGACTTCACCAGCGCCTCGCGTTCGGCGATCAGCCCGTCGAACTTGCTCATCAGATCGCGTTCGGGCGCGACCTCGGGGGGATCGACGGGGAGGGCGTGGGCGGTGGTCGCGGCTTCGGTCATGTTCGGTTCCAGATCAGGACGGTATCGCCCCTTGCCGTTCGCCCTGAGCGAAGTCGAAGGGCCTGTGTCTCATGTGCTTCGACTACGCTCAGCACGAACGGGGGTTATGGGCGAGGGGCAGGGGCGAGCATTGGCTCAGGCGGCCTTCAACTTCGCGACCGCATCGACCAGCTGGCCGACGGTCTCGATCTCGGCCTGCATGTTCATCGTGATGATGATGTCGAATTCATCCTCGATTGCGGCAACGAAATCCATGACGGTCAGGCTGTCCCATTCGAGATCGCCCTGGAAGGTCGTCGCATCGCTCAGCGCGACGCCCTTCTTATTGAACGGCTCGATCTGCGCGGTGACGGTGTCGTAGATCTGCTGACGGTCGCTCATGCTCTTCCTTCCGGGTGTCGACGCAATCCTGACAGCGAATTGCGGCGGCTTTTCGGCGCTATAGCAGCCCCGCCGCGCGATACCACGCCGCGGTTTGCGCCAGCGCCTGCGGGGTCGGGACCGAGGGCGTCCAGAGCGTGGCCGGCGGCGGCGTGTGCGAGACCCAGTCGGGATGGCAGAAATAGCGGACCCGGTCGCGCGTCAGCTTGGCCTTGCCGCGCCGGACGAGACGGTCGGCAGCGGACGCCAGCGACAGGATCACGCGCGGCATCGACAGCGGCCTCACCGATTTGCCGACCGCGACGCCGATCGCGCGCGCGAAGTCGCGATTGTCCCAGCCCTTGGGCGTGCCATCGTCGGGTTCCATGATCGCCGGCGCGACCGGGATCTCGGCCAGCGCGAGCAGCAGCGCGGTCAGATCCTCGACATAGAGCAGAGAGACGCGCGTGCCGGCAGGGGGCATCGGCACATACCCCGACCGCGCCGCCTTGAACACGTCGAGCAGGTCGTGATCGCGCGGACCGAAGATCGCCGGCGGGCGGACGATCGTCCAGTCGAGCCCCGAGGCGGCAACGCACGTCTCCGCCTCGGCCTTCGACCAGCCATAGTTGGACAGTGCCGGCGCGCGCGCCGCCAGCGACGAGACCTGGACGAAGCGGCGGATACCCGCCGACCGCGTCGCGTCGACGATCGCCTGGGTGCCGGCGATATTGCCCTCGGCAAAGCCCGCGCGATCGGCGGCATTGACCACGCCGGCGACGTGGATCACCACGTCTGCGCCCTCGACCAGCGTCGCCAGGCTCTTCGGGCGATCGAGCGCGCCTTCGATCCAGGTCACGCCGATCCGCTTGGCCTGCGGCTTGCGGGCGAGCGCGCGGATCGTGTGCCCCGTCTCCAGCGCATGGTCGATCAGGTGGCTGCCGACGAACCCGGTACCGCCGGTGATGGCCAGGATCATGACGGCTCGCTCCAGATCGACGTTTGCGCGGCAGTCATACGAGCGCCAGATGATTGCGATGGACGAGCGCCGAGCGTGGCGCATAGCCGAGGATCGCGGCGTGATCGTCGCTATGGCGGCCGAGCAGACGCGCGGTGTCCGCCGCGTCATATTCGGCGAGACCGCGCGCGACGATGCCGGCCGGCCCCTCGATCGTCACCAGATCGCCGCGCACGAAGCTCCCGTCGAGCCCCGTCGCACCCGCGGCCAGCAGGCTGCGCCCCTGGCCGAGCGCGGCGGCGGCGCCCGCGTCGACACGGATCGTGCCCTTTGCAGTCAGTCCGCCCGCCAGCCAGGCTTTCCGCGCAGAGGACGTGCGTTCGGCGCTGAAGATCGTGTGGCGGGCAGGGGTGGAGAGTGGATGGTCGATCCGGCCCGAGGCGATCACGAGTGGAATGCCTGCCGCCGTGGCGATTCGCGCGGCGGCTATCTTGGATGCCATGCCGCCCGATCCCATTCCGGACCCCGAGCCGTCGTCCGCCATCGCGGCGACCGTGTCGATCCGCGGGACGTCGGCGATGTGGGTGGCGGCGGGGTCGACATGCGGATTGGCGGTATAGAGTCCGTCGACGTCGGAGAGCAGAATCACACCCTGCGCCCCCGCGGCCTGCGCGACCCGCGCCGCGAGCCGGTCATTGTCGCCGAAGCGGATTTCGGCGGTCGCGACGCTGTCATTCTCGTTGATCACCGGCACGACCCCGAGCGACAGGAGCCGGTTGAGCGTCGCGGCGGCGTTGAGATAGCGGCGGCGGTCCTCGAGATCGTCGAGCGTCACCAGCATCTGCGCCGCGTTCAGGCCTTGCGCGGCGAGCAGCTCGGCCCAGACCTGGCTCAGCGCGATCTGGCCGGTGGCGGCGGCGGCCTGCGCGTCCTCGAGACTCGCGCGGCCGCCCTTGGCGAGGCCAAGCCGCCGCGCGCCGAGCGCGATTGCCCCGGATGACACGATCGCGACCTGCTGCCCGGCACCGGTGCGCGCGGCGATGTCAGCGACGAGCCCGGCGAGCCAGTCGCGCCGGACGCTGCCGTCGGGATCGACAAGCAGTGCCGAACCGATCTTCACGATCAGGCGGGGACAGGAGGACGGCGGAAACATCATTGGTCGACCCGGTAGGTCCTCCCCATAGGTCGTCATAGCCTGCAACACCCTATCGTCATTCCCGCGGCGGCGGGAACCCATATTGGCTGGCCTCACCACCGAATCGCATACCCCTGAGGCTATGGATCCCCGCCTGCGCGGGGATGACGATGGCGTACATGATCGGGCTACGGAGCGGTTTTGAACGCTACAGCGGCGACCATGCGACCGGCTCTTCGCCCTCCGCCAGGTCCTTCGGCGCACCCGGTGCGGGCCCGATCTCGCCGATCAGCTTGTCGAGCACGGCCTCTACGCCGGCACCACTCGCGCCGGACATCGCCATCACCTCGGCACCGCTGGCCTCGGCCAGTTCGGCCGACAGCGCCGCGATCAGCTCGGCATCAAGCATGTCGGTCTTGTTCAGCGCGACGATCACCTTCTTGTCGGTCAGGCCCTCGCCGTAATTGGCCAGCTCGTCGCGGACGATCCGGTAGGATTCGCCGACATCCGCGTCGTTCGCATCCACCAGATGCAGCAGCACGCGGCACCGTTCGATATGCCCGAGGAACCGGTCGCCGATGCCTGCGCCCTCGGCCGCACCCTGGATCAGCCCGGGAATATCCGCGACGACGAATTCGCGCTGCTTGTGGCGGACCACGCCCAGCTGCGGCCGCGTGGTCGTGAAGGCATATTCGCCGACCTTGGCCTGCGCGTTCGTGACCTGGTTGATGAAGGTCGACTTGCCCGCATTCGGCAGGCCGACGAGACCCGCATCGGCGAGCAGCTTCAGTCGCAGCCAGACCCAGGCCTCGCCGAACGGCCAGCCGGTGCCGTGCTGGCGCGGGGCGCGGTTGGTCGACGTCTTGTAGCTGGCGTTGCCACGGCCGCCATCGCCGCCGCGGAACAGCACTTCGCGCTGGCCGACTTGCGTGAAGTCGATCAGCACCTCTTCCTTGTCCTCCGACAGCACCTGCGTGCCGAGCGGGACGCGGATCACAAGGTCCTCGCCGCCCGCGCCGGTGCGGTTCGAGCCCGAGCCGCCCGAGCCGCGCGGGGCACGGAAATGCTGTGTGTAGCGAAAGTCGATCAGCGTGTTCAGGCCGGCGATGCATTCGAACACGATGTCGCCGCCCTTGCCGCCATTGCCGCCATCGGGGCCGCCATATTCGATGAATTTCTCGCGGCGGAAGCTGACGGCACCGGGGCCGCCCTCACCCGAACGTACGTAGATCTTGGCTTGGTCTAGAAAATGCATCGCCGCCCCATAGCGAAATTGGCGAAAATCGCCAGCCTCTGCGACTCGGGCCCTGGTCGGAGTTGCTCAGGCCGACGGGCAGGCGGCGGCGTCCTTGCTCGCGAGCAGCGCGTCGAGCGCGAGTTCGCGCGCCCTGGTCGCGGGCAGGCCGAGCGCGCGGGCCATCGGCGCGCCCATCAACGCGTCGCCCAGCGCCATCAGGACCAGCGTCAGAGTCTGGTCCTGGATCGGCTGGTCGCCGGGCATGTCGCCCTCGGCAAGTTCGTCGACCAGATCGTGGATCGCGGTGAGAATCGGGTCGAGCGCGTCGGTGTTGCCCGACAGGATCATCCAGCTCGCCAGCGCGCCCGCGCCGCCCTTGCCGAATGCGTCGAACGTCATCTCGACTACTTCGCGCGGATCCAGCTCGCCCGCGCGCACGCGCAGCACTGCGGCGCCGATCGTGCCGACGATGTCCGCCGCCATCCGCGTGATCAGTGCGGTCTGCAGCGCCTCGGCCGAGCCGAAATGGTGGAGCAGATTGGCGTGCGTCCGCCCGATCCGGCCTGCAACCGCCTTCAACGTGACCGCGCCGGGACCGCTTTCGACCAGGAGCGCGCGCGCGGCCTCGACTGCGGCGTCACGCGATTCGGTCGGGGAGAGGCGCTTGCGGGGTGTTGACGTCACGAAATGAAAAACCTACTTACAGCTGTGTCAGTAATGACAATCTGTCTCTGTTTGGAGGTTTCCGTGGCGAAAGCAACCACACCCGTCGATCTGACGATCACGCCGCGCGATCGTCGTTTTGGCCGGGGCTCGCCGATTCGCCGGTGGTGGCTGAACGATGATCCGATCGCGACGGCCTTTTACAACGCCTTGTCGGTCACTTTCCCAAAGGGCGAGGGCTATTTCGTCGACAGCGTCCGCCGGTTTCGCGACGGTACGCCGCCCAAGCTGACCGCCGAGATCAACGCGTTCATCAAGCAGGAGGTGATCCACACCCGCGAGCATGTCGCGTTCAACCGCCACGTCACCGACCAAGGGTATGACGTCACGCCGCTGATCGCCGATGTCGACGCCGCGCTCGCGCTGACCAAGGGGCGCCCGCCGATCGCGAGCCTCGCCGCGACAACCGCGCTCGAGCATTTCACCGCGATGCTCGCGCATGAACTGATCGCGAACCCCCGGCACCTCGCCGGCGGCGACCAGCAGGCGGCGGCGCTGTGGCAATGGCACGCCGCCGAGGAGATCGAGCATAAGGGCGTCGCCTATGACACCTGGCTGCATGCGACCCGCGACTGGCCGCGGTTTACCCGCTGGCGGGTCAAGTCGCTGGTGATGCTGATCACCACGTGGCGCTTCTTCACGGGGCGGGCGCGCGGCATGACCGAATTGCTGCGGCAGGACGGGCTCACGGGCCCGCGGATCTGGGCGCGGATGGCGTGGTATGCGTTCGGCAATCCGGGGATGGCGCGCAAGATAGCGGGCGTGTGGGCCGCCTATTTCCTGCCCGGCTTCCATCCCTGGAAACACGACGACCGCGCGCTGATCGCGCTGGCCGAAAGCGATTATGAGGCGGCGGTGCTCCCGGTCGAGAGGCGGGCGGCGGTGGTGGCCTGAGTCACGGACACAGCCTTTCCTCTCCCGGGCTCTCCCGCGAAGTATGTAGGGCGAATCATCGCCAGGCATTCCACCCCGGCGAAGGCCGGGGCCCAGTTGGAAAGGTCGTAGTAACGACGCGATGACCGTAGTCAGCGACGTCCCCCAACTGGACCCCGGCCTCCGCCGGGGTGGTGCAATTTCAAGGTCGGGATGCGCGAATCACGCCGCCATCGGCATCGGCGCACATCGGTCCTCATCGAGCACCAGCTCGAACAGCACGGCCTGAGCCTCGCCGCCACGCCCGCGCGACGCCCGAGGCTCGACCCGCCCGGTCGGCCGGAAGCCGAGCTTGGCCAGCACGCGGCCGGACGCGGGATTGTCGACGAAATGGAACGCCTCGAGCCGCCGGAGCCCGAGCGCATGGCGGGCGATCGCGATCACCGCCTCGCCTGCCTCGGTCGCATAGCCGCGTCCCCAGGCATCGGGCGTCACCCAATAGCCGAGCTCATGGCCATACCCGTCCGGCGATGCATGGATATCGATGCCGCCAACCAGCCGCGGCGCGCCGGGGTCGAGCGCATCGATCAGGAAGCGCGGCTGATGCTCGCCGCGCGGCTGCGCCAGAAAGGCCGCCGCGTCGCCGAGTGAATAGGGCCAGGGTGCCCGCGTCAGCTTGGCGATCACGGCTTCGTGCCCGATCGCCTGCGTCAGCGCAGGCGCATCCTCGGGCCAGCCGGGCCTCAAGGTCAGTCTCTTCGTGCGCGCGAACATTGCTCTCTTCCTCTCGCGTCGTCGGCTGCGCGCATGCCACGTCAGGATGACGGGACGGCGACAGCCAAGGGGAGGGAGCAATAAAAAAGGGAGCCGGGGTGACCCGTCTCCCTTGTTCAGGTTCGCTTTCGCGACCCGGGTCACCCTGGTGGGCAACCCGGATGGTTACCCGATGTTATTCGGCTGCAACTGCCATGTCGGCGGCATCATTCGCTGCCAGCTCGACCGAGCAGAACTTGCGACCAAGTTTGCCCTGGCTGAATACGACGCGGCCATCGACCAGCGCGAACAGCGTATGGTCCGTGCCGATGCCGACATTGGTGCCCGGGTAGAACTTCGTCCCGCGCTGGCGCACGAGGATGTTGCCGGCAACGCATGCCTGGCCACCGAACTTCTTCACGCCGAGACGACGACCGGCTGAATCGCGACCGTTGCGCGAAGAGCCGCCTGCTTTCTTATGTGCCATCTGAAGCTACTCCTTATGCCTGAGCGGCCGGGGCGTCAGCCTCGGTCTGCTTGGCGGTCTGGCCGCCGACGGACACGATCTTCAGGATCGTGTGCTGCTGGCGATGGCCGTTCTTGCGACGATAGTTGTGACGACGACGCTTCTTGAAGACGATGACCTTGTCCGCCTTCGCCTGAGCGATGATCTCTGCAGCGACGGTGAAACCCTCGACCGAGCGCAGTTCCGAGCCTTCGCCCGCCAACAGCACATCACCCAGCGTCACCGACGCACCTGCATCGCCCTCGATCTTTTCGACGACGATCTTATCTCCGGCGGCGACGCGATACTGCTTGCCGCCCGTGCGCACGACTGCGAACATGGCCCTTGTCACTTTCCAAATACATGTGCCCCACGAACGCAGGGTCCGCCGGGAGAAGCCGGGGAGCTAAGCGAGGGGCGTGACGATGTCAACCAAGAAGGGCCATTGCGGGGGGCTAAAACATCGCAGGCCCTGGCCGGAGCCGCGTCAGGACGCTGTGCCCGGCAGGCGATCAGTGCCGGTGGACGGCGCGCAGCGTGTAGCGACCATCGGCAAAGTCGGTGAACAATCCGGCGATACCCGGATGATCGACCGGCTCGTCGCCCGCGTCGGACACCAGATTCTGCTGGCTGACATAGGCGACGTAGCTCGACTCGCGATTCTCGGCGAGCAGATGGTAGAAGGGCTGGTCCTTCTTCGGCCGCATCTGTTCGGGAATCGCCTCATACCATTCATCGGTATTGGCAAAGACCGGATCCACGTCGAACACGACCCCGCGGAAATCGAACAGGCGGTGCCGGACGATGTCGCCGATCGAGAAATTCGCATGGACGATCGGCGGGGCAACGACCTCGACCGCCGCAGCCGGTGCCGGCTCGGACGAGAGGGCATCGGACGCGGCGATGTCGGGGGTGGCGGGGTCGATGGGGATGTCGTGGCGGGGCATGCCGACAATTTAAGCGCTGTTTCGCGACGCACAAGCCGGGCCGCTCGTGATTGCAAAAACCCTCTTGCACTGCGGCGAGGTCTGATTTAGAGGCCCGCCCTCGACCGATCGGAGGCGCTGCTTGCAGCTCTTCGGATGACCTTGCGGAGAGGTGGCAGAGTGGTCGAACGTACCGCACTCGAAATGCGGCGTACCCGCGAGGGTACCGTGGGTTCGAATCCCACCCTCTCCGCCATTTACCTTGCGCCATGTGGATCACAGAGATCCCTGACCCTCGCGCCGGGGCCGCGCACCTCTCTATAGCTATCGTCCGATGATCCGCTGCTGTGGACAGCGCATGCATGTGCTCAGAGTAGCAGGCGCGGGACGACAGTCGGGGAGGGGGTGCGTTGTCTCCCATGCCCGTCCCGGCCAAGGCCCCTCCAGATCGAGACCGCGATGCGTACGTTCCTTCTGAACATCCTGCTGGCGGCCGGACTGGTGGCCCTGGCCGTCCTTTCGCGGTTCATGCTGCTCGATACCTATTCCCGCTGGCAGATCGCGGCATTCTGGCTGCTGGCGGCACTGCTCGAATGGGGTGTCAAACCGCGGATCGGTCTGAAAGCACGCTGGCTGACCGCGCTCGCCACCGCGATCGCGACGACGCTGGCGATCCTCGCCGTGCGCTGGCACGTCGAGGGCCTGTGCCCGCACACCTGGCCGCAATGCGCGTCCTATCCGTTCTGGCGTGTCATCCTGCACCTGATCCAGCGCGCGTAGACCGGACGTGCGGCCCGGTATCGCCAAAGCAACGCCGGAAGCGTGGCCCGACGGCAACAAGTCCCGATAAAGTACAGGGATCGCCGATAGACCCGCAATTTTCCGTGGAGAAATTCTTCTGTATCCGCCTAGGCGTTGAATTGCTTGAACTCGCCTATGTGCTGGCTCGGCGTGAACCGCATCGACGGCGCTCGTAAGCAATGCTGCATTGCCCAGTGGCGTCGCCAGTCCGGTTACATCATTCGTTCAATATACCGGGCGGCACGTCATGAAGATTGCTTTCTTTCTTTCGAACTATCCCGTTCTTTCGGAAACGTTCGTCGTTCGTCAGATCAGGGGTATGATCGACCTCGGGCATCAGGTTACGATCATTACCGGCCAGCATGATCTTTCTGTCGATGATCCACTATCCGGTGCCGCGCGTATCGTCTCCGTTCGCGCGAATACAGGAGGCTCATCGCCGATCGCGCAATTGCTGAAAAAGTCGGCTCGACTTCTGCTTGGCGCGCAATCCGGCAAGAGCCGACGGCGAATTCGCGCAGGACTTACTGGTTTGCGCGATGGAATCGTCGCGCCGATCGTCGATATTCTCAGTGTCGGCGAACAGGGACTTGGTCATTTCGATGCCATCATCGCGCATTTCGGTCCCGCGGGCGTGCGGGCCATGTATTTGCGCGACGCCGGTCTGATCTCGGGCCCGATCGCCACTGTCTTTCATGGTCTTGACGTGACCGAACATAGTCTCGTCAAAAAATTCCTGCCGCATTACCGCCGCCTCTTCACTCAGACCGAAGCACTGCTTCCGATCAGTGAATTGTGGAAGAAGAAGCTGATCGGCTGGGGTGCTGACCCGGCGATGATCACGGTCCACCGGATGGGGGTCGACGTCAGCGACTTTCCGATGCCGCAGCCACGTCGCGGCGCTGCCGGGCCATTGCGGCTGCTGACGACGGCGCGCTTCGTCCAGAAAAAGGGGCTGATCTACGCGATCAACGCCATGTGCGCGGCGCCGGGCGACTCGCATCTGTCGATCATCGGCTACGGGCCGCTGGAGAAGGAACTGCGCGAGGCTGCTGCGGCCTGTCCTGCCCGCGTGACGTTCCTCGGCAAGATCCCGCACCGCGAGGTGCTTGCGGAGCTCAAGCGGTCCGACGTGTTCCTGCTGCCGTCCGTCGTCGCCGACAATGGCGACATGGAAGGCATTCCCGTGTCGCTGATGGAGGCCATGGCGCTCGGCGTCATCACCGTCTCCACTTGGCATAGCGGCATCCCGGAACTCATCGACGACGGCGTCGAGGGCTTTCTGGTCGAGGAGCGCAATGCCGGACAGATCGCCGACATCATAACGACAATCGAATCGGGGGAGGTGGATCTGGCGAGCATGCGGGTGGCGGCACGCGCCAAGATTGAGCGCGAATTCGACAATCGGGAGCTTGATACCAGACTCGAGCAGATTGCGTTCACGCTAGCGGGCATCGTTCCGGCGACGGAGCCGGTACGCATGGCGGAAGCGGTGTCCTGATGCTCATCTGCTGGCATCGCCTCGGCGAATGGCGCGTTGTTTCAGTGGATGAGGCCGGTGGCGAGACTTGGGTGCGGCAATGCAAGAAGTGCGCGTACGCCCAATCGCGCTTCTCCTTCGGGAGACGGCCGCACCAGCGGTGATGCCGCCGTCCCGAGGTCGGGGTTCGTTCGTCCGCCTCTATCCCGCCCGGCCACAACCGCGCGGGGTCAGCGGCCGAGCAGGCGGTCGAGATAGGCGTCCTTGTGCTTGGGGCCGAAACTGCCCTTTTTCGGCTCGATCTTGAACAGATACCGCTCGTTCCAGGCCGCGCCACCGCCCCACCAGGTCACGCCGACGACTGTGTCGGCATTGGTCTTGAGATAGGCGATCGCCGCTGCGCCTGCCGCCTCGCAGCTCGGCGGTATCGCCCCGGCGCGTCCGAACGCCGATTCGGTGATGATCCCCTTCAACCCGCGCGCCCGCAGCTCGGACGCGAAATTGTCATAACCCGGCGTCCCCGTGCAGCTTGGCTGGGTTCCGCTCGACCCCTTGTCGAAATAGCGGTGCCCGTTGATGATGGTCAGGCCTAGCGGATCCTTCAGCCCGCCCGCGCGGTCGAGTGCGACCAGCGCGCTTTCGGACGGCTTGGCGGCGTCCTCGCGCTTGCGGAGCCGGAAGGTGGCGGAGGACCCGGGATATTCCGGCGCGATGACATTGCGGATCCCCGCGGCGCGCAGGCCCGCGATGATCTGGTTGGTATCGCGCGCCCATTGATCCCAGTCGTTGGTCAGCACCGGGTCGTCGAAATGCCTCGGCTCGTTCATCGGGTCGATGATGATCCGGTCGGACCGCGGCATGCTCGCCATCAGCGACGTCCAGAACGCAACCTGTTCGGATACCGATGGCCAGCTATAGTCGTGACGATCGAGCACGACATAGGCACCGCGGTCGAGCGCGGCGCGCGTCGCTGCCACCAATTTCCTGCGGATCGCGGGGTCCGCCATCTGCGGTCCCTTGAACGGCAGGCGGACCATCGTGAATCCCTTGTCGAGATAGGCGCGGACCGACGCCGGCGTCGGGCAGAGCGTACCGTCGGCGACAAAGCTGCACCCGGCAATGTTCACGCCGAAGACGGGGCCCCTGATACGCACGTTGGCGCTCGCGCTGGACCTCACGGGCGCGTTTGCCTTTTGAGGTGCGGGGGGCGGCTGCATGCGTTGCGGGGAGGGCGCGGCCGAGGCCGGACAGCCCAGTCCGGCGGCCGCGATGGCAAGGCCGACAAGGCCGGCGGCGATCGATGGTCGGGTCATGACATGTGCCTGGCGAATAAGGGTGAAAGCGAATCGGTCGCGCTTCGGATCCGCCTCCCTATCATCGAATGTCGGGATGCCTGGCGTCGATCAGGGGCCGGGGTCTGACGCCGCGAGGGCCGCGTTATCGCGGGGAAGTGTCCCTGGATAGAGCTCATGCCTGGCGAAGCGCCGTCCAGATCCGCGCACATCACACCGCCGAACGCGAACGCCGCAGTGCATCGCTTGATGTGGCGACGATTAGGATATGAAACTGGAGGCCCGACCGGGAATCGAACCCGGGTGCGAGGATTTGCAGTCCTCTACGTCACCACTCCGCCATCGGGCCTCGATGCGGAGCGCGCAAATGCGGGCTTTTGTGCGGCGGGTCAACCGGGCGATCGCGTTTGTGGGCTAAAATAGTCGCGGGGTGTGCCACGGCGGTGCGGTGCCGGGTTGGGGGACGGCTTGCACGCCGGCGATGGATTGGGCACGATACGGTCCAATCCCTGGCTTCATATGGAGTTTCTTTTGGACGTGATGCAGGTGTCCGGGGGAACGAACCGCGCAGGGCTGGCGCCCGATATCTTCGCGATGCCCGCGGGCATGGCGATCCGATATGACCAGCCCTGCGACGCGCTCACCGACCTCATCACCGGCTACCATGTCTATCGCGCGACCGGTCCGGCCAGCATCGGCCAGGTCAACCGCTTCCTGCCGGGGACGGCCAATGTCCGGTTCGCGTTCGAGGCGGGACCGATCAGCGTGGCGATCGGCCGGCGGACCTTCGGGCCCCTGCCGGCAGCGACGCTGTACGGCCCGACGGGCACCGCGCTGAAGGCGACGACCAATGGCGGCATCATGATCGGGTTCGGGGTCAGCGCGCTGGCCTGGAGCCGCTTGTTCACCCGGTCGGCGGCGGAGTATCGCGACCGGATCGTGCCGCTTGCCGAGGCGCTCGGGCCGGTGGCGACCCAGCGTCTGACGACCGCACTGCGGGCGGCCGAGCGCGACGACCAGGTCGCGCCGATCCTCGATGCCATCCTGTGTGATCTGCTCGGGCCGCCGCACCGCGAATCCGCGACGATCCGTCAGCTTACCCGGCTGATCGGGCAGGACGGCGGCGATGACGTCGCCGCGGTCGCGGCCAAGCTGGCGATCAGCCCGGACACGCTGCGGCGGCTGGCGGTGCGTCATTTCGGCTTCACCCCCAAGATGCTGCTGCGGCGCGCGCGGTTCCTGCGCTCGTTCCTGCGCGTATTCCGGACGCCCGGCGGCACCGATTATTCGGCGATCGACCCGAGCTATTTCGACGTGTCGCATTTCCTGCGCGACGCCGGCACGTTTCTCGGGATGACGCCGCGGCGGTTCATGGCGATGAGCACGCCGTTCCTCGACGCGAGCGTCCGCGCGCGCGCCGCGGTGCTCGGCGCGCCGACCCAGGCGTTGCAGGTTCCCGCCGAAACCAGCGAGCGGATCATCAGCGCGGTGCCGGCCCGCCGGGCACCCAGAATCGATCCCGCCCCCGATTCCACGCCCACGCCCGTCATCGACCCGGCGGAAATTCCGATGCCCGATCAGGGCGCGCCCGTGCTAGGCGCCTGAGCGAGGTGTTGCCGCATTCTGCGTGCGCCCTCGGCGTCCCGCCCGCGGCATTTCGGTGTCACACGGGCGGGCGGGGCGCCCTAGTCCCGGCATCCGGCCCCTGTGCCATTCCGACCTCTGTGCCGTTCCGAGCCGGGCCGTCTCGCGCGATTCGCGACAGGTCGCTTGGCGCGACGCTGGCGGCACGGTAGAGATTGACGCAAGCGAACAAGTGTATTGCGCAACTAAAACAGCTGTGCGACAGGATGGGCCATGACGACGATCAGCATCGATACGAACTCCACTACCCGCACGCGTGCGGCTGTCGGCACGTCCGACGGCAGTCCCGATTTCGCGGTCATGCGTCACGCCATGGTGGCCAGCCAGCTGCGCACCAACGCGGTCAGTGACCAGCGCGTCGTCGCGGCGATGGCGCGGGTGCCGCGCGAGGCGTTCGTGCCTGACGATGTCCGGTCGATCGCCTATCGCGACGCACCGATCCCGCTCGGCGGTGGCCGTTACGCCAACCTGCCGATGGCGACCGGGCGGTTGCTCACCGAGGCCTATCTGACCGCCACCGACCGGGTCCTGCTGATCGGCGCTGCGACGGGCTACACTGCCGCGGTTCTCGCCGAGATCGTCGGTACGGTGGTCGCGGTCGACAGCGATGCGTCCTTGCTTGGCACCGCGCGCGACGCGCTGGGCGCCACGCCGACGGTCGAACTGGTCGAGGGGCCGATGGCACAGGGCCATGCCGCGGGCGCGCCCTATGACGTGCTCGTCATTGACGGCGCGGTCGAGGCGATCCCCGACACGCTGGTGGCGCAGATCCGGTCGGGCGGCCGCATCGTCGCCGGGATCGCGGATCGCGGCGTGACCCGGCTCGCATCGGGACGAAAGACCGATGGCGGCTTTGCACTGGCGGCGTTCGTCGATGTCGAGTGTGTGACGCTGCCGGGTTTCGAAACACCCAAACCCTTCAAGTTCTGAGGCACATCATGCCGCGCGCCGCTTTAGTCCGCCGTCTGCTCTCGGGTGTTGCGCTGCTATACAGCGCTGCACCGGTCCATGCGGAGACGCTCCGCGAGGCGCTGGTCAAGGCCTATACGACCAACCCGACGATCACCGCGCAGCGCGCGACGCTGCGCGCGACCGACGAGAATGTCCCGATCGCGCGCGCCTCCGGGTTGCCCTCGGCGAATGCGACCGGCGATTACACCGAGTTCGTCGTGACCGCGGCGAACAGCTTCATCGCCTTGCCGCGTCAGGTCGTGGCACGCGCGAACGTCTCCGTGCCGCTCTACCAGGGCGGGCAGGTGCGCAACTCGGTCGCCGCGGCCAAGACGCGGGTCGAGGCGGGCCGCGCAACGCTGCGCGGTACCGAGGCCGATCTGTTCACCAACGTCGTCGGCGCCTATATGGACGTGATCCGCGACGAGGCGATCGTCGGCCTGAACACGCAGAATGTTCGCGTGCTCGACATCAACCTCCAGGCCAGCCGCGACCGGTTCCAGGTCGGCGACCTGACCCGCACCGATGTCGCCCAGTCCGAGGCGCGGCTCGCGCTCGCGCGGGCGCAGCTCCAGTCGGCCGAGGCGCAGCTGATCACCAGCCGGGAAAACTATATCCGCTTTGTCGGCACGCCCGCCGGCACGCTCGATACGCCGCCGACCCTGCCGCATCTGCCCGACAGCCCCGCCCTGGCGGTGACGGTGGCGATCGACAATAATCCCGTGCTGATCGCGGCGGCGAAGGAACGCGACGCGACGCGGTACGATGTCGGTGTCGCGCGGGCGAGCCGCCTGCCGCAGATCAGTGCGACCGGCGGCGCCAGCTACACCAACTATCTTGGATCGGCGTCGACGACCGACGGCAGCATCAACACCTTTCCCAATGCGAACAAGGCGGTACAGGCGGGCCTGTCGCTGACGATGCCGCTGTTCCAGGGCGGTCGTCCCGCCGCGCAGGTCCGCCAGGCCGAGGCGTTTCAAAGCCGCGCGATCGAGAATGTCACCGCAGCCGAGCGCAATGTGATCGCGCAGGCACGCTCGGCCTATGCCGTCTGGCGTTCGTCGGAACAGGTGATCCAGTCGTCCGAAACCGCGGTCAACGCGAACAAGCTGAGCCTCGAGGGTGTCAGGGCGGAAAACAGCGTCGGGACGCGCACGATCCTCGACATCCTCAACGCCGAGCAGGAGCTGCTCAACAGCCAGGTCACGCTCGTGACGGCGCGTCGCGACGCCTATGTCGCGGGCTTCGCGCTGCTCGCGGCGATGGGACAGGCGGAGGCGCGCGATCTCGGGCTCGACGGCGGCGTGCTGTACGATCCGGTCGCCAATTACGACCGCGTCCACAAGAAGATCTGGGACTGGGGCGGTGACGGCGAGCCGGTGCCGGTCGCGACGCGTACCGTCCAGTCGCCCACGCAGGACGCCGCCGTGCGCCGTGAACTTGACCCGTTGCTCGACAGCCCGGTTGACAGGAACCCGGCATTGACGACAGGTAAGGATGCGCCGAGCCGCCAATAGGGGCGCGTGGGGCGACGGGGTTTGGAATGGTCCGTATGGGGGATATCAGCGCGGAGCCGTCGATGGAGGAAATCCTCTCGTCGATCAAACGCATCATTGCCGAAGAAGGCGACGGCATGCCCAGTCGCCAGCGGCGTCACCAGCGGGCGATGCCCGCATCGGCGGCCACCGATTACGCGGCCGATTACGACGACGACGCGATCGACGACGATGAAATCCTCGAACTGAGCGACCCGATGCCGATGGTTGACCGCACCCCCCGCCCGCCGAAATCGCCGGTGCTGACCTCGGTCGACGCCGCGCCGGAACCACGCCAGGCGCCGCCGCGGAGCCAGCCCCAGCCTCATGTCGCACCCACAGCCTCGCATGCGCCCCAACAGCATGCCCCGCAGCCTGCAGAAGAGCCGGCCCAGCCGATCATGTCGCGCGAAACCGCGGCAGCGACGCGTGCGCCGCTCGAGGCGCTGACGCGGATGATGGTCAAGCCCGAAGGAAGCAGCGACGGCACGCTCGAGGGTCTGGTCCGCGAGATGCTGCGCCCTATGCTGCGCGAATGGATCGACGCGAACCTGCCCGACATGGTCGAGGACATGGTCGCGCGCGAGATCGCCAAGATCATGAACCAGCAGCCCTGACCGGGCCGGCCGCAGCGTTTCGCGCTGCGGCCTGTATCGGGACCTGGTCGGCCGGCGACGATCGGACGATGCTCGCCGGATCTCGGTCCAAACGACTGTAATGTCACGACGAGCGGAACCGTGACGGTTCCGCTATGGTTGTTGGCAAATGTCCGATCACAGTGTGTCCGCGCCTGAAATCCCCGCCCGTCTCGCCGCTCAGGGCGTCCGGGGCGATATCGCGCCGGCCGATGCCAGCAGCGACATCTTCTTCGCGGCGGTAAGGACCACGCGGATGCCGATGGTGGTCACCGACCCGCATCGGCCCGACAACCCGATCATCTTCTGCAACGACGCCTTCTCGTTCATGACCGGCTATTCGCAGGACGAGATCCTCGGCTACAACTGCCGCTTCCTGCAGGGCCCCGAGACCGACCGCACGGTCGTCGGCGAATTACGCGCCGCGATTGCCAAGCGTGAGGAAGTCTCGGTCGAGATGCTCAACTATCGCAAGAACGGCTCGACCTTCTGGAACGCGCTCTACGTCTCGCCCGTGTTCGGCGACGACGGCGAACTGCGCTATTTCTTCGCGAGCCAGCTGGACATCTCGCGCCGCCGCGAGGCGGAGGAGGCGCTTCACGAGGCGCAGCGGATGGAGGCGGTCGGCAAGCTGACCGGGGGAATCGCGCACGACTTCAACAATCTGCTGCAGGTCATCCAGGGCTATGCCGACATCCTCGACGCGCGGATCGCCGCAAGCGATCGATCGGCGCGACGGGCGGTCGATGCGATCTCGACCTCGGCCTCGCGCGCGGCGACGCTCACGCAACAGCTGCTCGCCTTCGCGCGCAAGCAGGAATTGCGCGACCGGCTGATGAACCTCAACCAGCTGCTGGGCGATTTCCGGCCGATTCTCGACCGCAGCATCGGCAGCGGGATCACGCTGAAGCGCGACCTGGCGGCCGATCTGTGGAATTGCCGCGTCGATCCGGTGCAGGCCGAGATGGCGCTGCTCAACATCATCGCCAATGCCCGCGACGCGCTCGACGGCACGGGGGCGATCACGATCACGACGCGCAACGCCGTCCTTCCCGAGGATGGCGGTGTCGCGAGGCTCGAGCCCGGCGAATATGTCGTGCTGAGCATTCGCGACAACGGGCCGGGGATCGACCCCGGCACGGTCGACAAGATCTTCGAACCCTTCTTCACGACGAAGGAGATGGGCAAGGGCGCCGGGCTGGGCCTCGCGATGGTCTACGGCTTCGTCCGCCAGTCGGGCGGCCTCGCCACGGTGCGCAACCTCAGCGGGGGCGGTGCCGAATTCTCGCTCTACTTCCCGCGCGCGAGCGGCGCGGTCGAGCGCAAGACCGCGGGGCCGATCGCACCGCATGCAGGCGGTGCCGAGCGCGTGCTGATGGTCGAGGATCAGCGCGAAGTGGGCGAGCTGGGCCGGACGATCCTCGAGGATCTCGGCTATGACGTCGTCCTGGTCAACAGCGCGCGCGCCGCGCTCGACATGCTCCGCCAGGATTCGGAGTTCCGCCTGCTGTTCACCGATATCCTGATGCCCGGCGGCATGAACGGCGTCACCCTGGCCCAGTCGGTGCGGCGCGACTATCCGCATACCGCGGTGCTGCTGACGACGGGCTTTGCCGACGAGGCGATCGACGAGGGCAGCCGGTCGTTCGAACTGATCCGCAAACCCTATCGGCGGAATGAGTTGAACGACCGGATCCGGGCGGTGCTCGACAAGCCGGGGGCGCGGACGTGAGGCTGGTCTAGCCCGGACACGCTCGCTAAGGCACGGGGTATGAGCGAGCTTCCCAAAACCTTCGACCCCGCCTCCATCGAATCGCGCTGGTATGCGCATTGGGAGGCCAGCGGCCAGTTCCGCCCCGACCGCCCGAACGCGGAACCCTGGACGATCGTCAACCCGCCGCCCAACGTCACCGGCAGCCTGCATATCGGCCATGCGCTCGACAACACGCTGCAGGACATCCTGACGCGCCATGCACGCCTCAAGGGCAAGGACGCGCTCTGGGTGGTCGGCACCGATCACGCGGGCATCGCGACGCAGATGGTGGTCGAGCGCCAGATGGGCGCGATGACCCCGCCGCAGAAGCGCACCGACCTCTCGCGCGAGGACTTCATCGCCAAGGTCTGGGCGTGGAAGGAAGAGAGCGGCGGCGAGATCACGCAGCAGCTCCGCCGGCTCGGCTGCTCGATGGACTGGGCGAACGAACGCTTCACGATGGACGAGGGCTTTTCGAAGGCCGTCCTCAAGGTGTTCGTCGACCTGCACAAGCAGGGGCTGCTTTACCGCGACAAGCGCCTCGTGAACTGGGATCCAGGCCTCGGCACCGCGATCAGCGACCTCGAGGTCGAGACGCGCGAGATCAAGGGCAGCTTCTGGCACCTGCGCTATCCGCTCGCAGACGGATCGGGGTTCATCGAGGTCGCGACGACGCGCCCCGAGACGATGCTCGCCGACATGGCGGTCGCGGTGAACGGCGCGGACGCGCGCTACACCGCGCTGATCGGCAAGCAGGTGAAGCTGCCGATCACCGGGCGGCTGATCCCGATCATCGCCGACGACCATGCCGATCCCGAGCTCGGATCGGGCGCGGTGAAGATCACGCCGGGGCATGACTTCAACGATTTCGAGGTCGGCAAGCGCGCCGGCATGGCCGCGGGCGCGATGCTCAACATGCTCGATGCCAAGGCGCGCGTCGTGCAGGTGTCCGACGGGCTGATCCCTGCCGAGCTGCTCGGGCTAACGACCGCGGAGGCGCGGAAATCCGTCGTCGCCCAGTTGAAGACCGAGGGTTTCCTGATCGCGCATGTCGACAAGGACGGCGTCGAGCACGACGCCGAGCCGCGTACGATCCAGACGCCCTATGGCGATCGCTCAGGCGTGGTGATCGAGCCGTGGCTGACCGACCAATGGTATGTCGACGCCAAGACGCTCGCCCAGCCCGCGATCGAGGCGGTGCGCGTCGGTGCGATCGATATCGTGCCGAAAACCTGGGAGAAGACGTTCTTCAACTGGATGGAGAACATCCAGCCCTGGTGCGTGTCGCGCCAGCTGTGGTGGGGGCATCAGATCCCGGCGTGGTTCGGGCCCGACGGTACGCCGTACGTGGCTGAGACGGAGGCCGAAGCGCAGGCGCTCGCCGGCGCCGGCGTCGCGTTGACGCGTGATCCCGACGTCCTCGACACGTGGTTCTCCTCCGCACTCTGGCCCTTCGCAACGCTAGGCTGGGACGGGTCTTCTTACCCCTCCCCTTCAGGGGAGGGGCAAGGGGTGGGGCCGTCCCATCTCATCGAGACCGACGCGCGTGAGGCGATGCCCCACCCCAACCCCTCCCCTGAAGGGGAGGGGCTTGCCCCCGCGTCTCAGCTTGGCGGCCGCTATCCCAACGACGTGCTGATCTCCGGCTTCGACATCCTGTTCTTCTGGAACGCGCGGATGATGATGCAGGGGCTGCACTTCATGAAGGACGTGCCGTTCCGCACGCTCTACCTGCACGGCCTCGTCCGCGCGGCGGACGGTGCGAAGATGTCCAAGTCGAAGGGCAATGTCGTCAACCCGCTCGGGCTGATCGACCAGTATGGCGCCGATGCGCTGCGCTTCTTCATGGCGGCGATGGAAAGCCAGGGCCGCGACATCAAGATGGATGAGAAGCGCGTCGAGGGCTATCGCAACTTTGCGACCAAGCTGTGGAACGCGGCGCGCTTTGCACAGGCCAACGGCATCGTCGCCAGCACGACGCTGGAGGCGCCGCGCGCGGAGCTCGCGGTCAACAAGTGGATCATCGCCGAGACGATCGCGACCGTACAACAGGTCGACCTCGCGCTCGCCGACTACCGCTTCGACGGCGCCGCCAACGCGATCTACCAGTTCGCGTGGAGCCGGTTCTGCGACTGGTATCTCGAACTCATCAAGCCGCAGATGGTCGATGACGTCCGCGGCCAGATCGACGACGAATCCAAGGCGGTCGCGGGCTGGGTGCTCGACCAGATTCTGGTGCTGCTCCATCCGTTCATGCCGTTCATCACCGAGGAACTGTGGCACGCGATGGGCCCGCGCGATCACGACCTGATCGTCGCGCAGTGGCCGATGGCGGATGCGCGCTCGCTCGATCCCGAGGCGAGCAGGGAGGTCGACTGGCTGATCCGGCTCGTCGGCGAGATCCGTACCGCGCGCAACGAGCTGAACGTGCCGCCGGGGGCGCGTCTGCCGCTGCACGTCCGTGACGCCGACGCGGCGACGCTGGCGCGTCTCGAACGCCAGGCGCCCGCGCTTGCACGCCTCGCGCGCGTCACGCACGCCGAGGGCGAAGCCGCCGGCGGCGCGGCGCAGGTCGTGGTCGACGAGGCGACCTTCGTCCTGCCGCTCGAGGGCGTGATCGATCTCGACGCCGAACGCACCCGCCTGACCAAGGCGATCGCGGCGGCGGAGAAGGAGCGCGACGCGCTCGCAGGGAGGCTCGGTAATGCGAGCTTCGTCGAGCGTGCCAAGCCCGAAGCGGTCGAGAAGGCCAAGGCGGACCATGCCGACAAGGCCGCCGAAGCCGCGCGGCTGCAGGCGGCGCTGGGACGGCTGGGCTGACCTGACCCCGTCCGATGAGCGGGACGGGGCCGGGGCGTGCGTAACGCGTGCTGCGAGCATGCGGGGTCAGGGTCGGTCCTGACCCCATATGCAAAGGGGAGGGGACCCGACTGCGATGCCTGATGCGACGGACACGGCTGCACCAAGGACCGGCCAGCGCGACCTGACCACGGGGCCGATCGGCAAGACGTTGCTGGCGTTCGCGCTGCCGACGCTCGGATCGTCGGTCCTGCAATCGCTCAACGGTTCGATCAACGCGGTGTGGATCGGCCAGTTTCTCGGCGAGCGCGCGCTGGCGGCGACGACCAACGCGAACATCATCATGTTCCTGCTGGTCGCCGCGGTGTTCGGCTTCGGCATGGCGTCGACGATCCTGATCGGCCAGAACATGGGCCGCCGCGACATCGATGCGGTGCGCCGCGTGCTCGGCACGTCGTTCGGGCTGTTCACGATCATCTCGGTGCTGACGGTGGCGATCGGCTGGCTGGTCGCACCGGCGATCCTGCGCCTGCTGGCGACGCCTGCCGAGGTCTATCCGCTCGCGCTCGCCTATCTGCGCGTGATCTTCGTCGCGATGCCCGCGGGGTTCCTGACCGTGCTGCTGACGATGGCGCTGCGCGGCACCGGCGATTCGCTGACCCCGCTGAAGTTCATGGCGCTCGGATCGGTCGTCGACGTCGCGCTCAACCCGCTGTTGATCCGCGGCTGGGGGCCGATCCCCGCGCTCGGGATCGAGGGATCCGCGCTGGCGACGCTGATCGCCAACACGGTCTCGTTCGTCGCCTTGCTCGCCTATATCTATGCCAGGGACGTGCCGATCCGGCTGCGCGGCGCGGAGCTGCGCTATATCCTGCCCGATCGTGCGCTGCTGAAGACCATCGTCGTGAAGGGTGTCCCGATGGGGTTGCAGATGCTCGTCGTCTCGACCTCGGCGCTGGCGATGATCGGGCTGGTCAATCGGCACGGCACCACGACGACCGCCGCCTATGGCGCCGCCAACCAGCTCTGGACCTATGTGCAGATGCCCGCGATGGCGGTCGGCGCGGCGGTCAGCGCGATGGCGGCGCAGAATATCGGTGCGGGGCGCTGGGACCGGGTCGACCGGATCACGCGCGCCGGGCTGATGATGAACCTGGCGCTGACCGGCGGGCTGGTCGCGCTGCTGACGCTGCTCGACCGGCACGTGCTGTGGCTGTTCCTCGGGCAGGATACCGGCGCGATCGGCATCGCGACGCGGATCAACCTGATCGCGGGGTGGAGCTTCATCCTGTTCGGCGTGTCGATGGTGCTGTCGGCGACGGTCCGCGCGAACGGCGCGGTGGTCGGCCCCTTGCTTATCCTAGCAGTCGCGATGGGGCCGGTGCGGTTCGGGCTCGCCTATGCGCTAGAGCCGATGATCGGCGCGGATGCGATCTGGTGGAGCTTTCCCGCAGGGTCGCTCGCCTCGATGCTGCTGACGATCGGCTATTATCTGCATGGCGGCTGGCGCAAAGGCCGGATCGTGACCGAGCTCGCCGCGCAAGACGCAGGCGAGGCAGCCAAGGCGGATTGCGAGCCCGCCAGCCGGTCGATGCCGGTCGGCTGAGCGCCACCCTAGGACTGGGGCGGCGTCACCGGGGCCATGACCTGGATGATCCCGGCGGCGATCCTGGCGGTCACCGGGGTCTTGGCGAGCACCTCGCCATCGATCGAGATCGGCAGCTTGGGGATCGTGTCGACGCGCATGCTCTTGCCGCGGAAGTCGCGGACCTCCTCGTGGCGCGATTCGTGGCGAAACACGCTGGCGACCCAGTTCTGCACCAGTCGCCGCTTCATCTTGCCCATCACCGCCTGCACGACGATCTCGCCCGAATCGACCGCCGCCGCGTCGACCAGCTCGGTCCCGCCATGATAGGGACCGTTCGAGATACGCACCTCGACGACGCGCATCCGCACCGCGTCCGGGCCCTCGCCGACGATCAGCGTGAACGGGCGGAAGCGCATGAACTGATACGCCGCCCAGCCGAGATAGCCGACCCGGCCCAGCACCTTCTTGAGGCCGTGCGGGACCGTCTCGGCGATCTTCGGGCTGATCCCCATCGCCGCGCAATTGGCGAAATAATCGCCGTCGATCATGCCGAGATCGATTCGCCGCGGCGCACCCGTCCGGATGACCTCGACCGCGCCTTCGATCGTCAGCGGAATGCCCAGCGTCCGCGCAAAGCTGTTCGCGGTCCCGAGCGGGAGCACGCCGAGGATGACGTCGTGCCCGACCATCAGGTCGACAAGCCCGCTGATCGTACCGTCGCCGCCGCCCAGGATCAACAGATCGGGCTTGGCGGCGAGCGCCCGGCGGACGGTGGGTTCCAGATCCTCGGGGTTCTCGACCGCATGCGCGTCGACCTCATAGGGAAGCCCCGACATCGCCGCGCAGGCGCGCTTGAACAGCGCCTGTCCTTTACGCGACTTCGCGTTCACCACGAGCGCGGCAGAGCGGATCGGCCGATCGCGCGCCGGTCCGGTATCGGAGGCCTGGATCGAAGCTGTGGTGGTGGCGGTCATGCGAGGCCCAACGCGCGAAAGGGAAATGCGTCCCCGAGGCCGAATCGGCAGCGATCGGTTTCGTTCACGCCGACCGTAACGCTTGCCTGCGCGGCGTCCATCCCGCAAAAGCCGCGCCATGTCCGCAAGCTATCCCGCGCTGCGCCTGCGCCGCACCCGCTCGTCCGACTGGAGCCGCCGGCTCCATGCCGAGACCGTCCTCACGCCGGCCGATCTGATCTGGCCGCTGTTCGTCGTCGAGGGGGAGGGCGTCGAGCAACCGATCGCCAGCCTGCCCGGCGTTTCGCGCTGGTCGGTCGACCAGATCGTCGCGCGCGGTCGCGAGGCGCGTGACCTCGGCATCCCGTGCATCGCGCTGTTTCCCTACACCCAGCCCGAGCGTCGTACCGAGGATGGCCGCGAGGCGCTCAACCCCGACAATCTGATGTGCCAGGCCATCCGTGCGCTCAAGGATGCGGTGCCCGAGGTCGGCGTGCTGACCGACGTCGCGCTCGACCCCTATACCAGCCACGGCCATGACGGGCTGGTCGACGCCGCGGGCTATGTCGTCAACGACACCACCGCGGAGATGCTCGTCGCGCAGGCGCTGAACCAGGCGGCGGCGGGCGCGGACATCATCGCGCCCAGCGACATGATGGACGGCCGGATCGGCATGATCCGCACCGCGCTCGAGGCGGAGTCGCATCACAACGTCCAGATCATGTCCTATGCCGCCAAATATGCGAGCGCCTTTTACGGCCCGTTCCGCGATGCGGTCGGCAGCCGCGGGCTGCTGAAGGGCGACAAGAAGACGTACCAGATGGACAACGCCAATGCCGAGGAGGCGCTGCGCGAGGTCGCGATGGATCTCGCCGAGGGCGCGGACACGGTGATGGTCAAGCCGGGCCTGCCCTATCTCGACATCATCGTCCGCGTCCGTCAGGCGTTCGAGGTGCCGGTCTTTGCCTATCAGGTGTCGGGCGAATATGCGATGATCGAGGCGTCGGCCGCCGCCGGTGCGGGCGACCGCGACGCGCTGGTGCTCGAGACGCTGATGGCGTTCAAGCGCGCCGGCTGTTCGGGCGTGCTGACCTATCACGCGGCGCACGCGGCCCGGCTCCTGAATGGATGAGTTCAGGCTCGAGACCGAGCGTCTCATCCTGCGCGCGTGGCGGGACGCGGACGTCGAGCCCTTTGCGGCGATGGGGGTTGACCCCGATGTGATGCGCTTTCTCGGGCCGCCGGCGACGCTCGCCGAGACGCAGGCGGCGGTCGGCCGGATGGTCGAGCGGCAACGCGCGTCGGGGCATTGCTTCTGGGCGATCGAACGCAAGGCGGACGCCGCGTTTCTCGGCTTTTGCGGTCTGGTGCCGGGCAAGCCGCCGATCGACGGCGCGATCGAGATCGGCTGGCGTCTCGCGCGTCATGCCTGGGGGCAGGGCTATGCGTCCGAAGCCGCGGCGGCGAGCCTCGCCTGGGGCTGGGCCCATCTGCCCGTCGGGCATATCGTCGCCATCACGGTCCCCGCCAACATGCGCAGCCGCGCGCTGATGGAGCGGCTGGGCATGACCCATGTCGAGGACGGCGATTTCGACCATCCCGATCTCGCCGCCACCGACCCGCTGCGCCGGCACGTCCTCTATCGGATCCATCGCCCCACCAATGTCTGATCCTTCCCCGATGGCGCGGTGGTGCCGCGTCCTGTTCGTCGCGACGATCCTGGCAGGGTCGTTCCTGCTGTTCCTCGTCCAGCCGATGGTCGCGCGCATGGCGCTGCCGCGGCTCGGTGGCGCGCCTGCCGTGTGGAACTCGGCGATGCTCGTCTATCAGGCGCTGCTGCTCGGCGGCTATGCCTATGCACACTGGCTCGGGCGCGTGAAGCCGCGCGCGCAGGCGGTCATCCATCTCGGCGTGCTCGCGGTCGCAGCTTTGTGGCTGCCGATCGGGCTGTTCGCGCTCGATCTGCCCGCCGATGCACAGCCTGCGGTGTGGGTGCCCTGGCTGCTCGGCCTGTCGATCGGGCCGCTGTTCTTCGCGGTGTCGGCCCAGGCGCCGCTGATCCAGCGCTGGTTCAGCGCGTCGAGCGGCGGCGCGGATCCCTATGCGCTCTATGCTGCGTCCAATCTCGGCAGCTTCGCCGGGCTGATCGCCTATCCGCTGGTCGTCGAGCCGCTGCTGGCGATCCACGGGCAGAGCCTGTTGTGGACCGCAGGGTACGCGGTGCTCGTCCTGCTGGTGGCGCTCTGCGCGACGCGGCTGCCGCGCACCGCGTCGGCCGAGCATGTCGCCGTGACCAGCCCGGCGCCGGGCGCGGCGCGGATCCTCCACTGGATCGCGCTCGCGCTGGTGCCGTCGGGGCTAATGCTCGCCACCTCGACCTATATCACCACCGATATCGTCGCGATGCCGCTGCTCTGGGTGCTGCCGCTCGGGCTCTATCTGCTCAGCTTCACCATCGCCTTCGCGCAGGACCGCACGCTCGCCGACCTGCTGACCCGGATCGCGCCGGTGACGATCCTGCTGTTCGGCGGGGTGATCATGGGCGGGTTCAACGACAAGCCGGTGTTCAGCGCGACGATCGCGCTGACCTTGCTGTTCATGGTCTCGGTCGCGCTCCACACTGCCATGTATCGCCGCCGTCCGGCCCCCGACCGGCTGACGGGCTTTTATCTGGCGATGTCGGTCGGCGGCGTGCTGGGCGGGGTGTTCGCGGCGTTGCTGGCCCCCGTGATCTTCGACTGGACCTATGAATATCCGCTGCTGATCCTGGCCGCGGGCGTGCTGGTGCCGCAGATGTACCTGATGGCGACGTTTCGCGCGGTCTGGTCGGGGCCGGCGGTACGGCGCCATCTTGGGCTCGCGGCCATCATCCTCGTCATGGCGGTGGCGGCCGGGATGCGGATCAGCAACCCCGACGGCATACTCGGCGACCAGCATCAGGGCGCGGCCTTCCTGATCGTCGCCGCGATCGGCCTCGCCACGCTTGGCGCACGGCTGCCCTATGTCGTCGTGCTCGCCAGCACGCTGGTGATGTTCGGGGGCTATCGCGCGCTGGAACTCAGCGCCGAGCGGGGTGCGCGCGAGCGCAGCTATTTCGGCGTCTACACGGTCCGCGACGGCGAGGGGGTCCGCGAGCTCGATCACGGCACCACCGTCCACGGCATCCAGCTGCGCGGTTCGCCCGCGCGCGAGCGGACGCCGACCACCTATTATGTCGCCGGATCGGGCGTGGGGCAGGCGATGCTGGCGCTCGGCCCGCTCTATGGCCCGGCAGCGCGGGTCGGTGTCGTCGGGCTGGGGACGGGCACCCTGTCCTGCTACGCCCGCCCGGGCGAGCAGTGGCGTTTCTACGAGATCGACCCGGCGGTCGTCCGGATCGCACGCGATACCGGCCAGTTCAGCTATCTGTCGCGCTGCCTGCCCGATCCGGTGATCCGGATCGGCGACGCGCGGATCGCGCTGGCGGGGGAGCGGACCGCAAGCCTCGACCTGCTCGCGCTCGATGCCTTCTCGTCGGATACGGTGCCGATGCACCTGATGACGCGCGAGGCGTTCGCGACCTATGGCCGCGTGGTGTCGCGCAACGGGCTGCTGCTCGTCCATATCTCGAACCGCTATATCGACCTCGAACCGGTGGTCGCGGCCGCCGCGCGCGAGGCGGGGTGGCACGCCGTCCTCCTGCTCTACCGTCCTTCGCCGCTCGACGCCGATCACCCCTCGCCATCGGACTGGATCGCGCTGTCGCGGGACCCGCGGGCGATCGCGCTGCTCCGGCAACGCAATTCGGGCTGGGAGCCGATCGTCGCACGTGACGGCATGGCCGCATGGACCGACGATTATTCGACGATCCTGCCGCTGCTCAAGGGGCTCTGGTAGGCTGAGGGGGGCGGCGTCAGGCGGCGGGGAGGCTCGCCTGGATCTGCGTGATGGTCGTTCCCTGCTTCTCGGCTTCGGCCTGCGCCGCGTCGCGCACCGCGTCGAGCGCGGGATAGGCCGGCGCGAGCGTCGCCGCGCGATCGGTCGCGCGACGCTCGATATCGGTGACCAGCAACGACGTCTGCGCCCGCCAGTCGTCGAGACCCGCCAGCGCGGTCTGGGCCGTCAGCCACGGCTCGCTGCCGACCGCACCGCCGCGTGCGGCGCGGGCCGCGGCCTGGGTGCTCGCCGCATCCTTCGCAAAGCCCGTCCTGATCCGGTCGAGCTGCGTCCGGAACGCGGCAATGTCGGTGTCGAGCGTCGGATCGGGCTGGACCACCACCGGCTTGCCCGCGGGTTCGCCGAAGCCGATCGATTCGGTCGGGCGGATCCCGAGCGAGGGATAGCTGGCGGTATCCTTGCTGCAGGCGCCGACCGCCAGGGCGGGCACGAGAAGAAGGGCGATCAGCGCGGGGCGGGAAGGCTGTTTCATGCCCGCCGCTCTATGCCGCCGGCGCGGCGTACACAACTTTATCGCGCAACACCCTTGCGCCGCGAAAAATGCCTGCTATCAGCGCCCCTCCAGTGCACCCATAGCTCAGCTGGATAGAGCATCAGACTACGAATCTGAGGGTCGGGCGTTCGAATCGCTCTGGGTGCACCAGGATTTCCTGCCTCGCGGCGGGGCCAGACGGCCAGACACGGGCCGGCCGAATATGGCATGGCGATGCACCCATAGCTCAGCTGGATAGAGCATCAGACTACGAATCTGAGGGTCGGGCGTTCGAATCGCTCTGGGTGCACCATCGTCCACAACGTGCCGCGGCACGATGCCGGCAGCGGTCATCTCCTATCATATCCGCACTGCATTGACGTCGCGACGCATCTGTCCCGCCGCATCACGCAATGCCCCCGTGCTTTTCGTCATCCCCCGAAAACTATTTGCTGCGGCCGCTTGCACAGCTGCGAAGTGCTGGGTATAGGCGCCCCTCCAGTCACCGGTCGGTCCCCCAAGGGCGTAACGATCGGACTCCGTCGGGGAGTAGCTCAGCCTGGTAGAGCACTGTCTTCGGGAGGCAGGGGCCGGAGGTTCGAATCCTCTCTTCCCGACCATCATGCACCGCATGATCATCGCTTGCCCAGGCGGCAGGCCGTAGATCCAGCACTATCAAAGCCGTTAAGGCCAACAACGTCTTGGTCGCGTCGTGTCCGCGCTCGAGCGGCATTTCGACCTGGCCGCCTCCGGGCCAGCGGGGGCGCGCAGGCTTAAAGCGCGCTGCCTAGTGCGTAGTTTCCGAGGCTGAGATCGCGCGGGGCGATCCCGTACTCCTCGACTCCCTGACCGTCTCCGGCGCGGCGCGCGATCGGATGATGGCTGGCGCAGGATGGAGTCGGCGCGATGATGGATGACGAGCCCGTTGCGGCCCAGCCTCGGCATGCCGTGGTCCTGTGCCATCCGGATCCTGCGAGCTTCAACCACGCGATCGCGCACCGCTATTGCGAGGCGGTGCGCGCGAACGGCCAGCACGTCGTGCTGCGCGATCTCTATGCGCTGGGCTTCGATCCGGTGCTCAAACCGGCGGAATTGCCGACCAGGGATGCGGCGGTTCTCGCGCAGGACGTGCAGGACGAACGCGCGGCGATCGCGGGCTGCGACGTGTTCGTCCTCGTCTACCCGCTCTGGTTCGGATCCCCGCCGGCGATGATGAAGGGCTATATCGAGCGCGTGTTCGGCGCAGGGATCGAGCCTGTCGCGGTCCAGCAGCGTGCGCGCAGCCTGCTGCTCGGCGGCAAGCGGCTGCTGAGCTTCACGACCGCGGCGGGCAGCCGGATCTGGCTCGACGATCAGGGGCTAGGGGCGGGGCTGACGACCCTGGTCGACCAGTATCTGGTCCACGCCTTCGGCATGCGGTCGCAGGAGCAGCGTCGATTCGCCAATATCACCAGACATCTCGATCCGCAGGTCGCCGGCCAGCATCTCAACGCCGTCACCGCTCAGGCGAACCGCACCTGCGCGCAACTGGCGTTCGGCGACGAAGCGCTGCTGCGCGACCCTTCGCTGACCAGCCGGCTCGCCGGCTGATGCGCCCCCATCAAAGGACTATCGACATGCGTCCCATACCGCCCGCGATCCCCGCCGCTCGTCCATGGGCGCCGCACTCTTGACCGGTCTGGCCCACAAGGCACCGCCGCATGTCGTGGCACCCGCCGATCCATTGTCGCCCGATGACCTGCACCGGATGGACGCCTATTGGCGCGCCGCCAATTATCTGTCGGTCGGTCAGATCTATCTGCGTGACAACGCGCTGCTCGAACGTCCGCTGACGATCGCCGACGTCAAGCCGCGGCTGCTCGGCCACTGGGGCACGACGCCGGGGCTCAACTTCCTCTACGTCCATCTCAACCGGCTGATCGTCGCGCACGACCTCGACATGATCAACATCATCGGGCCGGGGCATGGCGGGCCGGGGCTGGTGGCCCACACCTATCTCGAGGGCTCCTATACCGAGCGCTATCCCGCGATCGAGCGCAGCCGGTCGGGTATGCACCGGCTGTTCCGGCAATTCTCCTGGCCGGGCGGCATCCCCAGCCACGTCGCGCCCGAGACGCCGGGGTCGATCCACGAGGGCGGCGAGCTCGGCTATTCGCTGGCGCATGCCTATGGCGCGGCGTTCGACAATCCGGACCTGCTGGTCGCCTGCGTGATCGGCGACGGCGAGGCGGAGACGGGGGCGCTGGCGGCGAGCTGGCATTCGAACAAGTTCCTCAACCCCGCGCGCGACGGCGCGGTCCTGCCGATCCTGCACCTCAACGGGTTCAAGATCGCCAACCCCACGATCCTCGCGCGGATCGACGAGGACGAGCTCGACGCGTTGCTGCGCGGCTATGGGCATGAGCCGCTCTATGTCGGCGGCAGCGACCCCGCGCTCGTCCACCAGCAGCTCGCCGCCGCGCTCGACACCGCGCTGGCGAAGATCCAGGCGATCCAGGCCGCGGCACGCATCCCCGGCGCGACGCCCGATCGCCCGCGCTGGCCGATGATCGTGTTCCGCACGCCCAAGGGATGGACCGGCCCGAAGACCGTCGACGGCAAGCCGGTCGAGGGCACATGGCGCGCGCATCAGGTCCCGATCGCCGACTTCAAGGACCCCGAGCATCTCCGGCTGCTCGAGGCGTGGATGCGCAGCTACCGCCCTGAGGAGCTGTTCGACGCGACGGGGAAGTTCCTCGACATCTATGCCTCGCTCGCACCGACCGGGCATCGGCGGATGGGGTCGAACCCGCATGCCAATGGCGGCGAGACGATGGTGCCGCTGTCGCTCCCCGACTTCCGCGCGCATGCCGTACCGGTCGACGCGCCGGGCACGGTCATGGCCGAGGCGACGCGGGTGTTCGGCGGGTATCTGCGCGACGTGATGAAGCTCAACATGCCGAGCGTGAACTTCCGCCTGTTCGGGCCAGACGAGACTGCGTCGAACCGTCTCGCCGATGTCTATGACGTGTCGGGCAAGGTCTGGATGGCTGAGGTCGAGGCGGTCGACGAGCATCTGACCCCGGACGGCCGCGTGATGGAGGTGCTGAGCGAGCATCTGTGCCAGGGCTGGCTCGAGGGCTATCTGCTCACCGGACGCCACGGGCTGTTTTCCTGTTACGAGGCGTTCGTCCACATCGTCGATTCGATGGTCAACCAGCATGCCAAATGGTTGAAGGTGACGCGCGGCATCCCGTGGCGGCGGCCGATCGCGTCGCTAAACTATCTGCTGACGTCGCATGTCTGGCGACAGGATCACAATGGCCTGTCGCATCAGGATCCGGGGTTCATTGATCATGTCGCCAACAAGACCGCGGAGGTCACGCGGATCTATCTGCCCCCCGATGCCAATTGCCTGTTGTCGGTCGGCGACCATTGCCTGCGCAGCCGCAGCTATGTGAACGTGATCATCGCGGGCAAGCAGCCCGAATGGCAATGGCTGGGGATCGACGCGGCGGTGCGGCACTGCACCGCGGGCGCCGGGATCTGGGACTGGGCGGGCGACGATGCGGAGCCCGATGTGGTGATGGCGTGTGCGGGCGACGTTCCGACGCTCGAGACGCTGGCGGCGGTGACACTGCTGCGTGCCTATGTCCCCGACATCCGGATCCGGGTGGTCAATGTCGTCGACCTCATGGTGCTGCAGCCGCGATCCGAACATACGCACGGGCTCGACGAGCGCGAATTCGACGCGCTGTTTACGCGCGACACACCGGTGATCTTCGCGTTCCACGGCTACCCGGCGATGATCCACAAGCTGACCTACCGCCGCGCCAACCACGCCAACATCCATGTCCGCGGCTACAAGGAAATGGGCACGACGACGACGCCGTTCGACATGGTCGTGCTGAACGATCTCGACCGGTACCGGCTCGCGCTCGACGCGATCGAGCGGATCCCGCGGTTCCGCGACCGCGTCCCGCGCGAGACCGCGCGCTACTGGACGACGATGGAACGGCACAAGCTGTACATCGCCGAACAGGGCGACGATCTGCCGGAGGTGCGCGACTGGCAATGGGCGCGCTGATCCTCGCGCTGAACAGCGGGTCGTCGACGGTGAAATACGGGCTCTACGCCGTCGACCCGGACCCCGCGTTGCTCGTCGGCGGGACGATCGAGACCGCCGACGGTCACGCTTCGGTCCTCGACGCGCTCGACGCCGCGTTGCGGGACAGCCCGGCGCCAAGCGCGATCGGCCACCGGATCGTCCATGGCGGCCCGCATCGTACCGCGCATTGCCTGATCGACGATGCGGTGACCGCGGATCTGGTCGCGGCCTGTGCGTTCGCGCCGCTCCATGGTCCCGCGGCCCTCGCGCTGATCGCGGCCGCTCAAGCGCGCTACCCGGGGCTGCCGCAGGTCGCCTGTTTCGACACCGCGTTCCATGCCGATCTGCCCGACGTCGCGCAGGTCCTGCCGATCCCGCGCCACTACCGCGCGAGCGGGGTGCGGCGGTACGGCTTTCACGGCCTGTCGTGCGAATCGATCCTGGCGCAGCTCGGCGACGGCGTCCCGTCACGACTCGTCATCGCGCATCTCGGCAACGGGGCGAGCGTCACCGCGGTGCGCGACGGGCGATCGGTCGATACCAGCATGGGGCTGACGCCGTCGGGCGGGGTGACGATGGCGACTCGGACGGGGGATATCGACCCCGGCATCCTGCTGTACCTGCTGCGCGAGACCGGGCTCGACGCCGGGGCGCTGGCGACGATGATCGATCACGATTCGGGAATGGCGGGGATCTCGGGACTGTCGGGGGACATGCGCGTGTTGCGCGCGGCGGCCGGGAGCAATCCCGACGCCGACCTCGCGATCCGGATGTTCGAGCGATCGGTCTGCAAGCAGATCGCGGCGATGGCCGCGACGCTCGGGGGGATCGACCTGCTGGTGCTGACCGGCGGGATCGGCGAACATGACCGCGCGACCCAGCAGGCGATCGGCACCGGCCTGGCATGGCTGCCGGGCTTGGAGATCCGGATCGTCGCCTCGCGCGAGGACGACGAGATCGCCCGTCACGCCGCCCGGCTGAGCCAGACGACGATCGTCCGACCCTTACGCTGACCGCATCGATCCGCGCGGCGTCCTTACCCGGTGAGCGTCAGCATGGCGGCCGCGATCGCCGCGAGCAGGGCACCGTCAGTCGTCGCGCGGTCGAGGATCCGGTCACCGTGCCGGGCCGCCGCGGCGAGCAGCTCCGGCGACGGCGCCCGCCCGTCGATCAGGATCGCCCGCCCAGCCCAGCCCAGGCCCCGCATCGCGGCAAGCGCCGCCATTCCGTCGTCATCCTGCCCCGCGAGCCGGGGATCGGAGAGGTCGAGGATGATGCACGCATGGTCGCGCGATGCCGGATCGGACACCAGGGCCGCACAGCTTGCATAGGACCGTACCCGGTAGCGTTCGGAGAGCAGCAGGATCTGCCGCGCACGGCGTCGCGCGGGATTGCCGTCGACTAGCGAGATGCCCGGGCTGGTAGGCAGAAACGGGGCCGGTGGGGTCATCGTCGATCCTTGTCGGACCTTCGATGACAGGACCTGCGGACCCGGTCTGTACGTAAAACACGGGGGGCGCTCAGGCCGGGTCGGCCGTCTCGCCCAGACCCGCGGCAAAGGCGATGCGCAGCACGTCCGACAGGCTGCGCGCCATCAGCTTTTCCATCAGATTGGCGCGGTGGACCTCGACCGTCCGCGTCGCGATGTCGAGATCGAAGGCGATCAGCTTGTTCGGCCGGCCCAGGACCATCCCGTCCAGCACGTCGCGCTCGCGCGGGGTCAGCGCCGCGAGCAGGACGCTGGCCTCGGCCGCGGCGAGCTGGTCGCGGCCGATCCGTGCGGCCTTGGCGAGCGCGATCTCGATCGCCGCGAGCAGCGTCGCGCGCTCGAACGGCTTTTCCAGGAACTCGATCGCCCCCGCCTTGATCGCACGCACCGCGAGCGCGACGTCGCCGTGCCCGGTCAGCATGATCACGGGCAGGGCTATGCCGCGCTGCGCCAGCGTCGCCTGGACCTCGAGCCCGTCGATATCGGGCATCCGCACGTCGAGCAGGACGCAGCCACGCGCCTCGCGCGTGACGTGCTTGAGGAAATGCGTGCCCGACACATGCGTCTCGACCGCATAGCCCGCCTTGCGCAGCAGGAAGCCGACCGACTGGCGGATCGCGGGATCGTCGTCGACGACGTGCACGACTCGGCTGGTCTCATCCATCGACAACATCCTGTGTGGCGAGCGGTATCGTGAAGTGGAAGGCGGTACCGGCGGGGCATGTCGGTTCGACCCAGATCCGGCCGCCATGCGCCTCGACGATCGTCCGACAGATCGACAGGCCAAGGCCCATGCCGTCGCTCTTGGTCGTCGCGAACGCGTCGAACAGGCGCTCGCGGATCGCCGGATCGATGCCCGCACCGGTATCGGCCACGCTGATCCGCACCCAGCCTTCGCGATCCGCCAGCGTCGCGATCGTCAGCCGCTTGTCGGGTGCGCAGGCCATCGACTGGATGGCGTTGCGGATCAGATTGACCAGGACCTGCTGGATCTGGATGCGGTCGACCCGCACCAGATCGGCGCCCTGGCGGATATCGGTGGTGACCGTGATCCCCGCCTCGTGCGCGCCCAGCAGCCCCAGGCTGATCGCCTCCTCGACGAGTGCGGCGAGCGGTTCGACCCGCAGCGCGGTGTCGCCGCCCTCGACGAACGCGCGCAGCCGCCGAACGATCGTGCCGGCGCGCAGCGACTGCGCCGCCGCGAGCTCGAGCGCCTCGGCGATCTCCGCCAGCAGCGGCGACGGCGCGTCGCCGATCATGTCCCGCGTCGCCTCCAGATAATTGGCGATCGCGGTCAGCGGCTGGTTGATCTCATGCGCGAGCGTCGATGCCATCGTGCCCATCGCGCTGACCCGCGAGACGTGGACCAGCTCGGCCTGCAGCTCCTTCAGCCGGCGCTCGGTCGCCTGGCGCTGGCTGATGTCGCGGATGAAGCCGGTGAAGATCCGCTCGCCCGCGATCGACGCCTCGCCGACCGCGAGCTCGATCGGAAAGACCTCGCCATTCTTGCGCAGCCCGTGTTCGAGCCGGACATTGCCGATGACATGCCGCACCCCGGTCCGCCGGTAGGTGTGCAGATGCGCGTCATGCACAGCGGCATTCGCGGGCGGCATCAGCATCGCGACGTTGCGGCCGATCACCTCGTCCGTCTCATAGCCGAAGACGAGCGCGGCGGCGGCGCTGAACGATACCACGACGCCGTGTTCGTTCATCACGATCATCGCATCGGGAACGGTGTTCAGGATCGAGCGCAGATGATGCTCGCGGCGCAGGATCGCGGCCTCCGCCGCCTTCTCGTCGGTGATGTCGCGGATCACCTTGCCAAAGCCGCGCAGCGCGCCCGCGTCGTCGTGCAACGCGGTGATCGTCACGCTCGCGAGAAATTCCGATCCGTCCTTGCGGACCCGCCAGCTTTCCTCCTCGATCCGGCCACCGGCATGCGCGCGCTCAAGATCGGCGCGCGGCTTGCCCGCCGCGACGTCTTCGGCCGGGTAGAAGATCGCGGCATCGCGGCCGATGATCTCGGCCTCGGTCCATCCCTTGATCCGCTCGGCGCCCCGGTTCCAGATCGTCACGCGCCCCTGCGGGTCGAGCATGTAGATCGCATAGGTCGTCGCTGCGTCGATCAGCAGGCCGAGTTCCTCCGCCAGCACGGCGGGACGTCCGGCAGCCGCGTCGCCCATGTCGGACGGATGCGCGATCATGCGGGCGGGGCGGCGGCTGGTCGGGCTGGGCGCGTGCGGTTCATCGGGCTCTGGGCCTTGTCCGGCGGTCGGATCCGATACGCCGGCGGCCAAGATCATGGTCGCCGGTACGGAACCGGCCTGCACGATAGACCAGAACCGCCGCACCGGCCACCGCCGGTCGATCGCACCCCAGCGTCCGACCGGGTCAGGCGGGCGGCGATGCCAGCGTCAGTCGCAGGATCATCGCGGAGGGATCGCCAGGGCAGGGGGCTGCCGTCCAGCCCCGCTCGCGCTCCATGTCGATCGCCTGGTGATTGTCGCGGCTCTCGATCGATTCGAGCGTGCGGAGGCCCTTGGCCCGCGCGAACATAGCGACGTGATCGAGCAGGACCCAGCTGATCCCGCGCCGCTTGAAATCGCTGCGGATCGCGACCGCGACCTCCGCGCGCAGCCCGTCGTCATCGCCGACCAGCATCGCGGTCGCAAGGATCCGGCCGCTCCCGATCTCACAGGCGAGGAAATGCTCGCTATGCTCGTGATCGACGCGCAGCAGCGCGAGCAGCTGTTCGTGCCCGACATGGTTGATCGCGCTGAGGAAGCGAAAGCGCAGATCCTCCTTGCCGACATGCGTGAAGAAGTCAGCCAGCGCCGCTTCGTCATCCGGCGTGATCGGGCGGACGTAAAACGCGTAGCCGGTCCTGGTCGTCAGATCCGCGCTCCAGTCGGTGGCCGGCGCGGGGAGGGTATCTGGCGAATCAGTGTTGCGGGCGGCATCGGCCATGCTGGGATCCTTCCACGGGGTGCGCGCCCTCGAAAATGAGGACGGCCCCGGGTAGCGCCCGCTCGCCCGTCGCTGCACCGTCGGGAAACACGTAGCGACACGGTCGCCGCGCACGACGAACGGCGCAGCGCGCTACGTTCCAGCGATGTCAGGATGGGTAGACTTGGTGACCCCTACGAGAATCGAACTCGTGCTTACGCCGTGAGAGGGCGTCGTCCTAACCGCTAGACGAAGGGGCCGTGTAGTCGAGCCGCGCTCTTACGGAAGCGGGGCGCGGGCGTCAAGGCGGTGCGGCGGCAAAATCGCGCGACGTGCACGTTTTGCCGCCGGACCGCCTCGGCGGTCGTCGTCGTCAGGCGGCGACCTTCTTGCGCTCGGCCATTTCGGCGTTGAGCATTTCGGCGAGAAGAAACGCCATCTCAAGGCTTTGGCTGGCGTTCAGGCGCGGATCGCAATGCGTGTGATACCGGTCCGCCAGGCTCTGCTCGGTGACGTCGACCGCACCGCCGGTGCATTCGGTGACGTTCTGCCCGGTCATCTCGATATGGATGCCGCCGGCATGCGTGCCCTCGGCGCGGTGCACCGCGAAGAAGCCGCGGACCTCGGCAAGGATGCGCTCGAACGGGCGGGTCTTGTAGCCATTGGCCGCCTTCACGACGTTCCCGTGCATCGGGTCGCACGACCAGACGACGGGGTGGCCTGCGCGGGTCACCGCACGGACGAGCTTGGGCAGCGCGGCCTCGATCGAATCATAGCCATAGCGCGTGATCAGCGTCATCCGGCCGGGGATGCGCGCGGGATTGAGCGTGTCGAGCATCCGCAGCAACGCATCCGGCTCGAGGCTCGGGCCGCATTTGATGCCGATCGGATTGCCGATGCCGCGCAGATATTCGACATGGCTCGACCCCTCGAATCGCGTCCGGTCGCCGATCCACAGGAAATGTGCGCTCGTGTCGTACCAATCGCCGGTCAGCGAATCCTGCCGGGTCAGCGCCTGCTCATATTGCAGCAGCAACGCCTCGTGGCTGGTGTAGAAATTGGTCTGGGCGAGCTGCGGCACGGTTTCGGGATCGATCCCGCAGGCCGCCATGAACTCGAGCGCCTCGCCGATCCGGTCCGCCGTCTCGGCATATTTCTTCGACCAGGGGCTGCGTCCCATGAAGTCGTGCGTCCAGCGATGCACCTGATGCAGATTCGCATAGCCACCCTGCGCGAAGGCGCGGAGCAGGTTGAGCGTCGCCGCCGACTGCGAATACGCGCGGATCATCCGCTGCGGATCGGGCGCGCGCGACTCGGCGGTGAAGGCGATGTCGTTGACGTTGTCGCCGCGATAGCTCGGCAGCTCGACGCCGCCGATCGTCTCGGTATTGGCCGAGCGCGGCTTGGCGAACTGGCCCGCCATGCGGCCGAGCTTCACGACCGGCAGCTTGGACGCGAAGGTCAGCACGACCGCCATCTGCAGGATGACGCGGAAGGTATCGCGGATGTTGTTCGCGCTGTGCTCGGCAAAGCTCTCGGCGCAGTCGCCGCCCTGGAGCAGGAACGCCTTGCCCGCCGCAACCTCGGCGAGGCTCGCGGTCAGGTTGCGCGCCTCGCCCGCGAAGACGAGCGGCGGAAACGTCGCAAGCTGTGCAGTCGCCGCGTCGAGCGCGCCGGCGTCGGGATACGAGGGGAGCTGGCGGGCTTCGTGCGTGGTCCAGCTGTCGGGGGCCCAGTTCGCGGCCATAATTGTTCGTCCGATTGGTGAATTCGAGGCGCGGCCATGCGCCGAATCGGCTTTTGGCGCAATCAAGTAAAGCTTGCCGGCGGACGAGTACCGGATGCCGGGCTTGGCTGATTGCAGCGAGCCGGTCGGTCAAAGGTTGCCCGAGATTGTATAGAAAGCACTTCTCAATGTCGGGCAGGTTTGGCACAGGGCGACGATGGATCTTCCCTTGCGAATTATCATTGCATTTTCGATCGTTGGCGTCGGTGTCGCGATCGGCGTGCCCGTCCTGATCATGACGATGAAGCGCCGCCGTCGCGACAAGCGCCGCCGTCGCGGGATCAAGGACTATAACAGCCCGAACAACGGCACCGCGCGCAGCTGATCGTGCGACCGTCGGTGCCTGCCACCGACGGTCTCGTTCAATAGCCCGCGCCGAGATCGGCGACGTTTCGCATCGCAGACCCCGCGCGAAACGCCTGCAGATTGTCGAGGAACAGCGCCGCGCCGCGCTGGAACATCCTAGTCTGGCTGCGACCTGACAGATGCATCGTCAGGATCGTGTTCGGCGCGGACCATAAGGGGTGATCGGCCGGCAACGGTTCGGGATGCGTCGGATCGAGGAACGCCCCGCCAATCTGTCCCGAACGCAGGGCGGCGAGCAACGCCTCGTCATCGATCATGTCGCCGCGCGCGATGTTGATCAGCCAGCCGCTGCCCTTCATCGCGGCAAGCTCACCGCTGCCGATCAGCGTCTTGGTCGCATCGGTCGAGGGCGCGGCAAGCACCACCCAGTCGAACTCCCTGAGACGGTCGCGCCATGCATCGGGAGTTAGTGTCCCGTCGCGCCCGGTCCGGGTCACGCCGGTCACGTCGACGCCAAAGGCCGCGAGCCGATCGCCGATCATTGCGCCGATCGTGCCATAGCCGATGACCAGCGCACGCGTGTCGGCCAGCTCGACCTTGCCCGGCGCGTCCTTCAGCCAGGCATGCTCGGCCTGCGCGCGGAGGACGGTGTCGAGGCGCTTGGCAGCGACGAGTATCCCCATCACCGCATATTCCGCGACCGCGACCGCGTTGATGCCCGCACCGTTGGTCAGGATCACGCCCCGGTCGCGGAGCAAAGCGAGAGGGAAGGCGTCGAGGCCCGCATAGATGGTCGACACCCATTTCAGCTGCGGCCCGGCGGCGCGAATCGCGTCCGCCACTAGGTGAGTCGGCTGCATGTCGACCCAGGCGATCTCCGCATCGCCGATCGCCGCATTCGCCTCGCCCGGCGTTGCAAACCATTCGACGTCGAGATCGGACGGCAGATGCGGTTCGAGCAGCGGGCGGGCGGCGGCGGGGAGGACGGCTTTCATCCCCGTGTCTGTACCGCGCTTCGTGTGCGACGCCAAAGCGCCGAGTCGTTTTTCGCCGCGTGTCAGCCGATCCGCCAGTCCCAGCCGAGCGGATCACCGTCCATCACCTCGACCCCGGCGCTGGCGAGGTCGTCGCGGATCGCGTCCGACCGGGGGAAGTCCTTGGCGGCCCGCGCGGCGCGGCGCTCGGCAAGGCGTTCGTCGACGGCTGTTGCATCGAGCGTGGCCGAGGCCGGACGAACGCGCAGATCCTCGCGGCGCAGGGCTGCAAGATCGAGTCCCAGAACCGCATCGAAATCGGCCAGCGCGGCGAGTCGGTCCGCGGGCGACAGCCGCTTGTCCGCGAGCATTTCGTCGAGGACCGGCAAGGCGCGCGGCGTCGCAAGGTCGTCGCAGACCGCGATGTCGAGTCGGTCGCGGTAGCCGGCGAGCAGCGCGCGGACGGTGTCGGCCGCGGGTTTGGCGGGATCGCTGGATGCCGCCCGGTCGCGCAACGCCTGCACGGTGAGCGCCAGCCGCTTCAGCCGGGTCGTCGCGGCCGCCAGATTGTCCCAGGAGAATTCGAGCTCGCTGCGATACTGCGCCTGAAGGCACATCAGTCGATAGGCGAGCGGGTGGAAACCGCGATCGATAAGCGTCTGGAGCGTTGTGAACTCGCCGCCGGATTTCGACATCTTTCCCGAGCGTTCGACGAGAAAGTTGTTGTGCATCCAGAGGTTCGCCCCGGTCTCCGCACACCCGCAACGCGCCTGATTCTGTGCAATCTCGTTCGGGTGGTGGATCTCCCGGTGGTCGATCCCGCCGGTGTGGATGTCGAACTGCGGGCCCAGATATTTCTGGCTCATCACCGAGCATTCGAGATGCCAGCCAGGCGCACCGCGTCCCCAGGGCGAGTCCCATTCCATCTGGCGCATCTCGCCGGGGGCCGATGTCCGCCAGATCGCGAAATCCTGCGGGTGGCGCTTGCCCGCGACCGGATCGATCCGGCTCTCGCCGGCATCGTCGTTCGACCGGGCAAGCCGGCCATAATCCGGGACCGTGCTGGTATCGAAATACAGCCCGTCCTCGAGCCGGTAGCAATGCTCCGGCGCAATGGCCTCGGCAAAGGCGATCATCTCCGCGATATGGTCGGTCGCGAGCGGGAAACGCGTCGGCGTGCGGATGTGGAGGTCGATCAGGTTGCGTTTGAAGGCTTCGGTGTAATGTCTTGCGATCGCCCAGATATCCTGCCCGCTGGCGCGCGCGGCGGCCTCCATCTTGTCGTCGCCCGCATCGGCATCCGAGGTCAGGTGGCCGACATCGGTGATGTTGACGATGTGCGTGAGCCCAAAGCCCTTCCACGTCAGCGTCCGCGACAGCGTGTCGGTAAAGACATAGGCGCGCAGATTGCCGATATGCGCATAGTTGTAGACGGTCGGTCCGCAGGAATAGAGCCCGACATTGGCGGGCTCGATCGGCGCAAACGGCTCGAGGCGGCGCGTCAGGCTGTTATACAGGGTCAGGGCGTGCGTGGTCATGCGCGGCTCTTAGCGCTGGCTTTGCAGGCCCGCAAACCGCCTCCCGACGTGAACCCCGACACTGACCGGGCGGGTTTGGCTTGAAACAGCGGGCACACGCTGTTAGGGGCTCCCGTTCATGCGGCGCGGACTTGTTCGCGACGGCACTATCCATTCGTATCTATTCGACCGGAGCTTAACGGGTTTATGCAAATCATCGTCCGCGACAACAACGTCGACCAGGCCCTTCGCGCGCTCAAGAAGAAGCTGCAGCGTGAAGGCGTGTATCGCGAGATGAAGTTGCGCCGCCACTACGAGAAGCCGTCGGAAAAGCGCGCTCGCGAGCGTGCGGCTGCGATCCGTCGTTCGCGCAAGCTCGAGCGCAAGCGCGCCGAGCGCGACGGCGCACGCTAAGCTTCGCCTGCAGTAGGAACCCTCGGCTGCATGCGCAGCCAGGGTTTTGGGGGCCGCGTCACCGCGGCTCCGATTACGAATTCTACGGCACGCGCGGCGCTCCGGCGTGACCAGATGACCCGGGGTTTGTCCGATGTCGACCGTCACCGCCGTTCCGCTGCAGCCGACCAAGCGCAGCTATCTCATCTATCTGTGGCTGGGCATCGCGCTCGCGCTGATCGGCGCCGTCGCGCTCGCGCGCCAGGGTGACGATCCGCTGACCCGCAACGGGCGCGCCAAGGGCGTCGTCACGACCGCGTCGGGCCTCCAGTACAAGATTCTGACGCCGGGCAAGCCCGGTGCCGCCAAGCCGACCGATGCCGATGTCGCGCTGGTGAATTACGAGGGCAAGCTCCTCAACGGCACCACCTTCGACAAGTCGCAGCAGCCTACGCCGCTGCCCGTCACGGGCGTCGTTCCGGGCTTCTCCGAAGCGCTCAAGTTGATGCCCAAGGGCGGCAAGTACCGTTTCTGGCTGAAGCCCTCGCTCGGCTATGGCGACAAGGCCAGCGGACCGATCCCGGCCAACTCGACGCTCGTGTTCGACGTCGAACTGCTCGACTTCCTGCCGCAGAGCGTCGTCCAGCAGATGCAGGCGCAGCAGCAGATGCAGATGCAGCAGGGTGCGCCGGGCGCCGGCGGCGCGGTACCGCAGCCGCGCTGATCGCGTCTTCGGGCGGTTCGCCGCCCGAGACCTGCCGGACTCGGCATCATGATACAGGGCCGTCCGTGACTGATCGTCGCGGGCGGCCTTGTTATGTCGGCGTGACGCGGATCATGCAGGGTTCGGCCGACGCACCCGGTGACGCCTCGGGTCATCTCGCGCCCGCCTGCCTTGGCCAAGGGTGGGCGCGCCGCGTCAGGGGTCAAACACCATCCGGCATGACGGCGGCATGGTGGATCATGCTCGACCGCCGGAGTTCGTGTGCAGGCCTCAGTCCCGCGGATCATCGCAATCTATCGTCGATCCCAGTGGCACGCGGTGGCACGCGGTGGCTTGCGCAGCGGTGCAAGACGGGGAGCGGTGATGGAGTTTCGCCGCATCCGCCCCGGACCGATCTGCGGCAGGCAAAAAAATAGCGGCCCGAAGACCGCTATTTTCCAGAACTGAGCCTATGCTTAGTTGCTGTCGCTGTCGTCGTCGTTATCGGCAACGATAACGATGCCGCCGACAACGGCTGCTGCTGCGAGGACTGCAACGATGATGCCGCCGCCTGCAACCTTGTTCTTCTTCGCGGTAACCGAACCGGCGCGAGCCGACTTCGCAACCGAAAGGCTTGCTGCCGAATTAACCGGCGCTGCCATGGCCGGAGCAACTGCCATCGTGGCTGCTGCTGCGGTCAGGAGATACTTCCCAAGACGCATGATGAACTCCCTTTGTGCTCGTCGCGTCAGTCTCTGGCACGAAACCCGACCTTGCGCAACCGAGGTAACTGGAACGGTACGGAAGAGTTCCATACTGTTGCGAGCGGGCAACATGCCCTGATCGCCCTGGGGGTATACCCTATTGTAGTAGGACGAGAAGGCATAGTTTTCAGGATTCGAGAGAATTTTCCGACGAGCCGGGGCGGGGTGCCGTCTGCAACGTCCATGTGCGATCGCCCTCGATCCCCAGCGCAGTCAGCCGACCGGTCGCATAGGCGCCCGTATCTATGCCGATACGATGCGCCATCGTCTGGACCTCTTCGATCACCGTGTGGCCATGGACGATCATCTTGTCGAGCGGGCTGCGATGATCGAGAAACGGGTCGCGGATCCAGCGCAGATCCGAACCGCGCTGGTCCTCAAGCGGCGTTCCCGGACGGACGCCCGCATGCACGAACGCATAGTCGCCGATCGTGATCAGATCCTCGAAGCCGGCCAGGAACGTGCGATGCGCCTCGGGCACCAGCTGCGCGAGACGCTGCACCAGCTCCTCGTAATCGAGCCGCTCATATTCCGCCGCGTCCATGCCATAGCTCAGCACCGTCTCGCGACCGCCGATCCGGCAGAAGAGGCGTAGCGCCTTGGGCTCGCCGTCAAGTGCGCCGAGGAAGATCTCCTCGTGATTGCCCTGCAGGAACCGCACGTCGGGGCGCGCCGCGGCATAGGTGATCAGCCGATCGACCACCGCGGCCGAGGCCGGACCCCGATCGACGATATCGCCCAGGAAGATGACCGTCGTCTCCGCCGCGCCGCGCGCCGCATCGTCCGCGTCGATCTGCGCGATCAGGTCGTCGAGCAGATCGGCACAGCCATGGATGTCGCCGACCGCATAGACGCGCCGGCCTTCGGGGATCGACGAGGACCGCTCCGCGGGCCGCGGTGCCTTGGGACGAAAGAATCTTGAAATCATAAAGTCTATATCCGTTGGCACCGCACATAGAGGCTCGGGCGCGCCGTCGCAACGCGGCGCGGTTCGTCGACTCCTGCGCGAGGGTGGATGGCGTGCGGCTGAAAGCCGTCTATCAGGGCCGCATGTCGATCGTCATGCGTCTCCTGCCCGCAGTCCTGCTAAGCGCAGGTGCGGCCTCCGCGGTTCCGCCGCCGTCCGTCTCCGTCGCCGGCGCCACCGCCGCCCCGGCTGCAGTGCCCGCCGACGCCCCGCCCAAGGCGTTCTTCGAAGCGTTGCGCGCCGCGGATCTGCGGCTTGCGACGATCGGGTACCGGCTGACCTCCGCCAATGCGGCGCTGTGCGATCGTCTTCAGCCGCAGATCGGCATGCCGATCCATGCGCTCAACCAATATAGTGCGGAGGCCAGGCCGAATGCGATCGGCGTGTTCGGGTTCGAAACGCGGCTGGGGGTCGAGGCGGTGGTCGCCGACGGACCGGCCGCGCGCGCGGGCGTCCGGTCGGGCGATTCGATCCAGCTGCTCGCGGGCAAGCGGCAACCCGGGATCGGTGCCGCGGACGCCGCGGAAACCCCCGCCGACCGCGACGCTGCCGAGGCCCTGATCGCAGCGCAGCCGCCCGGCGCACCGATCGCGATGACGGTCCTGCGTGACGGGCGCGCGGCCACCGTCTCGATCCCCGCCGTGGCGGGCTGCCGCTCGCGATTCGAGATCCTGCTCGGCAGCGGCCTCGATGCGAGCGCGGACGGCGCGGTCGTCCAGATCGGCGAGAAATATTTCGAAGGCTATAGCGATGCCGAGATCGCGGTGATCGTCGCGCACGAGCTGGCGCACAACATCCTGCGCCACCGCGACCGGCTCGACGCGGCGAAGATCAGTCGTGGGCTGATGGCGGAACTCGGCCGCAACGGCCGGCTGATCCGCCAGACCGAGGACGAGGCGGATCGGCTCAGCGTCTATCTGCTCGCCAATGCCGGCTATGATCCGCGTTCGGCGCCGCAATTCTGGCGCGAGAAGGGGGGCACGATCGACGGCGGCCTCTTCCGCAGCCGCACCCACGCCTCGTCCAAGGCGCGGGCGACCGCGCTCGACGCGGTCGTCCAGGACATTGCCCGCCGCCCCGAACGGCCGATCCTGCCCGCCGATGTCCTCGCGCTGCGGACCCAGCCGCTCCGCTAGCCGGCCAGTCGCGCCGCCGGCTGCGCCGGGCCGCGCGGCTGGTCGGGCCAGATCCCCCGCGTATCGAGCACCGTCTTCTCGCCACGCTCCTCGAGCGGGATAGAGCGGAAGACGTCGTGATCGACCAGCACGACCATGATCGGGCAGGTCTCGATCGCGGTGTCGACGTCGATCAGGGTCGCGCCGGTGCCGGCAAAGCCTGGTGGCAGCGTGCTGGCATAGGGCTCGACGATCCGGACGCGATCCCCGAAGCGATTCGCGACCGCCAGCGCGACCTTCATCGCCGGGCTCTCGCGGAAATCGTCGATATTGGCCTTGAACGCGAGGCCCAGGCACGCGACCGGCGCGGTCGGATCCGCCGCGATCATCGCGGCGACCTGCGCGATGACGTGATCGGTCTTGCCGTCATTCACCTCGCGTGCGGTGCGGATCAGCGGCGTCTGGTCGGGCGCGGCATGGACGAGGAACCAGGGGTCGACCGCGATGCAATGCCCGCCGACACCGGGCCCGGGCTGCAGGATGTTGACGCGCGGGTGGCGGTTGGCGAGGCGGATCACCTCCCAGACATCGACGTTCATCGTGTCGGCGATCAGCGACAGCTCGTTGGCGAACGCGATGTTGACGTCGCGAAACGCATTCTCGGTCAGCTTCGTCATCTCCGCGGCGCGCGCGGTCGTCGTGACGCACGCGCCGCGCACGAACCGGCGGTAGAAGGTCAGCGCCTTGCGCGCACAGCGCGGCGTGATCCCGCCGATGACACGGTCATTGTCGATCAGCTCGACCAGGATCCGTCCCGGCAGCACGCGTTCGGGGCAATAGGCGATCGCGATATCGGCCTGGTCCCGGGTCCGCCCGGGCACGCGCAGATCGGGGCGCAAGGTCGCCAGCAGGTCGCGGACCTTCTCGGTCGTCCCGACGGGGGAGGTCGATTCGAGGATGACGGTATCGCCGGGCTTCAGCACAGGCGCGATCGTCGTCGCGGCCCCCAGGACATAGCTGATGTCGGGCGCGTGCGCGGCGTCGAACGGGGTCGGCACCGCGATCACGAAGACGTCGGCGGACTCGACCGTCATCGCCGCGCGCAGCGTACCGCGCGCGACCACGCCCGAGACCAGACCGTCGAGATCGACCTCCTCGATATGCACGCGCCCCGAATTGATCGTCTCGACGACGCGTTCGGTCACGTCGACACCGAGCACGCGCGCGCCGGTCCGCGCGATGATCGCCGCGGTGGGCAGGCCGATATAGCCCAGTCCCATGACGACGACGTTCAGTTCAGTATCGGAAAGCATGACGGATGATCCTCAACGATGGGCCGGTGCGCTGGCGACCGCCTGGGCCATGGTCTGCGCGATGGTCTCGGCGATCCGGGCTGCGGCGTGGCCGTCGCCGAACGGATTGTGCGCGCGCGCCATCGCGGAATAGGCTGCTTTGTCGTCGAGCAGCGTGAAGATTTCGGAAACGATGCGGTCCTCCGACGTCCCGACCAGCCTTGCGGTACCCGCCTCGACGCCCTCGGGGCGCTCGGTCGTCTCGCGCATTACCAGCACCGGCTTGCCGAGCGCAGGCGCTTCCTCCTGCACGCCGCCCGAATCGGTCAGGACGATCTCGGCAAGCCCCAGCGCGCGGACGAAGCTCGGGTAATCGAGCGGCGCGATCCGCGCGATATCGGGCTGGTCGCCGAGGATGCGGTCCATCACCGCGACGACATTCGGGTTGGGATGCACGGGAAAGACGACCGCGACGTCATCGCGCGCCGCGATCCGCGCGATTGCCCGCGCGATCCCGGCCATCGCGTCGCCGAAATTCTCGCGCCGGTGGGTCGTGACGAGGATGATCCGCTTGCCCGCAGTATCCGCCACGACCGGGTCGAGCGCGGCGCCGAGCGCCGGATCCGCCGCCACCCGCGCATGGGTCCAGTGCAGCGCGTCGATCACCGTGTTGCCCGTGACGTGGATCGTCGAGGGGGCGATATTCTCGCGCAGCAACGCGTCCGCGGCGGTCTGGGTCGGTGCGAAGTGCAAGGCGGCGATCGGCGCGACGATCCGCCGGTTCACTTCCTCGGGCCAAGGATGATGGATGTCGCCCGAGCGCAGCCCCGCCTCGACATGCGCGACCGGGACCTTGCGGTAATAGGCGGCGAGCGCGCCGGTCATCGCGGTCGCGGTGTCGCCCTGGACGACGACCATGTCGGGCTGCTCGGCGTCCATCACATCGCCCAGCCCGACCAGCAGCCGGGCGGTCAGCCGATCGAGCGTCTGGCCCGGCTCCATCAGGTCGAGATCGATATCGGGGGAGAGCCCCGCGATCGCGAGCACCTGGTCGAGCAGCCCGCGATGCTGCGCAGTCACGCAGGTCCTGACGACCAGCCCCGGCTGCGTCTGCAACGCCCGGATGACCGGGAAGAGTTTGATCGCTTCGGGGCGCGTCCCGAAGATGACGAGTATTTTTGACATGGAACCCGCCTACACCCCACGTCTTTAATGACGCGCTAACCGCCGCAGTTGATTTGCCGAGTCCGTTCGGCGGCATTATGCACCCGCAACGATCTGCACCCGCAACGATACAAGGGACTACTGAATGACGATCAAACCGCTGCGCAAGGCCGTATTCCCCGTTGCTGGGCTTGGCACGCGATTCCTTCCGGCGACCAAGTCGATGCCCAAGGAGATGCTGACCGTCGTCGACAAGCCGCTGATCCAATATGCCGTCGAAGAGGCGCTGGAAGCGGGGATCGAGCAGATCATCTTCGTCACCGGCCGCGGCAAGGGCGCGCTCGAGGATCATTTCGACATTTCCTACGAGCTCGAGGCGACGATGCGCGCGCGCGGCAAGTCGCTGACCGTGCTCGACGGCATCCGCCAGCGGCCCGGCTCGCCCGTCTATGTCCGTCAGCAGGAGCCGCTGGGTCTCGGCCATGCGGTCTGGTGCGCGCGCGAGATCGTCGGCGACGAGCCGTTCGCAGTGCTGCTCCCCGACGAGCTGATGGTCGGCAAGCCCGGCTTCATGAAGCAGATGGTCGAGGCGTATAACAAGGTCGGCGGCAACGTCATCGGCGCGCTCGAGGTCGCCGATTCGGAAACCGACAAATACGGCATCATCTCGCCCGGCGCGACCGACGGTCGCCTGACCGAGGTCACCGCGCTGATCGAGAAGCCCGCCAAGGGCACCTCGCCGTCGAACCTGATGATCCCGGGCCGCTACATCCTCCAGCCCGAAGTGATGCGCATCCTCGAAGGGCAGGAAAAGGGCGCCGGCGGCGAGATCCAGCTGACCGACGCGATGGCGCAGCTGATCGGCAACCAGCCGTTCCACGGCTTCACCTTTGATGGCCAGCGCTACGATTGCGGCGACAAGGCGGGCTATATCCAGGCCAACCTCGCGCTCGCGCTCGCACGCGACGATATCGGACCGGTCGTCCGCGCGTTTGCCAAGACGCTGCTGGGCTGAACGGCCTGCAAGATGCGGGGCGGGTGGGTTCAGCCATCCGCCCCGCTCGTTTTCGGATCAGCCGCCGCCGCAGCAGGGGCAGCCGGGGTCCTTGGGCAGCCGGATCGTCCGGAAGCGGAGCGACAGCAGGTCGATCAGCAACAGCTGCCCCGCGACGTCGTCGCCGAACGGCGCGACCGCACGAATCACTTCCAGAGCGGCCAAGCTGCCGACCACGCCCGTGACGGGGCCGAGGATGCCGTCCTCCGCACAGCTCGTCTCGGCACGCTCGGGATTCTCGCCGACGAAACAGCGATAGCAGGGCCGGTCGGGCTCCCAGCCGCGATACACGCCGAGCTGGCCTTCGAACTGGCCGACCGCCGCCGAGACCAGCGGGATCCGCGCCGCATGCGCCGCATCGGCGACGACGAACCGCGTCGCGAAATTGTCGCAGCCGTCGAGCACCACGTCCGCGCTCGCGATCAGCGCGCCGATATTGCCCTGGTCGACCCTCAGGCGGTGCGTGTCGACGGTGACGTTCGGATTGATCCGGCGTAGCGCCGCGGCGGCGGCCTCGACCTTGGCGAGACCCTGGTCTTCGGTGCGGAAGATCGTCTGACGCTGCAGGTTCGACGTCTCGACCGCGTCGTCGTCGATCAGCACGAGGCGCCCGATCCCGGCGGCCGCGAGATACTGGATCGCTGGCGAGCCGATGCCGCCGGCGCCGATCACCACCGCGGTCGCCGCTTTCAGGCGGAGCTGACCGGTGCCGCCGAATTCGCGAAGAACGATGTGCCGGGCATAGCGCGCGAGTTCGTCGTCGGAGAGCGTCATGCCTTCCACGCGAACACCATCGTCGTGCGGTACCAGCTGTCGGTGGCGGCGCCGCGCAGATCGACATTGTTGCGCGCCGCGCCCAGCAGCAGTCCGGCGGCGAACTGCTCGACGGTCGGGCAGTCGATCGCGCGCGGCGTGACCCGTCGCACCCGGCCATCCGCCGCGGCGAGCAGCGCGAGGTCGAGGTTCAGGACCCAGCCCTGCGGCGTCCGCGTCGCGCCACCGCACCGCCCGGCCAGCACCTCGCGCTGGACGAACGTGCTGGCATCCAGCGACGGGGCGACCGCGCGCCGCAGCCGCAACACCGGCAGCGCGCTCCAGTCCTGTGGCGGCAGCGGGACGCCACCCGTCATTTGCGGCGGCGCGGACGGCGTAGGCGCGGGGGGCAGGGTCGGAACGACGGGCGGGGGGATGATTCGCGGCACGGGCAGCGCCGGTGCGGTCTGCACGTCGGCGGCCGGGGCCTGCGCGCTGCCCAGCGATGCTGCCAGAAGAAGCAGCGCGATCATCGTCCGGTCGACCCGAATCCTCCATGCCCGCGCACCGTGTCGTCGAGCGTCTCGACCTCGCCGACGCTCGCGCGCACCACCGCCGCAGGAACGAGCTGCGCGATCCGGTCGCCGCGGGCGATGTCGAAGGGGGCATCGCCGAGATTGGCGAGGATGACCTTCACCTCGCCGCGATAGTCCGAATCGATCGTCCCGGGCGTGTTGAGGCAGGTGACGCCGTGCTTAAGCGCCAGCCCCGAACGCGGCCGCACCTGGACTTCGTAGCCTTCGGGAATCGCGATCGCAAAGCCGGTCGCGACCGCCGCGCGGGCGCCCGGTGCAAGCGTCAGCGGCTCGGCCGCGACCACGTCCATGCCAGCGGCACCGGCGGTCGCATAGGCGGGCAGGGGGAGGCCATCGCCATGCGGCAATCTCTTGAGGTCTATACGGATCGTCATGCGGTGCGGTTTAGCGCATCGGCTGTGCGGGTTCCAGCGCATCGGCGACGCGCCGTGCCAGCTGCGCCGCGACTGCATCCTTGCCCTGCCGCGGCCAGCTCTCGACGCCGTCCTTCGTGACGATATGGACGCTGTTGCTGTCGCCGCCCATCACGTCGCCCGACACGTCGTTGGCGACAATCCAGTCGACGTCCTTGCGCGCACGCTTGGCGGTCGCATGCTCGACGACGCGTTCGGTCTCGGCCGCGAAGCCGATCAGCAGCGCGGGTCGCTGCGGGCTGCGCGCGAGTGTCGCGAGGATGTCGGGGTTCTCGGACAGCGAAAGCGTCGGCGTCGCATCGCCCTTCTTGATCTTCTGTACCGCGGCGTCGACGTGCCAGTCGGCGACAGCCGCGACCATGATCGCGGCATCGACGGGCAGGGCGTGGTCGACCGCATCGGCCATCTCGCGCGCCGTCTCGACGTCGATCCGCGTCACGCCGGCGGGGGTCGGCAGCGTCACCGGCCCCGCCACCAGCGTCACCCGCGCGCCAAGTGCCGCCAGCGCGCCTGCGATCGCGAAGCCCTGCCGCCCCGACGACCGGTTGGCGATATAGCGGACGGGGTCGATCGGCTCGTGCGTCGGCCCTGCGGTGACGAGGATGTGTCGGCCCGCGAGACGCTGCGGCTTCGCCTCGAGTGCGGCATCGATCGCGTCGGCGATCCGGTCGGGCTCGGGCAGCCGCCCCGGTCCGAATTCACCGCACGCCATCGGACCGTCGTCGGGCGCCATGACGGTGATGCCGTCCGCACGCAGCTGCGCGACGTTGCGCACCGTCGCGGGGTGCAGCCACATCCGCACGTTCATCGCCGGCGCCGCGAGCACGGGTTTGTCGGTCGCGAGCAGCAATGTCGTCGCAAGGTCGTTGGCGAGCCCGCCCGCCATCCGCGCGATCAGGTCCGCGGTCGCGGGCGCGACGACGATCAGGTCGGCCTGACGGCTGAGCTGGATATGTCCCATCTCCGCCTCGTCCTTCAGGTCCCACAGGGTGGTATAGACCTTGTCCTCGCTGAGTGCGGCGAGCGTCATCGGCGTGACGAAATGCTGCCCCGCCTCGGTCAGCACGCAGCGGACCGCATGGCCCCGCTTGCGCAGGAGGCGGACGAGTTCGCTCGCCTTGTAGGCGGCGATGCCGCCCCCGACGATCAGGAGAATACGCTTCATGCCGCGACTCCTAGCGGATCACGCGCGTCACCGTAATCCGTCGTGTATCGCGCGCCGCGACGATCATGTCGCGCAGGCCATCGACCGCGAAGACGATCCCGACCAGCAGGACGGGGGTGGTTATCAGCGCCCATGGGAAGTCGTCGCTGCGCACGCCCAGCGCGATCACCGCCGCATAGCCCAGCAGCGTCGCGAGCGCGCGGACGGCGGCAGGATCGCGCCACGCCAGCCACCCGAACAGCGCGGTCGCGATCAGGACCGCCGCCAGCCAGTCCGGCAGCAGCGCGAGGCCCGACGACAGCGTCACGAGCTGAACATAGAAGCCGAACCCCTCCAGACCGCTCACCCCCTGCGCGCTCCGGTCGAGCGGACCGGTGACGAGCGTCACCGCATGCGCATGCGCGGCGAGCGCGACGAAGAAGACGAGCGTCGCGCCGACCCATGCGGCGGCCTCGCGGCGCTCACCCTCGATCCAGGCGATCACCGCCATGATCACGACATAGATCAGCGCGGTCTCGCGGATCAGCATTGCCGACAGGCCGAGCGCGACCGCGGGGATCCACTCACCGGGACGCCGCAAGGCAAGCGAGAGCGCGATCAGAGCCCCCGCCCAGACTTCGGGGAAGACCACCAGCGGCGGCTCGAGATGCACGTAGAGCCCCGTCAGGATCAGCAGCCCCGCGATCCCCACGGGGATCGGCCCGGTCATCGCCGGGCGCAACCGGACGATCCACGCGCCCATCACGCCAATGCAGAGGAGCGGCAACAGCGCAGTGACGAGCAGCGGCGGCACCGCGGCCTGCACCACCGCCAGCGTCGGCAGCCGGACCGTCGTATAGGGCTTGAGCGGGGCGCGCGCGACGCGGTGCGCTTCTGCCGCCGCGACATAATAGGGCGTCCCGCTGCGCACGTTCGCGACGACGCTCTGATAGAGCAGCAGCTCGGTCTGGCCTAGCGGCGCAGACGCCACGCCCGCCTCGCTCGGACGCGGTCCGGGCGCGCTGGTCGCGGTCAGGCACGCGAGCAGCAGCATCGCGAACAGCGCGAGCCCCAGCCGCGCCTGCGACCGGGACATGCCGGCAAACCGGCTCGGGCCGACCAGCCACAGGGGGGCGCCCCGCCGCGTCCTCATCCGACGTGCAGGCTCATCCGAAGACCAGCGTCGCGGCAACCCCGGCCATCGCCGCGATCACCGCGACGAGGCCATAGCGCCAGCCGCCGCCGATCCGGATGACCTCGATCTCGCGCAGCGGCATCGTCGGCGGTGCACCGCCGGGTGCCGGGTAATGCGCCTCGATCCGGCGGACCAGTTCGGGCAGCCGGGTCAGCGTGCGCACGTCCTCGATGATCCGGTCGGCGATCGCCGCCTCGGGGCCGAGTTCGCCGCGGATCCAGTCGCGCACGAACGGCTCCGCGCTCTCCCACAGGTTGATGTCGGGATCGAGGCTGGTCGCCACGCCCTCGACCATCACCATCGTCTTCTGCAGCAGCAGCAAATGCGGCTGCGTCACCATGTCGAAATCGCGCGTGATCGAGAACAGGCTGTCGAGCATCATGCCGATCGACATGTCCTTGACCGGCAACCCGCGCATCGGCTCGCCGACCGCGCGCAAGGCGGTGGCGAATTCGGCGACGTCGTGGTGCGCGGGGACATAGCCCGCCTCGAAATGGATCTCGGCGACGCGTTTATAGTTGCCGGTGATCAGCCCGTAGAGGATCTCGGCGAGCCAGACGCGTGCGCGCCGGTCGATCCGGCCCATGATGCCGAAATCGATCGCCGCGATCCGGTTGCCCGGCAGCGCGAACAGGTTTCCCTGGTGCATGTCGGCATGGAAGAACCCGTCGGCGATCGCTTGGCGCAGGAACGCGCGGACCAAGGTCTGCGCGAGGCCGGGCAGGTCGTAGCCCGCCGCAACCAGCGCGGGACGATCCGACAGCTTGATGCCGTTGATCCACTCGATCGTCATGACCTTGGCGGTCGATCGGGCCCAGTCGATTGCGGGAATGACGAAATCGGGCTCGGCGGTCATGCCGTCCGCGAGCTCGGACGCCGAGGCGGCCTCGCGCCGGAAGTTAAGCTCGCGCAGCGTCCAGCGCTTGAACGTTTCGATCGTCAGGCGCGGCCGCAGACGCATCGCCTCGGGGCTCAGCGCCTCGAGTTGCGCCGCCGCCCAGCTATAGGTGTCGATCGCACGCGCGAAGTCGTCCTCGACGCCGGGGCGGAGCACCTTGACCGCGACCTGGCGGCCATCGGTGGTCGTCGCGCGGTGGACCTGCGCGATCGACGCGGCACCGACCGGGACCTGCTCGATCCGCGAGAACAGCGTTTCGAGCGGCTTGCCGAAGCTCGCCAGCATCGCCGCCTCGATCGTCTCGTAAGGGACGGGCGACAACTGGTCCTGCAGCCGCAGCAGATCCTGCGCGGCATCCTCGCCGACCAGATCGGGGCGGGTGGCGAGCGTCTGCCCGAGCTTGATCGCGGCGGGGCCGATCGCCTGGAACGCATCGGCATAGCGCGGCACCTTCGGCACGCGCGCACCGAACCGGGCGATCCGCGCGAGGCGACGCACCGCGGCCGGCGTATTGGGATCCCGCTCGATCCCGCGCAGCGCGCCGTGCCGGGCGAGGATGCGACCCCATTTGAGAAGCCGCCAGACATGGGTGGTCGAGGCGGTCACAGGCCGGGCACCGCAGAAAGCGAGATGGGTTCACGCGAAGGCGCGAAGGCGCGAAGAGAAGGCAGAAATGGTTCGCGCGGAGGCGCGGAGGCGCGGAGAGTGTGCACCCTGCCGCGACTGCGGCCTTTCATCATCGACGAAGAGTTGATTATGCGCTGTCGCGCGAATGCGGCTCTGGCTCTCCGCGTCTCCGCGTCTCCGCGTGAACCCCTCTTCGCGCCTTCGCGCCTTCGCGTGATCACTAAATCTTCCAACCCGAATGAATCGCAACGAGCCCACCCAGCAACGGCTCGACCTTCGTCTGCACGAAACCCGCATCCGCGATCATGCCCTTGAACTTGGGCATGTCCGGGAACCGACGGATCGACTCGATCAGATAGCGATAGCTGTCGGCATCCTGCGCGAGCAGTTGCCCGAGCTTCGGGACCATCTTGTGCGAATAGGCATCGTACACCTCGGCAAAGCCCGGCCAGACGGTGGTCGAGAATTCGAGGCAATAGAAGCGCCCGCCACGCCGCAGCACGCGGTGTGCCTCGCGCAGCGCCTTGGGGATGTCGGTCACGTTCCGGATTCCGAACGCGATCGTGTACGCGTCGAAGAACCTGTCGGGGAAGGTCAGCGTCTCGGCATTCGCCTCGGTCCAGACCAGCCCGTCGAGCCCGCGCTTGTGCGCGCGTTCCATGCCGACTTCGAGCATCTGCGGATTGATGTCGGCGACCGTGATCGATGCGCCCGACGGCTCCATGCGGAACGCGATGTCGCCGGTGCCGCCCGCCATGTCGAGGATCTGCTCGCCTTCGCGCGGCTTCACGCGGCGGACGAAGCGGTCCTTCCACAGCCGGTGCATGCCGCCCGACATCGCGTCGTTCATCAGGTCATATTTGCTCGCGACGTTCGAAAACACGCCGCCGACGCGCGCGGTCTTCTCGGTGGCGGGAATGTCCTCATAGCCGAACGAGACGGTGTCAGCCTTCGGGGCGGGGCCGGGGATGAGAGCGGGGGCGGGCGCGATGTCGTTCATGCCCCGTGCTCTAGCGGCGCCTTGTGGCGCGGGCAAACGCAACCTAGCTGGAAAACGTGCCAGAACTTCCCGAAGTCGAAACCACCGTGCGCGGGCTCGAACCCGTGCTGCTCGGCCAGCGCCTGGCCTCGGTCGAACCGCGCCGTGCGGACCTGCGCAAGGCGATTCCCGTCGACCTGCGGCAGCGCATGACCGGCGCGACCGTCACGCGGCTGTCGCGGCGCGCCAAATATGGCCTCATCGACACCGATCGCGGCGATACGCTCGTCTTCCATCTCGGCATGTCGGGACGCTGGCGGGTGGATCCCAGCGCGATCCTGCCGCACGACCATCTGCTCATCGGCACGGCGGCGGGGCGGACGGTGGCGCTGAACGACCCGCGACGCTTCGGCTTTCTCGATCTCTGGTCCAGCGACGCGATCGCGCACTATCCGCCGTTCCTCGCCATGGGGCCCGAACCGCTCGGCCCCCATCTGACCGCGGCCTATCTCCTCGCGGCGCTCGAAGGGCGGGGCGCGTCGATCAAGGCGATGCTGCTCGACCAGCGGATCGTCGCAGGCCTCGGCAACATCTATGTGTGCGAGGCGCTGCACATGGCGAAGATCGCGCCGAGCCGTGCGGCGGGGCGGATCGCGCTGCCGCGACTCGAACGGCTGGTCGAGGCGATCCGCGCGGTGCTGACCGCCGCGATCCTCGCGGGCGGGTCGAGTCTGCGCGACTATGCGCGACCCGACGGCGAGCTCGGCTATTTCTCGAAACAATGGCGTGTCTATGGTCGCGAGGGCGAACCCTGTTCGTGCGGCGCGCTGGTCCGCCGCAGGACGGAGGGCGGGCGTTCGACCTTCTGGTGTGCGCGTTGCCAAAAGGCATGACGGAACGCGGTTGACGATTCGGTGCGGAGTGGGTAGGAGCCGCGCTTCGAGAGGGCGTAGGAGCAATCCGGCGCCCCTTTTTATCATTCGAACATCCAGAGGGCTTCATGGCGAACACGCCGCAGGCGAAAAAGCGTATCCGTCGCAACGACCGTCGCGCGGAAGTGAACGGCAACCGCGTTGGCCGTATCCGTACCTTCATCAAGAAGGTCGAGGCCGCACTGGCTTCGGGCGACAAGGGCGCAGCGACCACCGCACTGGCCGCGGCACAGCCTGAGCTGCAGCGTGGCGTCGCCAAGGGCGTGCTGCACAAGAACACCGCGAGCCGCAAGTTCGCGCGTCTGACCAAGGCCGTGACCGGGCTCGCCTAAGCGACCCGACATTGCCGGAGCGGATTGCCCGCCGGGATCTTCCCGGCGGGTTTTTTGCGTCTGCAAAGGGAACCGAAGGCGCGCTCGCGCAACCCACGGATTCCCCGCGATTCGAGTGACGCCGGATCATGCCGCACCGGCTCCGAAATCGTAAAAATTGGCCAAACACAGCCACTTATAAAAATATCGACGCATTTCCGGGGCTTGATCAAGTCAACCCGCTTTATTTCGAAAATGTGACGTGCTCGGGCCTTGCTAGACTCGCCGATCGCTTCATAACTGAGCGAACGGCGGCGGTGAATCACGGACGTGAATCACCACTGCGCAAGCAACAGGGCGAAGATGCCGGGCGACCCTATGGGTCGTCACGGGGGATCATTTTCTGTCGGGACTATATCACCAGCGCGGCTGTCGCGCGGGGTCGGAGAAGTGTGCGCGTGACGAATTGGCAAGGATCGACCGTGCACGCTTCGGAGGCCGAAAAGGCCTGGGACCGCGTGCGCTCGTCCCTGCGCGAGTCTGCCGGCGCGCGCCTGTTCGAGCAGTGGCTGAAGCCGATCGAGCTGATCCCGAGCGACGACGAGGAGTCGATCCGCCTCGCCTTGCCGTCCGCCTTCATGACCAACTGGGTCCGCAACCATTATGCGGACCGGCTCGCACTCGAATTCCGGCAGATCCTGCCGCAGGTCCGCACCGTCCAGATCGAGACGCGCAGGCCTGGGCCAAAGCCCGTGCTGCTGGTGATGCCGACCCCTGCGGAGACCCTGGACCGCACCACCGCGGCTGCGGCCGTGGAACCCGCGCCGGTCCTGGTCAAATTCGGCGTCGACCCGTCGCTGAAGCCCGCCCCCGCCACCGCGACGCAGCCCGCGCCGGCCTACGACACCGTCATCCCCGAGCGCCCGCCGCTCGATCCGCGCTACACGTTCGACCGCTTCGTCGTCGATGCGTCGAACAAGGTCGCGTTCAACGCCGCCAAGGTGCTCGCCGAGCCCGGACCCGTCCGGTTCAGCCCGCTGTTCCTCCACAGCAACACGGGGCAGGGCAAGACGCATCTGATGCATGCGATCGGCCACACGTTCCTCGCGGCCAACCCGCACGCGGTCGTGCTGTGCATGTCGGCCGAGCGATTCATGTATGATTTCGTCGCGGCGATGCGCGCGCGTGACACGCATGCGTTCAAGCGCCGGCTGCGCGGCGCCGACCTGCTGCTGATCGACGATCTCCAGTTCATCGCCGGCAAGGACGCGACGCAGGAGGAATTCTTCCACACGATCAACGAGATCATGACCGCCGGCAAGCGGCTGGTGATCTCCGCCGATCGCTGTCCGCAGGCGCTCGAGGGTGTCGAATCGCGGATCATCAGCCGCATGGCGGTCGGGCTGGTCGCGGACATCAAGGCGCCCGACCTGCTGCTGCGCCGGACGATCCTCGACCGCAAGCTCGTCGACCTGCCCGACCTGCGCGTGCCGACCGACGTGCTCGACCTGATCGCGAGCCGGATCCACGCCAATATCCGCGAGCTCGAGGGCGCGCTCAACCGCGTCATCGCCTATGCGCAGCTGACCGGCGAGACGATCGACCTTGAGTTCGCGATCGCAACGCTCGGCGAAGTGCTGCGCGGCGCACAGAAGCGCGTGACGATCGACGAGATCCAGAAACTGGTGACGGCGCATTTCGAGCTGAAGCCGCTCGACATGATCTCGGCACGCCGCGCGCGTGCGGTCGCGCGGCCGCGGCAGATCGCAATGTATCTCGCCAAGCGCCTGACGACGCGGTCGCTGCCCGAGATCGGACGCAAGTTCGGCGGCCGCGATCACTCGACGGTCATCCACGCGGTCCGCAAGATTACCGAACTGCGCGACCAGGACCGCGACATCGACGCCGCGGTCCGTGTGCTGATGCGCGAACTGGAGGGCTGAGGCTCTCCCGCCTCTTACGCCGTCATCCTGACGAACGTCAGGACCCAGAGCCACAAACCACACCGCCTGTTACCCTGGGTCCTGACGTTCGTCAGGATGACGGGAGGGGGCGTCAGGATGACGGGAGGGACGTCAGTATGACGGGTGCAAGGCAGCTTAGACCTGCAACCCCATCGCATCCTGCGTACGCTTCAGCACCGGCGCCGCCAGCGCGCGCGCCTTCTCCGCGCCGTCGCGCAGCACCGCGGTCACCGCGCTGCGATCGTCGAGCAGCCGCACCATCTCGTCACGAATCGGCCCGAGCTTGGCCACTGCGAGATCCGCGAGCGCCGGCTTGAACGCGCCGAAGCCCTTGCCGCCATATTCGCCCAGCACGGTCGCGACGTCGCTGTCCGCCAGCGCGGCATAGATCGTCAGCAGGTTGCGCGCCTCCGCCCGGTCGCCGAGCTCGTCGACGGTCGCGGGCAGCAGGTCGGGATCGGTCTTCGCCTTGCGGAACTTGTCGGCGATCGTGTCGTCGCTGTCGATCAGCTTGACCACCGATTGCTCGGACGGGTTCGACTTGGACATCTTGGCCGACGCATCGCGCAACGACATGATCCGCGGCGCCGCCTTGCTGATCAGCGGCGCGGGGAGCGTGAACAGGTCGACGCCGTAATCGCCGTTGAACTTGGTCGCGATATCGCGCGCGAGCTCGAGATGCTGCTTCTGGTCCTCGCCGACCGGCACGTGGGTCGCATTGTAGAGCAGCACGTCCGCCGCCATCAGCACCGGATAGTCATACAGCCCGACGCTCGCGCCCTCGCGGTTCTTGCCCGCCTTGTCCTTGAACTGCGTCATGCGGTTCAGCCAGCCGACGCGCGCGACGGTATTGAGCAGCCAGGCCATCTCGCTGTGCGCGGGCACGCGCGCCTGGTTGAACAGGATCGACTTGGCCGGATCGACGCCCGCCGCGATCATCGTCGCGGCAACCTCGAGTGTGTGTGACGAAAGTTCGGCCGGCGCGATCCATTCGGTCGGCGCATGCAGGTCGGCGATGAAGAACATCGACTCCCCGCCCTGCGCGACGACGTCGTCCTGCAACGCCACCCATTGCTTCACCGCCCCCAGGTAATTGCCGAGATGGAGATTACCGGTAGGCTTGATGCCGGAGACGACGCGCATGGGAAAACCTTATTTGGAACGACGCAGGAGCGTGGAGATGTCGCCCAGCCGGAACGCGCCGGTGAGCAGGGTGGCGATCGCATAGACGACCCCGCCGGTCGCGACCAGCACGAGCATCGCCCCCCAGCGCTCGGTCCCGCTGCCCGTGACGAACGGCTGAAACAGGTCGTTGAGGAAATACATCACGCCGCCCATGATCAGCGCGGCGACCAGCAGCCGCCACGTCCGCCGCACCAGCCGCGCATCGGGGATGAAATGCCCGCGACGGACGAGCGTCCGATACAGCATCGCGACGTTCACCGTGCTCGCGATCGCGGTGGCGAGCGGCGGACCCATATGGCCGAGCGGCTTGATGAAGGCGAGGTTGAGGACGAGGTTCACGACCATCGACATCGTCGCATAGCGCACCGGCGTCTTCGTGTCGGACCGCGCATAATAGCCCGGCGTCAGCACCTTCACGAGGATGTAGGACGGCAGCCCGATCGAGAAGGCGGCGAGCGCCTGCGCGGTGAGGATGCTGTCGTCGAGCGCGAACTTGCCGTGCTGGAACAATGCACCGACGATCGGCACGCCGCAGACGATCAGCGCCACCGTCGCGGGCAACGTCAGGAACAGAGCGAGCTCCATGCCGCGGTTCTGCGTCGCCATCGCCTCCGTCTCCTCGCCGCGACCGAGCTGGCGCGAGATGGTGGGGAGCAGGACGGTGCCGAGACCGATGCCGATCAGCCCGAGCGGCAGCTGGTTCAGCCGGTCCGCGAAATAGATGTACGAGACCGAGCCCGCGGGAAGCAGCGCGGCGGCGAGTGCGGTCGAGACGACGAGGTTGATCTGCACCGCGCCCGCACCCGCGGCGGCAGGCCAGATCAGCGACATCAGCCGCTTCACCTCGGGATTGAGCTGTGGTCGCTTCAGCCGGAGCACGACGCCCGATCTGCGGCAGGCGTAGATCAGCCAGAGCAGCTGGAGCGCGCCCGACACCGTGACCGCGATCGCCTGGTTGCGCGCGGTCATCAGCGGCAGCCGCTCGTGGAACAGCAGCAGCGCGGCGATCAGCGTCGCGTTGAGCAGGATCGGCGCCGCGGCGTTGATCCAGAATTTATGCAGCGAATTGAGGATGCCGCCGAGCAGCGAGACGAGGCTGATCAGCAGCAGATAGGGCAACATGATCCGCGACAGGTGGACGACATAGGCGAAGCGCTCGGCGCTCGCCCCGTTGAACCCGAAGGTCAGCAGCCAGGTGACGGGCCAGGCGGCAAGCTCGAGCAGCACCGTCATGCCGATCAGCACCGGCAGCAAGACCGACAAGGCGTCCTCGGCAAAGGCGATGCCGTCGGGCAGGCCGCGGCCATCCTTGTCGCCGACCTTGCGGTTGAACATCGGGATGAATGCGGCCGAGAACGCGCCTTCCGCGAACAGCGCGCGGAACATGTTCGGGAGGCGAAAGGCGATAAGATAAGCATCCGATGCGAACCCCGCGCCGACGAACCGCGCGAACAGCGAATCGCGCACCAGCCCCAGGATGCGGCTGGCGAGCGTCAGCCCGCCAACCGATCCCAGCGCCTTGGTCAGGTTCACCTATGCGCCCTCCGGTCTGGGCTTCACGCCTGGCCGAAATCGCCGACGTTCGGCTGGATGCCCTGCTGCTCCGACTGCTGGAGATAGAGCTGCGCGAAATCGATCGGCTCGAGCAGCAGCGGCGGGAAGCCGCCGTCACGCACCGCATCCGACAGCACGCGGCGTGCGAACGGGAACAGCAGGCGCGGGGCCTCGCCCAGCAGGAAGGGCTGGACATGCTCGGCCGGGATGTTGCGCAGCCCGAACAGGCCCGCAAAGGACAGGTCGACGATGAAGGCGACCTGGCCGTCGGTCTCGGCGCGGACGTCGATCTTCAGCACGACCTCGTGCACCTCGTCGCCGACCTGCGCCGCGCCGATGTTGAACTGGACGTCGATCGCGGGCGGGGTCTGGTTCTGATAGACTGCGGGCGCGTTGGGGTTCTCGAACGAGAGATCCTTGACGTACTGCGAGATCAGGCCGGCGGCGGGCGCTTCGTCGGCACCATTGGCAAGCGGCTGATCCGCGATCGACATGCCGTTCTGGTCGTCCATGATCTGCGAATCCTTCGTATAAATGAGGTGGGACCGAAGCGGACGGGTCGCGCGTTCGTGTCTTGAGGCAGTGCGCGTAGCAGTGCCCGACGGGTGTTTCAACGGCTACGGATCTCACTGAATCCTAGGCGGGTTTGAAAAGAGACGCCGTTGCCCTATGTTGGGACGAAGATCGGAGGCACGGTTGTTTTACGTAGTACTTCTCGCGATGGTCGCAGGGTTCCTGGCGATGCGTCTTTATAGCGTGCTCGGAAAGCGGACCGGTCATGAACAGCAGCCCCTGCCGCGTGCGGCAGAGGAGCGGTCCATACCCGTCACGATCCCGCGCACGATCGATGCGGCCACCGAACAGCGGACGATCGCGAACCGCAACATCGACGCGCGCGCCGAACCCGGCCTGCGCTCGATCATCGCCGTCGAGCCCGGCTTCGACGTCAACCAGTTCCTCGAAGGCGCGCAGGCGGCCTACCGCATGACGCTGGAGGCCTTCTGGAAGGGCGATGCCGATACGCTCGCCGATCTGGCCGAGGACGATGTCCGCACCGCGTTCGTCGAGGCGATCGCGGCGCGCGAGGCAGCGGGGGAGACGCTCGACAATCGTCTGGTGACGATCGAACGCGCGGTGATCGCCGATGCGTCGGTTTCGGGCCGCGAAGCCCGAATCTCGGTGCGCTTCGATGCGGACATCGCCGCGATCACGCGCAACGAGGCGGGCGAAGTCATCGCCGGGTCACTGACCGACGCGGTCGAGACGCATGACATCTGGACGTTCGTCCGGACGCTGAAAAGCGCCGGCCCGAACTGGAAGCTCGCGGACACCGACGAGGCGTGACGCGCGCGATCAGGGGGATTGGCGGTTCGTTCGCGCTAGCCCTGGCACTCAGCGGGTGCGTCGGCGGTGTCGCGGCACCGACCGACCGCCCGTCCTCGCCGGGCAGCGCATCGCCGGCGACCACCGCCGGAAAGCCGCCCCGGGGTCAATTTGCCCCAAACAGTGACAACATTCGCAACATTCGCGGCATCCAGATACCCGCCCGCATCGTCGGGGCGGTTCCGCTGGCGGCTGTTCCCGTCGCCCCGCCACTCCCCGGTGCGCTCGCCCCGGTAAGCGCGGTCACGGCCGGCGTAACACCGGGGCCGTCGCTCGCAACGCTGCCGATCAGCGATGCGCAGGCCGAGGCTGCACGTCTCGCCTTCGTCACAAGCTGCCCCGGACTGCAGCGTCGTTCCGACCAATCGGGGCTGACCCGCGGTGCCGATTGGCAGCCGGCCTGCGCCGCGGCGCAGGCGACCGGGCCCGGTGGCGCGCGCGCATTCTTCACCCAGTGGTTCGAGGCGGTCCAGGTCGGCGACGGCAAGGCCTTCGCAACGGGCTATTACGAGCCCGAGATCGCCGGCTCGCTCGAACGTCGCGACGGCTATGCGCCGGTCTATGGTCGCCCGCGCGATCTTATCGACGTCGATCTCGGCGCGTTTTCGACATCGCTGAAAGGTAAGAAGATCCGCGGCCGCGTGTCGGGCTCGAACTTCATTCCTTATTATGACCGCACCGCGATCGAGCAGGGCGCGCTCGCCGAGACCGCGCCGATCCTGGCCTGGGCGAAGGATCCGGTCGAGCTCTTCTTTCTGCAGATCCAGGGGTCGGGGCGGCTTCGCCTGCCCGACGGGTCGATCCTGCGGATCGGCTACGACACGCAGAACGGCCGCGACTATACCGGCATCGGCGCGCTGATGAAGACGCGCGGGCTGTTGCAGCCTGGCCAGACGTCGATGCAGGGCATCGTGCGGTGGCTCCACGATCACCCCGTCGAGGGGCAGGCGATCATGCGCGAGAACAAGAGCTTCGTGTTCTTCCGCGAACTCGACGGCGCGCCACAGGGTGCGATGGGCTATCCCGTGACCGGTCAGGTGAGCGCGGCGGCGGACGTCAAGTTCGTGCCGCTCGGCGCGCCCGTGATCCTGTCGCTCGATCGGCAGGACGCGACCGGGCTGTGGATCGTCCAGGATACCGGTGGCGCGATCAAGGGCAGCAACCGGTTCGACACCTTCTGGGGCGCCGGCGCCGCTGCCGAGGCGACCGCGGGCGGCATGGCGGGACGCGGCACCGCGTTCCTGCTGCTCCCGATCGGCACCACCGCACGGCTCAACGCCGCAACCGCGAACGGGGCGCGCTATGACGGGTCGTCCGCTCAACCCTGACGAGGCGCACCTCTGGGCGCGCGTGATGCAGACCGTGCGCCCAATGCGCGCGGTGCCCTCGGTCGTGCCGTTAGCCGCGCCCGTCGCGACGACACGCAAGGTGAAGCCGACCAAGGGCATCCGCCTGCCAACGCTGCCGCCCCCACCCGGCGCTGCGCCGCTGAAGGCGGCGGCACGAACCTTGTCACCGGCGAACACGCTCGACGGCGGCTGGGACAAGCGACTGCTGCGCGGCGCCGTCAGTCCCGACAGCTCGATCGACCTCCACGGCCACACGCTCGCCTCCGCGCACGCGATCCTCGACACCGGCCTGTCCCGCGCGATCGCCCGCGGCGACCGCGTGCTGTTGCTGGTGACGGGCAAGCCACCCCGCCCCGAGAGCGAACGGCCGCATGCGCGCGGCGCGATCCGTGCGGCGGTCATCGACTGGCTGTCGATCTCGCGTCATGCCGGCGGGATCGTCGCGGTACGCGGCGCGCATCCCCGGCATGGCGGGGCAGGGGCGCTCTACATCATCCTGCGTCGCAGCCGCGACCTGGGCTGATACCCGTCCCGCGCTATCCCCGCTCGACCGCGCGGACGATGGCATCGGCATAGATGTCGGTCAGGCGGTACAGGTCTTCGACCGCAACCGCCTCGTCGACCTTGTGCATCGTCGCATTGATCAGCCCGAATTCGACCACCGGGCACAGCTTCGCCAGAAACCGCGCGTCGGACGTGCCGCCCGTCGTCGACAGGTCTGGGACGACGCGCGTCACCGCGGTGATCGCGTCGGACATCAGCGTCGACAACGGCCCGGGTTCCGTCAGAAAGGATTCACCCGACACGCGACCGGTGACGACCGCTGCTGGATCATGCCGAGCCGCAAGTGCGCCGATCCGGGCAATGAGCGCGTCGCCGCTATGCGTGTCGTTGAACCGGATGCTGAGCCGCGCCGACGCCGCGGCCGGGATGACATTATGCGCGGGATTGCCGACCGCGATATCGGTGACCTCGATGTTCGACGGCTGGAACCACGCATTGCCCTGGTCGAGCGCGACGGTTTCGATCTCGGCAAGGATCGCGACCAGCCGTGGGATGGGGTTGTCGGCGAGATGCGGATAGGCGACATGACCCTGCCGCCCGGGGACGCTGATCCAGATATTGACCGAGCCGCGCCGGCCGATCTTGATCGTGTCGCCGAGCGCGGCGGTGGAGGTCGGCTCGCCGACGATGCACTGGTCGGGACGGATGCCCCGTGACGCCATCCGGTCGATCAGCGCGCGCGTCCCGAAGGTGGCAGGACCTTCCTCGTCCCCGGTGATGATCAGTGACACGGTGCCCGCGTCGGTCCGGCTGGCGGCAGCGGCAAAGGCGGCGATCGCGCCCTTCATGTCGACCGCGCCGCGCCCGTAGAGCAGGCCGTCGCGAACCTCCGCCGACCAGGGCGAGCCCTGCCACCCCTCGCCCGGGGGGACGACGTCCAGATGCCCCGCAAATGCCAGGTGTGGCCCCGATCCGGTCCGGACCGCGAGCATGTTCTCGACCGGACCGTCGGGCGCTTCGCCGATCGTGAAGCGGTCGACGTCAAAGCCGATCGGCGTCAGCGCCGCCTCCAGCACGTCGAACACGCGGCCCCGCGCTGGCGTGACGCTGTCTTCGGCCAGCAGCGCCTGCGCCAGCGCCAGCGGATCGATCACCGCAGCGCGCTCGGTGCCGGCTGCTCATATTGTTCGATCACCCAGTCCTCTTCCTGCGCACCGGCGATCCAGTCCTGCATGAAGGGGTGATCGAACATCGCCTGCATATAGCCCTGCGCGAACCGGGCGATCGGCAGCTGATAGGTGACGATCCGCGTGACGACGGGCGCGTACATGATGTCGGCGGCGCCGAACGTACCGAACAGGAAATCGCCGCCGCCCCCAAAGCGCGCACGCGCCTGTGCCCAGAGCTCCATGATCCTCTGAAGATCGACCAGGACATCGTCGTCGGGGCGCTGCGCCGGGAAGATCTGACGGACGTTCATGCTGTGCTTCTTGCGCAGCGCGGCGAAGCTCGAATGCATTTCGGCCGCCATCGAGCGGGCCATGGCGCGGGCCGCTTCGTCTTCGGGCCAGAAGCGGTCGCGACCCACCTTGTCGGCGAGATAGTCGACGATCGCCAGGCTGTCCCATACGACCGCCTCGCCATCCCAGAGGATCGGCACCTTGCCCGACGAGGGGGCGAACTCATCGCCCTGGCGCCGCTTTTCCCATGCCGCATCGTAGAGCGGGACGACGACCTCGTCGAAGGGCAGCCCGGACTGCTTGCAGGCGAGCCAGCCGCGAAGCGACCAGGACGAATAGGCCTTGTTGCCAATGACGAGTTTCATGTCCCGTGGACTAGCGGGCGGGAGCGGCGAGAGCAATCTCTGCCGCCCTCACCGGATGCACGGGGGTCAGCTAACCGCTTCGACGACCGCCGCGCGCAGTTCGGGGATGCCCATGCCGTATTCACTCGACGTCACGAGGATGTCGGGATGCGCGGCGGGACGCTTGCGGGCCTCGACGGCCGTGCGTTCGGTGACCTCGACGAGTTCCGACGCCTTGATCTTGTCCGCCTTGGTCAGCACCATGCGATAGCTGACTGCAGCCTTGTCAAGCATCTCGAGGATCTCGCGGTCGACGTCCTTGATGCCGTGACGCGAGTCGATCAGCACGAGCGCGCGCTTGAGCACGTCGCGGCCGCGAAGGAAGTCGTTGATCAGGAAGCGCCACTTCTTGACGACATCCTTGGGCGCCTTGGCAAAGCCGTAGCCGGGCATGTCGACGAGGCGGAAGGCGAGCGGCGCGCCGACCTCGAAGAAGTTCAGTTCCTGCGTGCGTCCGGGCGTGTTCGACGTACGCGCCATCGAATTGCGCCCGGTCAGCGCATTGAGCAATGACGACTTGCCGACGTTCGACCGCCCGGCAAACGCTACCTCCGGCACCGACGCATCGGGCAGGAATTCGAGCGTCGGTGCCGATTTCAGGAAGCCGACATGGCCGGCGAACAGCTTGCGCGCATGCTCGAGCTGCTCCGCGGTGAACGGCGCGTCGGTCTGCTCGAGGTCGGGACCCAGATTCGGGCCGGCATTCGGAAGGTCGTTCACTTGGTCACCGGTGCTTGCAGGCCCGGATGTCGGGCGTAGAGGAGCTTCTGCTGAAGGATCGTCAGGCAGTTCGACGTAATCCAGTAGACCTGAAGACCGACGGCGAACGGCGCCATCACAAACATCAGCACCCATGGCAGCAGCTTGAAGACCTGCTTCTGCGTGTCGTCCATCGGCGTCGGGTTCAGCTTGAACTGGAAGTACATGCTGATGCCGAGAATGATCGGGACGATGCCGATCGCGATCATGTGTGGCGGGGTGAACGGCAGCAGACCGAAAAGGTTGAGCGGCGTCAGCGGGTCGGGCGCGGACAGATCCTTGATCCACGCGACGAACGGCTGGTGACGCATTTCAATCGTCAGCATCAGCACCTTGTACAGCGCGTACATGATCGGGATCTGCAGCAGCGTCGGCGCGCAACCCGCGAGCGGGTTGACCTTCTCGGCCTTGTACAGCGCCATGACCTCCTGCTGCATGCGGACCTTGTCGTCCTTGTACTTCTCCTGCAGCGCCTTGGTCTTGGGCTGGACAGCCCGCATTGCGGCCATCGACTTGAACTGGCGCTGTGCGATCGGGAAGAGCAGGCCGCGGATCGTCACCGTCAGCAGGATGATCGCGACGCCGAAATTACCGACCGTGCGGTACAGCCAGTCGAGATAATAGAAGATCGGTTTCTCGACGATCCGGAACCAGCCCCAGTCGATTGCATAATCGAGCTTGGCGACGCCGCCCGCCTGATCGGTATAGCGATCGAGCAGCCGGACCTCCTTCGCGCCCGCAAAGAAGCGCGACGTCTGGGTCACCGCCTGGCCGGGGGCGACGAGCTTGGGCTGCAGCGCATAGTCTGCCTGATAGGCCTTGTTGGCGCCCGCGCGGAACTGGCCGTCAAACGCCTGGCCCTGGTCGGGAACGAGCGCGGTCAGCCAGTATTTGTCGGTGAAGCCGAGCCAGCCGCCGGTGGTCGTGAACTTCTGCGGAGCCTCGTCGATGTCGTCATAGTTCGGCCGGTAATGCGCGCCGCCATTGTCGACCGACATCGGCCCGACATGGATCGTCATCGACGACGGATCCTTGGAGATGCCGACACGGTTGACGAGGCCATAGGTGGCAACGGGGACGGGCGCGGCGCCAGCGTTGAGCACGGTCTGGCGGACCGTGAACATGTAATCGCCGTCGACCGCGATCTGGATGCGGAAGCGCTGGCCCGTGGCGTTGGTCGCATCGAGCGTAACCGGAGTCGTGGGCGTCAGTGTCGTCGCGCCCGACGCGGTCCAGACGGCGTCAGCGGCAGGCGGAGCAAGCCCCTGCGCGCGCCAGCCGAAGCTCGCGAAATAGGCGTCGGGTGCACCGGCCGGTGAAAGCAGACGGATCGGCGGAGAATCCTTCGCGACGGTCTCGTCATAGCCCTTGAGAACGAGATCATCGATCCGCGCACCCTTCAGGTTGATCGAGCCGGACACCCGCGGGGTTTCGATACGGACGCGCGGCGTCTCGGCGATGACCGCGGCGCGATCGCGCACTGCGGCGGCACCATCGGCGGCCGGATCGGCGGCGGGGTTCGCGACGGGCTTGGTCTTGCCGCCTTCGATTTTCGTCACCGGTGGATTGGCCGTTGGGAAGAACTTGCCCTGGATCATCGGCCATCCGAACAGGATGAGCGCCGCGATAACCGCGAACAGCACGAAATTCTGCTTGTCGTCTTTCACAGGGCGGCGTCTTTCAATTTCTCAGGCTTCAGCTCTGGGACTGGGTCGGGTCCGTACCCGCCCCACGGATGGCAGCGCGCGATGCGCTTCGCCGCCAACCAGCCCCCCTTGCGCGCGCCATAGCGCCCAACGGCCTCGATTGCATAGGCGGAACAGGAAGGATCGTAGCGACAGCTCGACGGCAGGACCAGTGAAGGACCGAGTTGCCAGCCGCGCGCGACGAGGATGAGGATGCGGGCTAGCACGATGCGGCCGGGACCAGTGCACCCCAAAACTGTTTCCCCGCGAATGCGGGAATCCAGACTGGACTCCCGCGTTCGCGGGGGACCAAGAAGCGGGGCAAGATCGCGCCTTCGGCACCGCGCCACTCCAAACCGCGGACCACCCCGGCGTAGGCCGGGGCCCAGTTGGGGGAAGCTAGTGACGAGTGGCCGCGGTGCATTAAGTGGGCTTTCCCACCTGGGCCCCGGCCTTCGCCGGGGTGGTGGTATCCGCTAAAGCAGCCGCTGCTGCTGCTGGCGGCGTGACCTTGCGGAAAGCCTTGCCGAGCTCGGTTCGCAACAGCGCATAGTCGCGCTCGATGCCGCCATTGCGGCCGATCAGTACATGATCAGCGCCCGCGACACCGCGCTCCGCCAACAGCTCACGCGTCAAAGCCCGCAACCGCCGTTTCATGCGGTTACGGACAACGGCGTTGCCGATCTTCTTGGTGACGGTGAAGCCGATTCGCATCGTCTCGTCACCGTCATCGCGGGGGCGCATGAGCAGGACGAATCCCGGCATCGGTGCGCGCTTCCCCGAATTCGCCGCGAGAAAATCGCGGCGTTTCGACATGATCGTCAGGCCGGCATCGCCGGCCACGACGGTTAGGCCGACAGCTTCTTGCGACCGCGGGCGCGGCGGGCGTGGATCACTGCCCGGCCGCCGACCGTGGCCATCCGTGCGCGGAAGCCGTGACGGCGTGCACGTACCAGGTTGCTCGGCTGAAAGGTCCGCTTCATTGGTCATTCCCTAGGTCATCAAATAGAAAACGGCCGCCACGGGGACGGCCTTGATGGGTGGGCGCTTAGGCAAACTAGGGGGACAAGTCAATTCACCCGCTGCGTCTTCGCTGAATCGCCTCGCTGCGAAACCGCGGCGGCACGATCGCGCGCGTGCCGTCGCAACGCGCTGCGGCGGCGCATCATCCGGTCGACGAAATGGCCGCCCCGCGGCCAGCGGCGCTTGAGCCGGCCCCAGCGTCGCCGTGCCCGTGGCGAGTTGCGCAGCACCAGGACCATGCCGCCGGCGAACACGAAGACGCCCGCCGGTCCGGGCACCGGTGTCAGCAGGGGCGCGGTGAGGATCATCATCCCGCCGCACAGCAGCTGGACGAGACGATAGGTCGAGGAGCGGACGGCGTTCACGCGAGGCATTTGGGACCGGTGTGTTAGGTTGGCAAGACGGCACCGTGCCGCTCGCCATTGCCCAATGGTCAAATCCGGTATGAATAGGGCGTGACGGTGGCGATCCGCCATGACGAGCGACGCGGCGGGGGATTTTCATGGCGGCGATCGTGTCGACGGTGGCGTATCTCGGGCTGGAAGCGCGCGCCGTCGAAGTACAAGTTCAGCTGATTCCGGGACTTCCTGCGTTCAACCTCGTCGGGCTGGCGGACAAGGCGGTCGGCGAAAGCCGCGAGCGGGTCCGCGGCGCGATCGCGGGGATGGGGCTGGCATTGCCGCCGAAACGGATCGCGGTGAACCTGTCGCCGGCCGATCTGCCAAAAGAAGGATCGCATTTCGATCTTCCTTTCGCGCTCGCATTGCTGGCGGCGATGGGGGTGATCGATGCGGAAATGCTCGCCGATTATGTCGTCGTCGGCGAGCTCGGCCTCGATGCGCGGATCACCGCGTCGCCCGGTGTCCTGCTCGCCGCGCTGCATGCGTCGAACGAGGGTAAGGGGCTGATCTGCCCGGCCTCGCAAGGATCGGAAGCGGCCTGGGCCGGGTCGATCGAGGTGGTCGCCGCCCCCGACCTGCTCGCGCTGATCAACCATTTCAAAGGCCATGGCCTGCTGCGCGCGCCCCAGCCTGGCGAGGTCGATGTCGCGCCGGCCGGGCCTGACCTTGCGCAGGTTCGCGGGCAGGAGACCGCCAAGCGTGCGCTGGAGGTCGCTGCGGCGGGTGGGCATAATCTATTGATGTGTGGTCCGCCGGGGTCGGGCAAATCGCTGATGGCGGCGTGCCTGCCGGGGATCCTGCCGCCGCTCGACCCCGCCGAGGCGCTCGAAGTGTCGATGGTCCAGTCGGTCGCGGGCATGCTGTCGGGGGGGCGGCTGACCCGGACCCGGCCGTTCCGCAGCCCGCATCACTCGGCGTCGATGGCCGCGCTGACCGGGGGAGGCCTGAAGGTGAAGCCCGGGGAGGTTAGTCTGGCGCATCTGGGTGTGCTGTTCCTCGACGAATTGCCCGAATTCCAGCGGGCGGTGCTCGATTCGCTGCGCCAGCCGCTCGAGACGGGAACGATCAGCGTCGCGCGCGCCAATGCGCATGTGACCTTCCCCGCGCGCGTCCAACTGATCGCGGCGATGAATCCGTGTCGTTGCGGTCATCTCGGCGATGCCGGCCTTGCCTGTGCGCGGGCACCGCGCTGCGCCGCGGACTATCAGGCCAGGGTGTCCGGGCCGCTGCTCGACCGAATCGACCTGCACATCGACGTGGCAGCGGTCACGGCGGCGGATCTCGTCCTGCCCCAGGCCGGCGAGGGATCGGCAGCGGTGGCAGTGCGAGTGGCCGCCGCCCGCAGGGTGCAGACGGAGCGCTATCGTGATCATCCCGTGCGGACGAATGCCGAGGCGGACGGTCCGTTGCTCGAATCGGTCGCTACCCCCGATCCGCCAGGACAGCGTCTGCTCGTGCAGGCGGCGGAGGCGATGCGGCTGACCGCGCGGGGTTATACCCGGATACTGCGCGTCGCGCGGACGATCGCGGATCTGGCCGGCGCCGATCACGTAGCGCGTATCCATGTCGCCGAAGCGCTGAGCTATCGCCGCCGTCCGCCAACCAATTGACGCATGTTTTCACGTCTACAAGATACTTGATCTATGATAATAAGCTAGTACTACTCACTCTGTTAATTGTTGTAGATTAACAATGACCTCACCGAGTTTGGAGTGAGGTGGCGTCGCGCCGGTCCTTATGCCCGTCCGGCCCCGATAGAGCGCGGTAAGGAGCGACAGTGACATTTATCGACCCCGCCCCATTCCGGGCTGCAGCCCGCGCTCCAGCAGACGCGATCGCACCAGTCGAGACGGCGACCCGTGTGACGTGCGGTGCCTGTGGCACCGGCAGCGTGCTCCCGTTCGATTTCACGATGGCGTTCCAGCCGATCGTCAACATCGCGACGGAGCGGGTCTGGGCCTATGAAGCGCTGGTTCGCGGCACCGACGGTGCGGGCGCGGGGGCGATCCTCGACAGGGTGTCGGGGGACATGATCTACGGGTTCGATCAGGCTTGCCGTGTGCGCGCGGTGGAGATGGCTGGCGCGCTGTTCACGCCGGGCGAGGACGTGAAGCTGTCGATCAATTTCATGCCGAACGCGGTCTATGAACCCAATGCCTGTATCCGGGCGACGCTAGGGGCCGCGGCGCGGGTCGGCTTCGACAAGCGCAACCTGATGTTCGAATTCACCGAGAACGAGCGCATGCGCGACGTGCCGCATGTACGGCGGATCATCGAGGCGTACCGTGCGCAAGGGTTCGTGACCGCGATCGACGATTTCGGCGCGGGCTATGCGGGGCTGGGGCTGCTCGCCGAACTTAATCCCGATGTCATCAAAATCGACATGGCACTGGTCCGCGGGATCGACGGGTCCGCCGTGAAGCGGTCGATCGTCGCCGCGGTCATCGCGTTGTGCGACGAACTTGGCATCATCCCGATCGCCGAGGGGATCGAGACTTCGGGCGAACTGGCGGCGTTGCGCGCGCTCGGGGTACGGTTGTGCCAGGGCTACCTGATCGCGCGTCCCGCGATTGCGCGCCTTCCGGTCCCCTTCGCGGACGCCGCAGAGGTGGTCCACGCCTGACGGTCCGGTGCGGCCCGGGCGCGGTACCGGGCTGCGCCGATCCGCGTCGCCGCGGCGATGTCGTGACCGCCGGCGGAACGTCGCTGCGCACGGCGGGTTTAGCCGGCGTAACGATCAATATGATCCAGGGGGATTTGCGGTGACCATCTCGGATGTCCGTGCGACGCAACTCGCACGTCTTGGGTTCGCCGCGCGCGGGCTGGTTTATTGCCTAGTGGCCTGGTTTGCGGTCGATGCCGCAATGCGCGGCGGGACGATCGCCGACAATCAGGGTGCGATTGGATCGCTAGCGGACGAGCAGCTCGGTGCCGTCCTGCTGGCCGTCATTGCCGCGGGTCTGCTCGGCTATGCGGTGTGGCGGCTGACCGAAGCGATCGCCGATCCGGAGCAGATCATGCGCGACGCGAAGGGCGCCCTGACCCGGATCGGGCACGTCGTCAGCGGGATCGCCCACCTCATCCTTGCCTGGAGTGCGGCACGTCTCGCCTGGCAACCAAGGACGGGCGGTGGCGGGCAGTCCCCGGGTGACGAGAGCGCCCGCGACTGGACAGGCTGGCTGCTTTCGGTGCCGTTCGGCCGCGTGCTGGTTGCCGTAGTCGCAATCGGTATCCTCACCGCGGCTGTGATGCAGGCGAAGAAGGCTTGGAAGGGCGATTTCGTCAAGGACCTGCACAATGACGGCTCGCTGCCTTCCTATGTCTGCACGATGGGGCGGCTGGGCTATAGCGCGCGCGCGGTCGTCTTCACCATAATTGCCGGCTTCTTCGCGGTCGCGGCATGGAATGCGCATGCCACCGAAGCCGGCGGCATGGCCGACGCGCTGGCGATGCTGCAGGACCAACCGGGGGGCAAATGGCTGTTGGCCGCGACGGGCGTCGGGCTGGGACTGTTCGGCGTCTACAGCTTTGTCGAAGCGCGCTTTCGCCGCGTTCAGGTTCGTCTGCCTGGTTGAACGTCGCAGCCTAAGGCACGGGAATAGCGCGCGATCTCATTCGGTCGCTTGTGCGTGCGACGCATCTTAGGCAGGTTGAGCCGATGAAACGCCTCCTGCCGCTGCTGCTGCTCACCGTCTCGGCCACCACCGCCGCCATCGCCGCTGATCCACGGCCGCCCATCCTGTCGCCGGACCGGATCAAGGCGGACGTCAAGACACTGAGCGCGGATGCGTTTCACGGGCGCGGACCCACCCAGGCGGGCGAGGCGGTCACGCTCGAATTCCTCGAGCAACGCTTCAAGCAACTCGGGTTGCAGCCCATTGTCGGCGCCAGCTATCGGCAGCGTGTGCCCCTGCTGCGCTGGACCCGCGATGCCGCAACCCTCACGCTGCAACTCGGCAACCAGTCGGTGCCATTACGACCGGGGATCGAGATCGCGGCATCGTCGCGGATCGTCGGCACGACCGCGCTCGACCATGCCGATATCGTCTTTGTCGGCTATGGCGTGGTCGAGCCGACGCTCGGCTATGATCCGTATCGCGGGGTCGATGTGCGCGGCAAGATCGTCGTCGCCTTGGCCGGCGATCCCGATGTCGAGGCGGGGCGGGACCTGGGATTTGGCGGACGCGCCTCGAGCCCAGCCGCACGGACCAAGCTGAACGAGGCGCAGAAGCGCGGCGCGGCGGCGTTCCTGACGATCCACGAGACGTTTCCGGCAAGCTATCCCTGGCTGCAGATCGCGAACGGCGACGCGGTACCGGGCTATGCGCTCGACACGGGGACGGTGCCTGCGGCATTCGGAGTGCGCGGCAATCTGCGCAACGACATCGGGATCCGCCTGCTGGGGCAGGCGGGCATGGATTATGCCACGGCAAAGGCTGCCGCACAGCGCGCAGACTTTGCCGCGATCACGTTGAAGGGGGCGACCCTGTCGGCGCGCGTCGAAACGCGGATGGAACATGTCGCGAGCCACAATGTCGTCGGCGTTCTTCCGGGCACCGATCCCGCGGCGGGCAGCATTCTCTATGGCGCGCATTGGGATGCCTATGGGGAGAACGCGTTCGATCCGCCCGCGGACCGGATCCGCAACGGTGCGATCGACAACGGGACCGGCACCGCGACGCTGCTCGAGATCGCGCACGCCTATGCGGGCGCCGCCCGGCCGCGGCGTTCGGTCGTGTTCGCGCTGTGGACTGCGGAAGAAAAGGGGCTGCTTGGTGCAAGCTGGTACGCCGACCATCCGGTCCTGCCGCTCGCGATGACCGCAGCACAGTTCAGTCTCGACCCGCATGTCGTGCTGGGGCGAACCCGCGATCTCGAACTGATCGGCGTCGGGCGAACGCCGATGGAGCGTGACCTCACGCGGGTTGCGGCGGCGCAGGGGCTGCGGATCGTGCCCGAGGAGAATACCGAGGCGGGCTGGTATTACCGCTCGGACCATTACGCGCTGGCGCAGAAGGGCGTGCCGGGGGTGTATTTCCGCGCGGGCCGCGATCTGGTGACGGGCGGGACGAAGGCAGGCGAGGCGATGCGCGATCGGTTCAACGCACGATGCTATCACCAGACCTGCGACGAGTTCGACGCGCGCTGGGACATGACTGGCGCCGCGCAGGAGGGTAGCGTCGCCTATGCGCTGGGCCGCGAGGTCGCCGAGGGGACGGCATGGCCAGTCTGGAACGCGTCCGAGCCGTTCGCGGCGGAGCGCGACGCGACTCGGGCGGCGCGCAAATGACGGGCACGGCCGCGCCCAGGCCGAAGGGGGCGTTGGGCCCTGCGATATTCGGCGAGGCGGCGGGAAATATCGCGTCGTCCGGGCTTTATTCAGGCTAGGGCGATATTGCCCGTGCGACGCAGGACGCGATCGCTATAGGGACGCTATGCAAAGCCTTTCAAAGACAAAGACGAACGCCCCCTGGTTCGGCACGATGCTGAGCGGTGCCGCGGTGGTGGCCCTGTTGCTCCCGGTCGACGCCGTTTCGGCCCGAGCGGCGCAGGAGCAGCTGGTGCCGCCGCAACTGTTCCAGACCCAGCCGCAAAGGCCCGTCGCCCCATCGAACCCGCCGGCCGTCCAGCCTGCGCTTCCGGCGCAGGCGATGACGCCGCGCATGGCGGTGCCGCCAGTGGTTCCTACCGTTCGCATGCCGGTGCTGTCCGTTGCCCAGGTCAAGCAGCTGCAGAAGCTGCTTGCGTCGGACACGATGGGGCAGGGGCTCGCGTTCGCGCGGCCGTCGCTCGTACTCGACGTCGACAATGACACATTGGTCCGCGAAGCGCTCGACCATGCCCGCGCCGTCCATGCCGGGCGCTTGTCCGAAGCCGACTTCCAGCGGGACTGGGGCATGCGCCCGCCGGCCTTCGATCCGCTGCCGGGCTTTGCCGATGCGGTGAAGCGTGACCGGATCGCCGCGTGGTTCGCTGCGTTGCCGCCACCCTATTCAGGGTATGACGGGCTCAAGGCCGGGCTCGAGCGCTATCGCGCGATCGCTGCGGCGGGCGGTTGGTCCATGCTGGCGAGTGGCCCGGATATGACGATCGGCGCGACGGGCCCGCGTGTGACTGCGCTCCGCCAGCGGCTTGCGGTCGAGGACAAGGACGTATCGACTGGTGGTGACCGGTTCGACGCTGCGCTGCTCGAGGGGGTACGTCGCGCGCAGCGGCGCTACGGGCTCAATCCGAGCGGGATCGTGTCGGGGCAGACGCTGGGTGCGCTGAACGTCTCGGCGACCGATCGCGTCCGCCAGATCATGGCGAACATGGAACGCTGGCGCTGGCTGCCGCAGGAACTGCCCAAGGATCGCATTCAGGTGAATATTGCCGCCGCGGTCCTGACGGTATTCGACGGCGACCGGCCGATCACGTCGATGCGCGCGGTCACCGGGCGACCGGGTGACGAGACGCCGATGCTGACCTCGACGATTCACAGCGTCGTGATCAATCCGCCCTGGAACGTCCCGACCTCGATCGCGACACGCGAGCTCTGGCCGAAGGAAAAGGCCAATCCGGGATACCTGAAGCGCAACGGCTTCAAGGTGATCGGCGGCACGCGGCTGCAGCAGGCCGCTGGTACGCAGAGCGCGCTGGGGCGGTACAAGTTCGATTTCGACAATCCCTATTCGGTGTATCTGCACGACACCCCGTCACGCGCGAAGTTTGCGAGCTTCAGCCGTCTGGCGAGCCATGGGTGCGTCCGGCTCGAAAAGCCCGCCGAGCTTGCCAACCTCCTGCTGGCGGGTGATCCGCAATGGACCCCCGAGACGGTCGCGGCGACGGTCGATAAGGGCGCGACGGTGCGGGCGCGGCTTAGCAAGCCCGTATCGGTCTATCTCCTCTATTGGACGGCATTCGCCAGTGGTAACGGCCAGATGAACTTCCGCGCGGATCCCTATAGCTGGGATTCGACACTGGCCTCCAAGATCGAGGCACGGTCGGCGGCGCAGGCGATGGCAGCACGATGAGGGACATGACCATGATGACCAAGGCATATGCGATCCGCTTCGCGCTCGGCGCGAGCCTGTTGGCGACCGCGCTCGGCGGCTGTTCCCCGTCGGAGCCGGACACCGCACCCGTGACAGAAAACAGCGCGTATGAGGAAGAGGCCCCCGCCGAAGCCGAGGCGCCGGCGGTGGTCGAGGAAGCGCCTGCGCCCGCCCCTGCGGAGGTCAAGGCCGAAGCCCCTCCCGCTCCGGAAATCGCGCCGGACGTTCAGATGCAGGACGATGCCGATGCGACGGGCATGACTGCGCGCGTCCGCCGCGATGGCAGCAGCGCGAGCGAACCCACCGATGACGTGCCCGCCACGAACGAGATGGAGCCGCAGTGAGGCCGATGCCGACCGGCGCCTATCAGCGCCGTATCCCGGCAGTGCTGGCGGCGCTGGCCACGCTGGTTCTGCCCATGTCGTCTGCGGTATCGACGGCGTCGCCCGCCGGGGTGGCGAGCCGCGCCGCGCCGGTGCCGCTGGCCGCGATTCCCGGGACGGCAATGGCGGTTCCGGCTTTGGCTGAACCCGTGCTCGCCGCGCCATCGCCCGCGGCGGCGCGGACCGTGTCGGCCATCCTGATCGACGCGCGCGACGGCCGGGTATTATATGCGCAAGGGGCCAATCTGGTCCGTCGACCCGCGTCGCTGACCAAGATGATGACGCTGTTCCTCGCGTTCGACGCGCTCGACGCGAACAAGCTGCAGCTGTCCGACACCGTCAAATTCTCACGCGCTGCGGCAAACCAGCCGCCGTCACGGCTCGGTCTGCGACCCGGTGCCGGGCTGACCGTCGGCGAAGCGATCCGGGCGATCGCGGTGAGTTCGGCCAATGACGTGGCGGTGGCACTTTCCGAAAAACTGGGTGGCAGCGAAGCCGGCTTCGCGCGGCGGATGACCGCAAAGGCGCGGACGCTCGGCATGCGGCGGACGTCGTTCACCAACGTCACTGGATTGCCCGGCGCCAATCTCACGACCGCCACCGACATGGCCATGTTGTCCAAGGCGCTGATCGACCAGCATGCGGATCGCTATGCCTATTTCAGCACCCGGTCGTTTCGCTGGGCGGGACGGCAGTTGCAGAACCATAATCACATGCTCGGCGCCTTCGACGGGCTCGACGGCATCAAGACGGGCTATACGGTCGAGGCCGGGTTCAATCTGGCGGCATCGGCCAAGCGCGGCAACCGCCGACTGATCGCCGTCGTCCTGGGCGAGCGAACCGCACGCTCACGCGATCGGCTGGTCGCGCAGATTCTCGAGCGCGGGTTCAACGGCGGCGAGGGCGCCCCGAGCTAATCTGTTGCGGCTCAAGCCAGGGCACCCCGTACGCCACGGTGCACGGGGTGCCTGATTGGCGCGGGGGCGTCAGGTGCGTTCGATCAACTCGATCTCGGCCTCGACCTCGATCTCTTCATCCTCGTCGCCGCCGTGCGTGCCGTCATCCTCTGGGATGATCAGGTCGACGGTCCAGTCATAGACCTTCTCGCGGTTTTCGCCCTGCACCCAGACGCGCACAGCGCCCTTGGTGATTTCTCCACCCATCTGCCCAACAAAGTCGGAGATGAGCGTCTCGGCGGCATCCTCGTGATCGGTCGCGCCGGAGATGCACGCGGACTGCATCTCCTCTTCGAAGTCGATCAACTGTGCCCAATATTGTTTCGCCATGTGTCGGTCCTCTTCGTGGGGCGCTGCGTGCGCCGGGTCAGCGTGCGATACCGCCCGCCGGGGTCGAGACCGGAGCGATTTGCCCCGACGCGGGCAGCAAGGCCAGCGCCGTCTTGTAGCAATCCTCGATATGCGCGTTGCCGACCAGCTTCATCGCGCCGAAGCTGATCGTGGCGGCGAAGGCAGAACCGACGAACGGTACATATTTGGCAAGTGATCCCGCCGCGACCCGCGCACCGACGCGCCGCAGCAGCGCGGCGACCACCCGTTTGGTGACCATGCGGCCGATCACGTTGTTACCCATGCTCGACGCCATCACCAGCACCTGCTGCGCGAGATGCGGCTCGAGCTTTTGCACCTGTTCGTGATCGAGCTGGAACATTTCGCTGATCTTCGGCAGCAGGGTCGTCAACAGGCCGACATCGGCGACCAGGTCGACGCCCGGAATCGGAACGACCGCGGCGCCCGCCGACATCAAGGATCGCCGGGTGACAAGCGACCGGCTTTCGGCGCGGACCCGCTCCAGATCTTCGAGCCGTGTAATCATCGATGTCGATCTTTCCAAATGGTTGAATTGCGGCGCGATACCACAGGCTTTGCAACTGCGCGACGTGGCTTGTTCGGGGCCGGCTGCAGGCTGCCGTGCCGGGCCGGTGCGGAGATATAACCAACTTGGCATATTCAATTGACCGGCTGGGGTGGATGTCGGACTATAGGATCGCATTTGGGGCCGTCGGCACGCACGACTGACGGGGCGGCGCGCGAAGTCACATCGATGCGCGCCTCGACGTTCCGGGGAGGGAGCAAGCCGTGGATTTCTCGGATTTCGAGCCGCATGCCGGTGGCGGGGTGACTGCGGAGGAACGCGCGGTGCGGCTCGGCCCAAGCCTGTCGGGCACCAATCTCGAACGGGCCGGCGACTATAACCAGCGCGTCGTGCTCCAGGTCATCCGTCGAAATCCGGACATCACACGGACCGAGATCGCGACGATGACCAACCTCACCGCGCCGACGATCGCGAATATCACCGGGCGCCTGTTCGAGGCCGATCTCATCGTCGATGCCGGGCGCCGCAAGGGCGGACGCGGCCAGCCGGCGGTGCGGTTGCGGATCAACCCCGATGGATGCTTCGCGATCGGGCTGAACATCGACCGTGATAACGTCACGCTCGTATCGCTCGATCTGGCGGGGCAGGTCCGGTCCCGGTTCACACAGCAGATCGCGTTCGCGATGCCCGACGACATCATTGGTATCGTCGGCAAGGAGATCGCGGAGATCCGGCGATCGGACGTGCTGCGCGCCGATCGCATCCTCGGCGTCGGCGTGGCACTGCCCGACGATCTGGGGCAGGTGGCGTTGCCGCATCGTCCGGCGGGCTATGAATGCTGGGGTGCTGTCGACCTCCAGGCGCTGCTCGCCGGTGTCGTTCCCTGGTCGGTCCATATCGATAATGACGCGGCGGCGGCGGCGATCGGCGAGGCGCAGTTCGGTGGCGGGCTCGACCATGCGAGCTTCTTCTACATTCTGGTCAGCGCAGGGCTTGGGGGCGGGGTCGTCATCGACGGATCCTATTATCGCGGCGCCGACGCCCGCAGCGGGGAGCTCGGCTTTCTGCCGCTGGCGGGCATGCCGGGACAGGTGCTTCAGGACGTGGTGTCCTTGTCCGCACTTGCCGCGCGGCTCGAACAGGCGGGCCTGACCACGCCGTTCGACCCGGCGCTGGAGCTTGCCGAGCAGTTCGGCAGCACATTGAGTGCATGGGTCGACGAGTGCGCGAGCGCCCTCGTGCCTGCGCTGACCGCCGTCAACTGCCTGATCAACCCGGCCGCGGTGCTGATCGGCGGACGTCTCCCCGACTTGGTGCTCGACCGACTGGCGTCGGAAACGACGCGCAAGCTGATCGCGGCGGCGCCGACGATCCCGGCGCGTGCACCGATCCGGCGCGCCACACTGTCGCGCGATGCGCCCGCCGTGGGCGCTGCGATCCTGCCGTTTCTCGACCGGATCCTGCCGTCGGACGCCATCCTGATTAAGGGCTGATTGTTAAAGCAAATTGACTTTATATTTCTCGCGGGCAGGGTGCCTCCAAACCAAAGTCAGAGAGAGATGCAGTGATCCAGATCGGTATCGATGTCGGCGGCACGAAGATCGAGGCAGCGGCCCTTGACGCCGACGGCCAGTTCCTCGCCCGCGTGCGCAGCCCGAACCCGGGAAATTACGACGACGCCATCGGGACGATCGGCGAGCTGATCGCTCGCGCCGAGAGCGAGGCGGGCGCCATGGGCTCGATCGGGGTCGGTACGCCCGGATCGATCAGTCCGCGCGACGGGCTGATGCGCAACTCGAACGCCACCTTCCTCAACGGCCGCGCCTTTCGCGAGGATCTGGAGACTGCGCTCGGCCGTCAGGTCCGGATGGCCAATGACGCGAATTGCATGGCGCTGTCCGAGGCGGTCGACGGGGCGGCAGCGGGGGCGCGGTCCGCCTTTGCGGTGATCGTCGGGACCGGCGTCGGAGGCGGACTGGTCGTCGACGGGCACATCGTCGAGGGCGCGAACGGCATGGGCGGCGAATGGGGCCATGTTCCGCTTCCATGGATGACCGCGGCGGAATATCCCGGTCCGTCCTGCTGGTGCGGACAAAGCGGGTGCCTCGACATGCTGATATCGGGGACCGGTTTCCGGCAGGAGCATGCCGCCCGGTCCGGGCAGATGCTCGACGGCGCCGCGATCGTCGAGGCCGCGCGACACGGCGAAGCCGACGCGGTCGCATCGCTCGACACCTATGTCGATCGGCTCGGACGCGCGCTGGCGATGATCGCCAATATCGTCGACCCGGACGTCTTCGTGTTCGGCGGCGGCATGTCGAATGTCGAGGCGATCTACGCCCGGCTTCCCGCGGTGATCGATCGCTACAGCTTCGGTGGCGACTGGAAGGGGCAGGTGGTGCCGGCCCGTTGGGGTGATTCCTCGGGCGTGCGCGGCGCAGCGCGGTTGTGGCCGCGCTGAGCCTCCTGCGTCGGAGCCCGCGAGGCGCCTAGCCGGCTGACCGGCGGTGCGCCGTCATCCGGCTAGGGTGCGGTTAAATAGAGCGATGACCGCGTTCAGCGTCTGGGTGAACAGGGCGGGATCATAGCGTGGTCCCTCGTCACGCAGAAACGCGTGCTGGCCGTTGACCTCGAGCCAGCCATAATTGGCGCCGACCGCCTCCAGCCGTGCGCGGATCGTCTCGCGCGCGGCAAACGGGACATGCGGGTCCTGCCGCCCCCAGATGAACAGCGTTTCCGCCTTCAGCTCCTCCATGCGCGCCAGACTGTCATCCTGCTTGCCTTCACCCAGCGTGCCGCTGTGGATGTCGGTCGCGTAAAAGCACGCCGCTGCTGAGACGCGGGGATCGAGTGCGGCGCGGTAGGCAAGATGTCCCCCCAGGCAGACGCCCATCGTCGCGAGCCGCCCGGTACAGGCGGGGTGCATGGCGAGGCCGTCGAGCGCCGCGACCGCATCCGCGTCGAAGGCGTGAACCGGTTTCGTGACCTTCAGCGCGTTGCCGCGATCGGTGCCGGCCACGTCGTAGCGCAGCACCGTCCCGGGTCGCTCATACTCATGATAGACCTCGGGCACCGCGACACAGAAGCCGTGGCCGGCGACATAGGCGGCGAGTCGGCGGATCGGATCCGTGACCTGGTAGATTTCCGAGAACAGTAGAACGCCGGGATAGCGTCCCTCGACCGCGGGGCGGAACAGGTGCGTGCGCATGACGCCGCCTGGTGACGGCATGGCATCATCCGAAGGAGTGCCGCTGGCGATGCGAGGGATATCGATGAATTCGTCGCTGCGGATGATCATGGGGTAGGGGGCTGTCCTGCGGGGGAATGGGGGATGGTCAGCACGCTCTGTGCGCCGACCGGATCGGCGCTTCTGACGTCGAAGCTGCCACCGAGCTGTCGCGCTAGCGTGGTGGCGATCTTCAGACCGAGGCTCGTCGAGCCGCGCATATCGAATCCCTCGGGCAATCCGGCGCCGTCGTCGGTCACGCAGAGTTGCAACCCCGTGGTGGTCTGGACGAGATCGACCCGGATGCTGCCATGATCGCGTCCCACCAGCCCATGCTCGATCGCGTTGGCGATCGCCTCCGCCATGATCAGCGCAACGGGGATCAGCGCGTCAGGGGGGAGCATGACGCCGGGCGGTGCGGAAACGGAGTGGACGATACCGGGATTGCCGCCCGCCTCGATCACGTCGGCAGTCAGTTGGTGGAGGAACTGGTCGAGCGCGATCAGCGATCCGCTGGTATCGTAGAGCTGCCGCTGGATCCGGCCGATCAGCGTGATCTTGGTCGCCGCATTGTCGAGCGCGAGAGCCGCGGCGGGGTCGGCGATACCGCGCTTCTGCAACGCCAGGACGGCCCCGATCATCTGGAGATTATTCGATACGCGGTGCTGCAATTCGCGGAACAGCACTTCGGTCCGATCAGCCAGCAGCCCGCTGCGCAGCGCAAGGTCGGCGTTGCGTTCGCGCTCGTCGCGCAGCCGGTGATTGGCCTGCTGCATCCAGTGGACCAGCGCGATGTCGACGGCAGCTACTGCGGCATAGAAGAGCAGTGCTACCGCGGTATCGACGCCGAGTGTGAACCCTTGGCGTGGCGCGATGAAATAATACCAGGCCAGCACACCGCACAACAGTGCAGCCGCTGAACCGGGACCGCGCCCGAGCAGGAAGGACGAGATGATGACCGCCGGGAAGAAGGTCAGGAACGGAAAACCGGGCGGCAGCAGGTGATCGACGCCGATCCGGATCGCGCAGGCGGCGATGGAGAGGGCGACCGCAACGCCGTACGCGATGGCGCGGCGATCCCATAGCAGCGGCAGACGTTCGAGGAAACGGAGTGGGGTGGCGGTCACACGGGTGTCGTAACAGCGTAGCCCGCCGCTTCCAAATCTTGGATGCGACGGGCGACACTCTGCGCGGCGATCAACGGGGTTTGACGAACTTGAGCGTCATCCGGTCGCTTTCGCCGATCGCGGTATAGCGCGCGCGGCCAACATCGCCCTCGGCGTAATTGGGCGGCAGGGTCCACACGCCCTTGGGATAGTCATGCGTATCCTTCGGGTTCGCATTGACCGCACTCTCGCCTGCCAGCTTGAATCCTGCCTTGGTGGCATAGGCGATAACCGACGACCGCTTCATATAGCCGCTCTTGCCTTCCTCGATCTTGCCCGACGCTTCGGGCAGATGGTGTTCGACAAGGCCAAGCGTGCCGCCGGGCTTCAGCATCGCGAACATCTGGTCGAACGCGGCCTGGGTCTGATCGGCGGCCCCGAACCGCCAGTTGTGCACGTTGCGGAAGGTCAGCACGACGTCCGCCGAGCCTGCGGGAACGGTCGGCTGGCCGGCGACTGCCGGGAACATGGCATAGCGCAGCGCGCGATAGGCTTCGGGCATCGCCTGCCGCTTGGCCCGGACAGCTGCGAGACCCTTCTCGGTCGGCGCGGCGGCATAAAGCGTGCCGCGGGCCGCGAGATAGGGCGCAAGGATCTCTGTATACCAGCCGCCGCTGGGCCAGATCTCGACGACCGTGTCACCAGGCTTCACACCGAAAAACGCGAGCGTCTGAGCGGGATGGCGGAAGGCGTCACGCGCGATCGTCGCGGGCGTTCGCGTCCCGGCTTTGGTTGCCGCGACCAGGGCGGCGCTCGGCGCGGGATCGGGTGCGGCATATGCCGCTGTGGCGGCCGACAGACCGGCAGCGATAACCAAGGCAAGGCGCGTCATAGGACCTCCAGTCAGAAGCCAGCAACATAGCGCCCTAATCTGACGGGCCGCAACCCGCCTACAGTCTCGGTCTCCCCTGACCATTTGCGAGAGCTCGCAGCGGCCAGCAGATAAGGTTTGAAGTAAAGATGCGCCGGGCCGACGAGACTTTCGCCGGCCCGGCCTCGGCATCAGTCCGCGCGGGGCTGAGCCGGCGTGAACCCGCCATCCTCGTCCATCACGCGCAGAATGCCGTCGTCGATCGCAAACACCGCGCCGCGGATCTCGAGATCGCCGGCAGCCTCTGCATCGCGGACGAACGGGAAGGTCCGCAGATTTTCAATCGACGTCCGAACGGCAGCCTGCTCCATCGCCTCGCGAGCCTCTTCAGACTTCAGATCGGCATGATCCTTGGCGACGGACTCGCGTGCGCCGTCGAGCAGATGCACCCAGTCACTGATGAAGCCACCCTGGCCGCGCTCTGCCTTGTCGAACGTGCCTGCGAGCGCCGCCTTGCAGCCGCCGCACTGGCCATGGCCGAGTACGACGATCTCGCCGACCTTGAGCTGCGTGACCGCAAATTCCACCGCGGCAGAAACGCCGTGATAGCCGCCACCCGTCTCGAACGGCGGAACAAGGTTGGCGACATTGCGGACGACGAACATCTCACCAGGCAACGTGTCGAAGATCTGCGCGGGTTCGACCCGGCTGTCCGAACAGGCGATCACCATGACGCGCGGTTCCTGTCCGACTTTCAATTTCTCCCAACGGTCATGCTGGCGGCGCCAGTCAGACGTCCGAAACCGCTGGTATCCATCTACAAGATCGGCAAAATCAGTCATTGTGTATCGTCTCCCGGGATACGGCCAAAACGGCCAATTTCAGAAACCCCTTGTCATGCGAGCGGTTCCCCGGGAAGCCCGCAACACTGCCGATCCTGCGATAGGGCGAGCGATCTGCCCCGCGAGTGGCGCAGGTGCGGGGGAATCGTAGGCACGCCCCCCACACGGATGAATTGCGCGACCATGGGGTTGATCAGGCCCTATGCCATGGGCAGGGGCTCCGGCGCCATAGACAGTGCGCTGCCGCGCGCAGCATCTCGCAACGCGGATGTTCCGCGCTCGCCTGATCAGCGCTTACGCTAGGGGTGGTAGCGCGATCCGCTGTGCGCGAACCGCATGGCTCGTTGAACACCCCAAATATCCTACTTTGGTATGGAATGTTGCCCTTATTTGCAGTTCGCCAGCGAATACTACTCGAGCCTAAGTGAGTATTCGATCCGCTGCGGTCGGCCCTGGCGTCGGCTTCCGGGGTCATGATGCGCTAGCGCCTGTCAGTAAGCGCGGGTAAGTCCCTCGAAAGGCGAAAGAATGTGCCGTTGATCCGCGCCTCACACCATCTTTGGAGGCGTGGAGTATATGGGCGGATTGATGCGCTGACGCGTCTTGCCTTGTCGAACGGATTCGGCCCGGGTCTCGCTGATGTCAGGTCCGCAGCCACGGGGCAATCGCCGGACTGAAATGCGTCCCTCCCAGAATTGGTAATAAAAAGGTAATTTTCGCATTAGATTCGGAAAATGAATTTGATATAGGTAGCGACGCCTAGACATCGACCTGGCTACCAAAAGAATACCGGGCGATTCGCGGGATTTACGGGTGCAGGCATGGGCTGCATCGGGATGGCGCGATGGCGCCTATGAAAAGGGGCTTTGACCAATGGTTTTTCCTAAGCAGATGTTGCTCGCATCCACCGGCGTGGTCGCCAGCGCGATCGCCGGGCTGATCGCGCCTGCGGGTGCACAGACCGCGCCGTCGTCGGCCCCGCCAGCCGCCGCCGAGCAGCCCGCATCCGCGCAGACACCCCCCACGCAGGCCGCCCCCTCGGGAGACGCGGACAGCGACATCGTCGTCACCGGTATCCGCGGCAGCCTGCGCAGCGCGATCGCGGTCAAGCGCGAGGCCAATGCCGTGGTCGACGTGATTAGCGCCGAAGCGATCGGCAAGTTTCCCGACCGCAACGTCGCTGAATCGCTGTCGCACATCCCGGGCGTGAGCATCGATCGGCGCTTCGGCGAGGGCGAGAAGGTCGCCATCCTTGGTACCGATCCCGCGCTGAACCGGATGCTGCTCGACGGTCATGCGCTCGCGTCGGCGGATTGGGGCGGCAACGACAATGACCCGTCGAGCCGCACCTTCAACTATTCGTTGCTCGCGCCCGAACTCGTCGACCGGCTGGAGGTGTACAAGTCGCCCGAGCCGCGGATCGAGGAGGGTAGCCTTGGCGGCACCGTCATCGTCCGCACCCGCCGGCCGCTCGAGCTCAAGGCCAATTCGATTTTCGCGTCGGGCGGCTATTCGTACAACGACCGTTCGGACAAGGGCAATGTCCGCGGCTCGGGGCTGTACAGCTGGAAAAACGATGCGGAGACGTTCGGTGTGTTGGTCGCCGCGACCTATGACAAGCAGAGCCTGACGCGCGCCGGCGTGGAATTCTTCGGCTATGACAATGCCGCGGCGAATGCGGACGGCACCTATAACAGCCCGTTCGTCAACCGCGCGCAGGACGGCACGCTCAGCCTGAAGAGCCCGGGTGCGACCATCACCGGCGGAACAATTGCGGATCTCTACAAGGCCGCTTCGCCGTTCGGCATCAACTATGCCTATTTCCAGCAGACGCGCGAGCGCAAGAGCGTGTCCGGCACCGTGCAGTACCGCCCCAGCTCGGAGCTGACGCTGACGCTCAACGGCCTGCACATCAACGGCAATTACGACAATTACAGCCAGTCGATGTACACCATTCCCGGGGCCTGGACGGGTAACGTGCTGCAGTCGGCCAATATCAGCAACGGGGTCGTCAACGCCGCGACCTTCGGTGCTGCCACGAGCCAGAGCGCGCAGCTCGACACGCTCGTCCGCAAGACCAAGCTGACCACCGATAATCTGAACCTGTTCGCGGATTGGGAAGGCGATGACGGCGCCAAGGTGTCGTTCGCGGGTGGCTGGAGCCGGGCGAGGGGCGGGCGCAATCCCGAATATCTGTTCAACGTGCAGACCAGACTGCCGTTCAGCTATGCCTTCACCAACGATACGGCGACGGTCAACTTCACCGGCGACCCGACCAACCCTGCAAACTACTTCACCAACCCGAACAACAATCCCGCACAGATCGAGGGCAGCCCGGTGCTGGTCGGCGGCACGCAGTTGAACGCCGCGCAGATCGGCGGACTCGATTATAGCGTGACGACCGATCGCGACATCTTCGGCGGCTATGATGCGACGATCCCGGTTTCGTTCGGGCCGTTCACGCAGCTGATGCTCGGCGCGCGCGTCACCGACCATGTCAACCGCATCGACGGCCGCGGCATCAACACCTATCTCACCACGTCCCAGCTCGCATCGCAGCTCAACGTGCCGACTGCGTCGACCCCGGACGGCACATTCAGCGGCAGCGGCGGGTTGGGCAACGCGACTCAGTATCTGAACCTGTCCGAACAGTCGGTGATCGACATCCTGGCGAATGCGATCAATTCGCCGCTGATCCGCAAGATCGGCGCGTCGACCCGGGTCAAGGAAACCGTCGCGGCGAGCTATGCGCAGCTCAATTTCGAGCAGAGCGGCTTTCGCGGCAATATCGGCGGCCGGCTGGTCTATACCAAGGACGTGTCGGACTATGCGCTGACGCTGTCGACCGCGGCCAACCCCAACCCCGTGCCGACCCCGACGACGACATCGACCGACTATTTGAAGTTCCTGCCGAGCTTCAATATCGCCTATGAGGCGAGTTCGTCGCTCATCTTCCGCGGTGCGGTCGCCAAGGTGATCTCGCGGCCACGCTATCAGGATCTGGCGGCATCGATCTCGCAAAACGATACGACGCGCGATGCGGGTGGCGGCAATCCCAATCTGAAGCCGTATGAGTCGACCAATTACGAGCTGACCGCGGAATTCTACCCGCGTCCGGGCAGCCTGCTCGCGGTCGAGGCCTTCCGTCGCGACATCAGCAACTACATCATCACGACCCGGACCGAGGGGGTGACGCTGTTCAATTCGCTGACCGGGCGGCTGGAGAACAATTACAGCGTTTCGCAGCCGATCAACGGCGGCAAGGCGAAGGTGAACGGGATCCTCGTTTCCGGGCAGAGCGAGATCTGGGGCGGGTTCGGGCTCCAGGCGAATTATACCTATCAGGACAGCACGACCTCCTCGACCGACGCGTCGGGCGCCGATCTCAACCTTCCCTATCTGTCGAAGCACACCGTCAACGTGATCCCCTATTTCGAAAGCGGACCGTTCCAGGCGCGGTTGAGCTACAATTACCGGACGAAGTATTTCCGCACGATTGGCCGTCTCGGCTCGCGCGAAATGGTCGCCGCGTATAACCAGCTCGATCTGTCGGCAGGGTTCAACCTGACCAAGCAGGTCACGCTGTCGCTCAACGCGCAGAACCTGCTCGACGAGACCTATCGCCAGTATAACGCGACGCCCGATCGGCCCACGGCCTTCTACAAGAACGGGCGGACCTATGTCGCGTCGCTGTCCTTCCGGCTGTAGGTCTGGCGGCCGTTAAATAGGCCGCGTCTAGTCTCGCTCGCCCGGAGACCGCCTGTCTGCAGACGGCTCTGTGGCGAGCGGGCGTTAATGGCTTAACGGGGTGGCGTGGCACGCTGGAGCGGTAACGCCGCCTTAGCTGGACGTCTATGAAGAAGCAGACCACCACCCGGGCCGCTGTTCAGCCAAGGGCCGCACTATCACGAGGTACCGGGCTGCTTGGACAGTTGGAGATAGGCGGGGGCGAACGCGGCCAAATCGACCAGCGCCGGCCAGTCGTGGATCGTCAGGCGTCGGGCCTCGAGCGACAGCAAGCCGTCACGGCGCAGCTCTTGAAGCGCACGATTGGTGTGGATGGACGTCAGCGCACAGGCATCCCCCAGATGGAACTGGGTCAACGGCAGCGCACAGCTGCCGTCCTGTACGAGCCCAACCCGGTCCATTCGCAGATATAGCTCGCACAACAGATGTGCGATTCGCTGTTTGGCACTGCGTTGCCCGACATTGAGCGTCCAGGCGCGCTGGATCGCGGCGGCGGTCAGCGATTCCCACCACAGGGCCTGCGTCAGGGGCGGATGGTCGATCGCAAGCCCGGCCAGCATCGGGGCATCGACCACCGCGACGCGTGCAGGGGTGATCGCGGCGATCGTTTGGTCCATCCCCGCCAGCAGGAAGACGTCGAAATCACAGACATCGCCCGGAAGATAAAAGGCGACGATCCGGCGGCGCCCATCGGCGAGCAACGTGTAGCGGCACGCCCAACCGTCAAGCAGGACATGGATCCCGCTTGGACGCGTTCCCCGGTCGAGCAACACCGTCCGTCCGGAAATTGGCCCGGCTTTGGCTGCAAGCAACGTGTTAAGCGCGACCTCCTCGGCAGCCGACAGGGGGTGCCGGTCGCGCAGCTTCCGGACGAGCTTGTCCGCCGCGGGACTCCGCGTCGCAAAAGACGCGCGTGGGCCTGAGGTGCTGCCGGGGCGATGTTCGGATAAGACGCTGGTCATCAAGTAGGAACGAGAACGCCTCTGAGGGGGATGACCGAGGAAGTGTGTGATGCGCTCGGCTCACCGTTCGAATCGCTCGACTTATGGAATATCCTGATCCCGCTCAGTGGCAACGCACTTGGATCGCGTCGTTCCTGCGGCCGGGCTCGTACAATATCGCCGGCCGGACCCTGTTCCGCGCCGTTGGGGGCGCAGAACGCGCCAGGGCGCAAAAATTGCCATAAAAGTGAAATTTGCATTTGACGGGGTTGGGGAGTGGGCCTAGAGGGGTGTCACCGCAGCGAACGGCCACACGGTCTGGTTGC